>NZ_JBVKBL010000009.1:0-355867 GCF_055657085.1 Streptomyces sp. NPDC107765 | reverse complement strand
TCCGTCCACGTGCCGCGCCGGCTGCAGGAACTCCGTATCGACCTCGCGCGGGCCTTCGATGACCTGGAGGCCGCCGACAACCACAATCCCTCCCCGGCCGAACTCGCCGCGCATCTGAAGCTGCCGGAGGACGAGGTGCGAGAAGGGCTCATCGCCTGCAACGGCTATGACACCGACTCCATCGACCGGCCTAGCAAGCTAGATGACCATGCGCGCCGATACGGCAAAACGACCCCGAGCCGGTTCAGGACAACCGCGATGTACCGCGGGCCGAATCCCCGCAGCTCGTGGAAGCCGACATGCGTACCGACCATCACCCGATGGCGCGCGGCGAGGGCGCACGACGAGGGCGCACATGCGCGACTTGGTGTCGGGGGTCGCCCGCGTGGAAGCGACGGGCGTAAGCGTGCGCTGCGCTGGTCTTTCGTCAGCTGTCGGAAGATGCTTGCGTCGTTAGGACAACCGTCGGTCCGTGGGGCAGCGCCCGACAACTCTCGGTCCGTGGGGCTGCGCCCGGTCTTCCTCGGCGCGAGCGCACCTGGACGGTCAGGCTGCGGCCACGGAGTTCCCGTTGTCCGCAACGCCACGGGCCGCCGTGGAGACGACGACGGTGTTGGCGGTGACGATCACTGCGATGGCGAACCAGGAGGCAGCGTCGAGAGGTTGGCCCAGAACGATAAGGCCAATCAGCGCGGCAAAGACGGGGTTGACGCTCATGAAGACGCCGAAGAAGTGCGGCGGCACCCGGCGCAGCGCCAACAGGTCGGACACGAACGGAACGGCCGAGGAGAGGACTCCGGCTGCCAGCGCGCAGACCAAGGCTTGCGGTGTCGGCGGGTGATGCCAGAGCACCCACGCGCCCACGGGCAGGTACAGGGCGCCGGAGACGAGCGCTGCGGCGGCCGAGCCTTCCAGGCCGGGCAGCCGGGTGCCGACGGTGCGGTTGCACAGGATGTAGCAGCCCCAGCAGACCGCGGCCAACAAGGCGAGACCGATGCCGAGGTAGTCGGTCGACGGTGTGGGACGTGCGAGTACTACCACCGCTCCCCCGGCGGCGAGGGCGGCCACGAGGTCGAGTCGGCGTCGTGAGCCGGCGAGGACCACGGCCAGGGGGCCCAGGAATTCGAGCGTGACTGCCAGGCCGAGGCCGATCCGTTCGATGGCCGTGTACAGGGACAGGTTCATGCCTGCGAACACCAGCGCCAGGCCCAGCACCGGACGCCACTGCACCGCGGTGAAGCTGCGGAGTCGCGGTCGGCCGGCCACCCCGAGCACGGCGGCGGCCATCCACTGGCGCACGGCCACCACACCTGCCGGACCGATCACAGGGAAGGCGAGCGCTGCGAGAGCCGCTCCGGACTGGTTGGACAGTCCGCTGCCCAGCATCAGCGCGATCCCGCCCCATCGATCCACTCGTTGGCCGGAACCAGGCACGTCCACGGAGTGCGAGGAGACGGGAGCGGTGTCGACGGAGACAGGGGAGGACGCAGATTTCATGCCCCAACCATGAGCCTTCAGCCCGCATACATGAAGTGCAAACTCTGAGCTATCCATACGCTAGACGTATGGATAGAAGGGCAATGCCGGCCAGCGCGAATCGCGGGGTGCCCCGCGCCTTCGCCTCGTGCGCTTCAGGCGGTCGCGTAGAGGCGGGTCACGGCGTCGATCAGGTCGCCGAGCCCATGGGGGCGGTGGTCACGCCACCAGGCGAGCGCGACAGGAATGCGCGGACCGTCCTTGATGCGGCGATACGTCACGCCAGGACGCGGGTGATGGTGGGCCGTAGCCTCGGCGGTGGTCCCCACTCCCCGTCCGGCGGCGATGATGTCGAGCCAGCCGTCGACGTCGGTGGACCGTATGAACTGCGGCTGATGGGGGGTGCCTGTCCACAGCTCACCGCTGGTGGTTCCGACCCGGGGATCGATGACCACGGTGCGGTCCGCGATCTCGGCCATGCTCACCTGGCGGCGACGCGACCACTGCGGATCGTCCGAAGCGAAGGCGACCAGCCGACGTTCCAGTCCCACCACGAGGGAGTCGAACCGCTTCTCGTCGACTGCGCGTCGCACGATCGCCACATCGCAGAGGCCCTCGGCCAGGCCCCCGGTCGGCGAGTTGTGCCGGACAAGCTCCAAAGTCGTTTCGGCGTGCCCTTGGGCCCATTCTCGTTGCAGGCGCGTGGTGTGCTGCCCCAGAGCCGCCCAGGCGTACCCCAGCCGCAGGACACCGTGGCGCGAGGCGAGGAATTCGGTGAACCTTGCGGCCTCGGCCAGCACCCGGCGGGCTTGTGGCAGCACCTGCTGTCCGGTGCAGGTCAGCTCGCATCCCCGCGGCAGGCGACGCAACAGCCTCTCGCCAAGGCTCTTCTCCAGGCCGGCGATGGTGCGCGAGACCGCCGCCTGTGAGACGAACAACTGCGCGGCGGCCTCGGTGAACGACCCCGCATCGGCGGCGGTGACGAAGAACCGCAGCTCCCGAAGGTCCCAATCCATAAGCAAAGCGTATAGCAGGAGTGAACTTGCGCTTGCTTCATGCGAGGGCGCGCCAGAGGATAAGTGCCCGGTCGCCTATCCACGGCAACCAAGGCGTTGAGTTCGGCTTCGGGAACGGAGGGGTGGGATGCACCTCACCAGAGGGCAGAGGCTCCCGTGCCTGGCCTTCGTGCGTGTTGGCGGCGGAGTTCCCCGTGTGCGCCGAGCTCGCCCAGCACCAGACGGTGGAGCCTTCTCCCCCAGGCTCGGGCCTTGCTCCACTCGGTGAACCGACGAGTGCGAACCCGCCCGCGGCACCATGGGAACCCATCAGTCGAACGGCGCGAGCTGTCACTGATAGGCGGCCCGTGCCGCGGCGCGCGAGCCGGTGCCGCTGATCACGCTGGGGCCGCTGGGCGCCGGTGGCGATCACGCAGCGCCGTCCAGGCCGGGATGAGCAGCAGGGCCAGGCCCGCGGCCCAGGTCGTGATCATTGGGATCGCCCACACTCCGAACTCCAGGTCGGGCATCACTCGGCAGGCCGCGTGGCCGGTGCCCCACCGTACGCAGGCGAAGTGGTTGCGTGCGGTGATGGCGGCCAGTGGCAGCAGCAGCCCCGCGCCGAGGGTGCCGAAGATTCCGTGCAGCGCGCGCAGGTCGCCGCGTGCGTGTCGCCACGCGACGACGAAGCCGACAGCGATTTCCAGCAACCCTGCCAGGGCCAGCTGATAGTAGGAGAAGACCGTTCCGACCCATTCGATCGGCCAGGGGAAGACCACGGCACAGAACAGGTGCCACAGCCACAGTCCGAGCCCGGCGGCGGCCCCGAAGAGGGTGCCCTGGGCCGCCGCCCTGACGGGGCGCAGCCGCGGGACGGTCAGGAGCGCCGCCGAGTCCTCGACCGAAACGGCCTGGAGCAGGAACCGTTCGGGTCCCGCGGTGCGCGCCTGGGCACGGCGCGGGCCGAAGAGTCGTACGCCGGACCGCGCGGCAAGCGGGGCCCCGGCTGTGACCACGACCAGGGCGATGACCGACAGCGGCGGCGTGAGCATGAAGGCTGTGGAGAACACGTAGCCCAGGTAGTCCAGCGGCGTGGGAAGCAGATTCAGCGGGCGCGGCAACGAGAGCAGTGGGAAGCCCGGGGCGCCGGCGTCGTAGACATGCCCCAAGAAGATGCTCAACAGGGCGACACCGACCCCGCACCCTGCGACGACCAGTAGCAACGGACGCCGGCCGGCCAGTACCACGGGTGCCCACACCCGGGCCGTCGCCGCGTTCCAGCGGACGAAGCCGTAGCCGATGCCTCCGAGGATCAGCCACCAGGACAGCTGGACCGGCAACGGGTTGGCGATACCGAGGGCCATTGCCGTGCTGTGCATCTGGTCCCCGAAGGTACCCACGATGAGCCCGGCCGCCATGGCGAGGCCTGTGCGATGGGCGTCCGGCCACCGACCACGGTTCATCCATGCGGCCAGCACCGCGCGCCAGATCCCCATCGCCACGCCGCCGCCGAGCGCGACGGCGGGGATGACCGCGGACAGCGGCCCGCCGCGGTCCGTCAGGCGCGCGGCTTCCTCGGTCCATTGCACCACCTGCTGGTAGACGAGTGAGCAGGTCAGGGCCAGTCCGAAGGCTTCCCAGGGACCGAAGCCGAACAGCAGCCGAGTGTCGCTCAGGGCCGCCAGCCGGTGCTCGACAGGAGGATGCGGGCGCAGGAAGGGGGGCAGGCTGCGGCCGGTCCGTTGGCGGCCGTGCTCCGCGATGAGGACGCGTCGTAGCGAGAGGGCTCCGCGGGTCCACACCGCCACTCGGGCGTCCGCGTACAACTCGCGGCTGCGCAGCACCGCGGCGCTGGTGATGGCGACGGTGACCGCGAGCGCGCATTGGGCGAGGACAGACAGCAGCTGGTACAGGAGACCTGAGGGCACCAATACCCACTCGACCAGCAGCCCGAGCGGCGCGGTGACGGCGATCGGAATCGCTACCGCGACGATGAACAGTCGGTAGCAGATCAGCGTGAGGAAGGCGATGTCCACGTCCCGGTTGCGCAGGTGTGCCAGTTCGTGCAGGACGATCGCTCGGAATGCCTCGGGATCCCGGCGGTGCAGTTGCAGCAGGCCGGTACTGAGCATCACATGGCGACGCCCGATCCGGCCGAAGGCAAGTCCGTTGGGGGCCGGGTCGCGCCAGTCGACGACATAACGCACCCGGCAGCGCAGCTTGGCCGTCACGGCCAGCTCATCAAGGGTGCGTCGGATGTCGGTGAGTCCGTCGGTCGGCAGGGGTCGCAGTCGGCGCCGGCGGATCCGATAGGCCGGAAGTAGCCAGTAGACAACGCCGATGGCCAGCCATAACGCCCCCAGGGTGGCCAGTGCCAGGGCGGTCTCGTTCCCGAAGAACGACTGCGGGCAGGCGCGGGTGAACTTGTCGGGGTCGATCGCCTGGTGGCTGTTTCGGGCTGCGCAGTCGATGGCCCCGGCGAGGCTGCCGATATCGCCGCCACGTGTGAAGTACGCCGCCGTGCCGATTGCCCCGCCCAGGGCCGCAGCCATGGCCGTCGACGTGCTCAGGATGAGCAGGGCGAACCGCAGGGACGTCCCCGACGGCATCCGGAACGGATGCGGCATACCCCCGGCAGCGCCGACCGAGGGGGCCGGCGCCGTACTCATGAGGTGATCTCCTCCCCGCCCGGAGCCGGCGGCGTCTGCATCCCACCGACGATGGCGTCCGCCAGCAGACTCGCCTGGGCCGGCGGCAGCCCCAGTGCGATGGCCCGGTCATGGGCGACCTGCCGCAGACGCTCCAGCTCCTGGGACCGGGAGGGCTCGCTGCCGTTGCGCTCCACGGCGCGTACGGAGCCCGGCGCGGCGAACGGGTTGTCCGCACCGCCCTCAGTGTCACCGTCGCCACCTCGCCGCCCCCACCGCCACCAGCCCCGCCGGCGTTCCCTGCGCAGGACGTCGGTGGCGATGTTCCCCGCAACGGCCGAGGCGACCGGCAGCGCGAACTGCGTCAGCGTCCCGATGACCACGGCGTCGATGCCGATCCCCAACGGCTCTTGGCGAGCCTTCCGGTCTCCCCGCCGCGGATCGTCGAAGTACGCCCCGGCCGTCTCCTCGAAGAGCTCCAACTCCTCCGGTGCCAACCGTCGCACGGCCTCCCGCGCCAGATCCCAGGCCCGTTGTGTCTCAACGTCCCTCAGCGCACCCACCGAAAGCCCCCCGCTCGCCTGCCCGCCCCTGCCGTACCCAGCCAAGTATCGAGCCCCAACTCACCCCATCGTCAAGGCTTTTGGGAGTCACCGGCACCACCCGGCCGAAGTAGGCGGCACCGTCGTGAGCCAACTGCCCGACGGCAGGACGCGCCATGCAAGAGAGGCCGGTCGCCAGTCGGCTCTCATCGAAGAAAAAGGATTGCCCGGACGGCAGAGTTCACATGGGTGGGCAGCATGGCCGAACTGCGTACCGATCGCCTCGCCCTCCGTCGATGGCGTGACTCCGACCTTGCACCATGGGCGGCGATGAATGCCGATCCCGAGGTGCGGGAGCACTTGGGTGATCCACTCACCCGCGAACAAAGCGATGCCTCCATGGCCCAGTTCCAGGCCGAGTTCGACCAGCGCGGCTACGGGTGGTGGGCGGTTGAAGTGCAGGGCCACCGGGGAGTTCATCGGCTTCGCGGGTTTGGACCAGGTGGATGGCGGCATGCCGTTCACAGGAGTGGAGATCGGCTGGCGACTCGCCCTCGGCGGCGTCCTCGCCGACCGGGAGCAGGCCGATGTCGTCGATGACGATCAGATCGGCCCGGCAGAGCCGTGCGACCGTGCGGGCGGTCGAGCCGTCGACCTTCGACTTGCCGATCGCGGCGGCGAGGATCTCCAGTGTGAACCAGGCGACCCGCAGGTCCTTCTCGATCGCGGCCTGGGCCAGACCCCCGGTGAAGTGCGACTTCCCGGTTCCGGGCGGGCCGGCGATCACCAGGTTCTCCGCGCGGCCGATCCATCCCAAGGTGATCAGGGAGTTCTGGGTGGGTTCGGGGATGGTGGAGTCCTCGGCTCGCCAGGACGCGAGGGTTTTGCCGGTGGGGAAGTTCGCCGAGTGGCGGCGAAGGCGCCGGGTGGCCGCGTCGCGGCTGCTGACCTCCTCGGAGATCAGCAGCCGCAGGACCTCGGCGGGATCCCACCTCTGAGCCCGGGCAGTGGCCAGGACGTCGGGTGCAGCCTTGCGCATATAGGGCAGCCGCATTCGGCGCATCAGCTCGTCGAGTTCCTCGGGCAGGGCCGGGGCCTGTGGAAACGTCATGGTCGGTAATTCCTTCGTGGGTCGAGGTGGGCGCCGATAGGCTCGGCGGATGATCAATATGGCGGTGCGTGGTGACAGCGGGAACGTCGTGGCTCGCGCCAAAGCCGGTGTGGAGTGGACGGTCGGCTTCGCGGATCTGGATTCGGCGGAGTTTCCGATGCTCTGGGCCCTGACTCCGTATGGGGATGCGGTCTTCAACCAGCGGCAGGTGCCGCTGCTGCTGTCGGAACTCGACCGGCTTCCTGCCGAATTGGGCGGTGACTGGGCCGGGCAGGCCCGCGAGCTGTGCGAGGTCGTCGAGCGCGGGCTGCACCTATATCTGTGGTTCATCGGCGACTGACTGCGGCCAGTCGGCCATCGACTCCCCAGCCGCTGTCTGCTGTCGACCCAGGGCTTGCCAGGCGATGGTGCCGTTCTGGACGAAGAGGGCTTCGTCCGCGCGGACGACTTGGCCGACGGGCTCGCTGGCCGCGATGTGCTCCAGGATGGAGAGGTCGTCCTCGGCGAAGCGCCCGGCCGCAGCCGCGAGCCTGAGGGCCTGGTCGACCCGGTCGATGCCCAGGACCGCGGCGAGCTCGACGGCGTGGGCCATCTTGGCGCGGATGCGAGACGCTCCGGCGGGGGCGGCCTCCTTCAGCCAGCGCCCGGCTCCCGGGCCGATGCCCACGAACGCGACCTCCGCCTCCGAGCGCGGTCGCAGCCTGGGCTGATGGACCGAGCGGCCGTCGGGGTGGTCGGGGTAGTGCGCATCGATGAGCTGCGGGACGCCAGGCGTGGACAACTGGTGACGCCAGATCTCCGACAGGTCACCGGACTTGGTGCGGGCCGTGATCGACAGTTCCTCGCCCACGACCCGGCACAGACCCTGGCGCCGGTGTAGCCGGGCGGGGTCGAGTAGCGCACCGAGTTGAAGCTGACGGTGCGGTCAGAGCCGACCACCCGCTCCTCGCCCAGCGCGAGCGCCAGCGGCTCGACCGGCAGGACGTGCATCGAGTCCGCTCCGCGCAGGCGGAGGGGAACCGGTCTCGAGGGATCGGCCTTGCCCCAGCAGAGCGCTCTGCGCTCCATCAGTGCATCGTCGATTTGGGCGACTGCTCAGCGCGCGAGCTAGTGGGGCGTGGGTTCCTCACCCAAGGAAACCGCTGAGACCGGAGGGGGTCACCGCCTCCCCCACCCAGCGAATCCAGGTCGTGAGTACAGCATGCTTCCTTGGCAGGCACTCACCACGCTCGGATGTGCGCACGACCCGGATCCGGGCAGCGTGGCGTAAGCCAGGTGGCAACCCGGACCGAATGGTTCCTGTCATACGGGCCGGTCGCTCATGGGAGCCGACTGCCGGGCTATACCGCCTGAAGTTGCCGGAACTCGTGGACAGAGAGGGGAAATCGAGAGGAAAGAATTTCGGAGCGCAGGTCACCATTGAGGGCGGCGGCCAAGAACTGAGTGCAGGTGTGGGGGAAGTGTTCCCAGCGCTCACCACGTGCCTCATTGACCATGATGGTCCATGCATCGGGGTGCTGGCCGGGACGGACGAGCCAGTAGAGGCACTCGCCGTGGTCGGTGGTGGCCCACGGGATGACTCGGGTTCCTTCTTCTTCGAGTTCAGTGGGCTTTTTCTCGAATTCCCACAGTCCGTCGAGCGCTTCGGTTTGCTGGTCTTCCCATTCGATGAGGTCGTAGTTGTCGTTGGGGCAGCCGGGCTCCAGGACGTAGAGGTAGTCGTCCCAGTTGCTGCCTCCGTACGTGTGGATGAGCTCCTTGTAGTCGCTGGGAAGTTGGATGCCCAGTGCTTGCTCTGCGCTGTCCCAGTCTTTGTCTCGGGGCTGCGCGGGTGGGGGGATGATGTGCGCGAGTAGTTCGAGGGAAGCAGTCATCGCGTGTCCTTGTGCCGGGTGCTGGTGGGATCTTACGCGCCGTCGCTGTGTGCCGTTAGGTGCCTCTCTTCTTGTTCGGTATCAAGGCGACGTTGTGCTGGCCGCTGATTCCGGTGCTCTTGTGTTGCGTGAAGGCGAATCCGTTTGAGCCGTGTGCCTCGATGGTCACGCCCTTGGGGATCTTTTCCGAACCGTCGTAAACGGGGGTGACGGAGTATTGAATTAATTTCGCCCTTCTCGACTGCCTCCTGCAGTTGAGGCCATCTCGGCGCGGGCGACGGTGCTCCCACGGTCGCTCGCCCCCTCGGTCCGGTGTGTACGCTGACCGTGCAGCTGGTTCGCCCTGCCCGCCAGGCAGACGCGTCGTAAGAGGGAACCCGGTGGGAATCCGGGACTGCCCCGCAGCGGTGAGCGGGAACGACCGCCGTCATTCGCACTGGGCCTGGAAGCGACGGGCCCGGGAAGCGACGGCCAGTAGGTGCCTCGGAGAAGAACGAGGCGTGCCCGTGAGTCCGAAGACCTGCCACTGCCCGCGCGCGGACGGCCGTGCGCGGAGATCCCGGTGACCTCGTGGGCGGGTCGGCGTACATATCCGGCGGGCACGCGTGTCGTGGCTCGTCCGGTCTGTCGTCCCTTCGCGTCTGCGCACCCTCCGGGGTCGCTCTCGTCCAGAGCTCGCGAAGGAGAGTTTCGTGACAGCCAAGTCCGCAGCCGCGGCAGTACGGGCCACCGTCCACGGTTACCCCCGGCAGGGGCCGAACCGGGAACTGAAGAAGGCGATCGAGGGCTACTGGAAGGGCCGCGTCACCGCCGACGCCCTCCAGCAGATCGCCGTCGGCATCCGCCGCACCAACTGGCGGCAGCTGGCCGACGCCGGCGTCCACGAGGTCCCGACCGGTGACTTCTCCTACTACGACCACGTCCTCGACACCAGCGTCATGGTCGGCGCGATTCCCGCGCGGCACCGTGCCGCCGTCGACGCCGACGCCCTCGATGGGTACTTCGCCATGGCCCGCGGTACCCAGGACAGCGCGCCGCTGGAGATGACGAAGTGGTTCGACACGAACTACCACTACCTCGTGCCGGAGCTGGGCCCGGACACCGTGCTCGCGGCAGACTCGACTAAGCAGGTCAATGAAGTGAGGGAAGCCCTGGCGCTGGGGCTCGCCGCCCGGCCCGTCCTCGTCGGCCCGGTCACCTACCTGCTGCTCGCCAAACCCGCCCCGGATGCCCCGGCCGGTTTCGACCCGCTCACCCTCCTGGACCGGCTGCTCCCGGTGTACGCCGAGGTCCTCGCGGACCTGCGCGCGGCGGGCGCGGAGTGGGTGCAGCTGGACGAGCCCGTCCTGGTCGAGGACCGCACCCCGGCCGAGCTGAGCGCCGCTTCCCGCGCCTACCGCGACCTCGGCGCCCTCCCCGACCGCCCGAAGCTCCTGGTCGCCTCCTACTTCGACCGCCTCGGCGACGCCCTGCCCGTGCTCGCCAAGGCCCCCGTCGAAGGACTGGCCCTGGACTTCACGGAGGCCGCCGCGGCCAACCTGGACGCCCTGGCCGCCGTCGGCGGACTGCCCGGCAAGCGGCTGATCGCCGGGGTCGTCAACGGCCGCAACATCTGGATCAGCGACCTGGCGAAGTCCCTGTCCACCCTCGGCACCCTCCTCGGTTTCGCCGACCGGGTCGACGTCGCCGCCTCCTGCTCCCTCCTCCACGTCCCTCTCGACGCGTCCGCCGAGCCCGACATCGAGCCGCAGATCCGGCGCTGGCTGGCCTTCGCCCGGCAGAAGACCACCGAGATCGTCATCCTCGCCAAGGGCCTCGCCCAGGGCACCGACACCATCACGGCCGAACTGGCCGCCAACCGCGCCGATCTGGCCTCCCGGGTCAGTTCACCGATCGCCCGCGACCCCGCCGTGCGCGCCCGCGCCGCGGCCGTCACAGCTTTCGACGCCCGCCGCTCCTACCCGTACCGCCAACGCGCCGCCACCCAACGCGCCCATCTCCGACTGCCGTTGCTGCCGACGACGACCATCGGCTCGTTCCCGCAGACCGACGAACTGCGCCTCGCCCGCGCCGACCTGCGCACCGGGCGGATCGACAGCACCGGATACGAGGAGCGTGTCAAGGCCGAGATCCAGGAGGTCCTCTCCTTCCAGGAGAAGACCGGCATCGACGTCCTGGTGCACGGCGAGCCCGAACGCAACGACATGGTCCAGTACTTCGCCGAGCAGCTCACCGGCTACCTCGCCACGCAGCACGGCTGGGTGCAGTCCTACGGCACCCGCTACGTCCGCCCGCCGGTCCTGGCCGGCGACATCTCCCGCCCCGAACCGATGACCGTGCGCTGGACGTCGTACGCCCAGTCCCTCACCGACCGCCCGGTCAAGGGCATGCTGACCGGCCCGGTCACCATGCTCGCCTGGTCCTTCGTCCGCGACGACCAGCCCCTCGCCGACACGGCCCGCCAGGTCGCCCTCGCCCTGCGCGACGAGGTGAACGACCTCGAGACGGCCGGGACTTCGGTCATCCAGGTCGACGAACCGGCACTGCGCGAGACCCTGCCGCTGCGGGCCGCCGACCGCCCGGACTATCTCGCCTGGGCCACGGACGCGTTCCGGCTCACCACCAGCGGCGTGCGGCCGGGCACGCAGATCCACACCCATATGTGCTACGCCGAGTTCGGCGACATCGTCCAGGCCATCGACGACCTCGACGCCGACGTCATCAGCCTGGAAGCCGCCCGCTCCCACATGCAGGTCGCCCGGGAGCTGGCGACGCACGGCTACCCACGCGAGGCCGGGCCGGGCGTGTACGACATCCACTCCCCGCGGGTGCCGAGCGTCGAGGAGGCCGCCGACCTGCTGCGCACCGGCCTCAAGGCCATTCCCGCCGAGCGCCTGTGGGTCAACCCCGACTGTGGTCTGAAGACCCGCGGCTGGCCCGAGGTCCGCGCCTCCCTGGAGCACCTGGTCGCTGCGGCCCGGGAGGTGCGCGCCGAGCTGTCCACAGAGTGACGCACGCGGCGGACTGTCCGCCGACCGGCCCGGGTAACCCTTATTGATAGGGGTGTGAGGTCCATGACGGTCCGACGGATACGGACAGCCGCCGCCACGGCGGCGATACTCACGGGTGTCGCCGCCTGCTCGCCCGGGACGCCAAGCTCAAGCTGAGACCGGCACTGGCGAAGGCGCTGCCCGAGGTCGCCGCCGACGGCCTCACCCACACCTACACCCTGCGCGACGGCGTGGAGTTCAGCGACGGCGAGCCGCTGACCTCCGCCGACGTCGTCTTCACATACGACACGATCCTCGACGCGAAGACCAACAACACCAACCACAGCGCCTGGACGCCCTCAAGGACGTGCGGGCGGACGGCGGCAACAAGGTGGTAATGGCTTCGGGGCAGCGCGGGCCCCTACCGAGAGTCTGGCAGGGGCCCGTGGTGCAGAGAGCTGAGGTGAGCCGGGACCTGTCCCTGGATGAGCAGCATCCTGGCCAATACGGCTTACCGTCTGCTGGTGGCCTGACGGCCCGGCGTCACTTCAGGTGTCGGGCGAAGAACTGGCCCGCGGCGTCCCCCGCGAACTGCGGGACGCCGGTGTGCCCGCCCATATTGGCGTGCAGCGTCTTCTCCTTGGAGCCGAAGGCGTCGAACAGGTCCAGGGCCGCCTGCCGGTCGTTCCCTTCGTCGTCCCACTGCAGCAGGACGTGCAGCGGAATGGCGACCTGGCGGGCCTCCTCGAACACGGCGCGAGGCACGAAACTCCCAGCGAACAGAACGGCGGCCGAGATGCGCGGCTCGACCACCGCCAGCCGGGTCCCGATGGAGATCACTCCCCCCGAGTACCCGACCGGGCCGCCGATCTCGGGCAGCGACAGGAGGGCATCCAAGGCTGCCTGCCATTCCGGGACCGCCTTGTCGACCAGCGGGAGGATGAGGGCGTCGATGATCTCGTCGCTGACCGGCTCGCCGGCCTCCATGGCCCGGCGCAGGTCGGCGAGGGCCTGCTCGGCGGCGGGCCAACGGGGCCGGTCGCCGCTTCCGGGGAGCTCGATGGTGGCCGTGGCGAAGCCGTCCGCCGCGGAGTGCCGGGCCCGGGCCACCAGTCGGGGGTACGTCTTGCGCAGCCCGAGGGGAGGGGGGCTGAGCAGGATCAGCGGCGCCGGTGCGGATGCGGGCGTCCACAGGATGCCGGGGATCTCGCCGAGGGTGAATTCGCGCTCGAGGACGCCGCCGTCGAGACGCCGTTCAGAAGTGAATCGCATGGTCGTGCCTTTCGGGAGTGCCATGGAACGGCGCTCCCGGACGACCTATCGCCCGACCATGACCCCAAAGGGGAGCACCCATGTCGATACGTTCACGGGTACCACCTCCTCGTTCTCTTGCACGGCCTCCGGAAACGTAGCAGTGGCCGCCGTGGTTCTGCCAACGGGTTCTTGCGGAGGCTCCGTGGCCGGATGCCGCAGCGTCGGAACACTCCGCAGAGCTGCTCGGGGGCTCATCGCGGCTTCCCGAGTGGAGGCGTCCCTTGCCTCTTCCGCTACGAACCGGGAACCGGCCTGGAACCGACCAACCCCCGTCGGAGCCGTCCGACCGGGTTTCCTCATCTCGCATGACCCAGGCTTGCTGTGGCGGCCCGGTGCCAGGACGGGCCGCGACCAGCGTGGTGGATCCTGCGCGGACGGCCGTCAGGATCCGTCGGCCGGGGCAACCGTCACGTGGGCTGCCTCATAGCCGACCTTGAGGCGGCTCGACTTGATTTTGACGGAGCGGATGGAGACATCGGTGAGGCAGCTCAGGTCGGTGACGTGTGTGCCACCGCAGAACTCCGTCGCGAGCCCCTCGATGGTGATCGTCCGCCGCCCGTCGCACTCACCGGAGCTGATCGGGAGGCCCTGTGCGATGGCCTTGTCCACTCCCTCCTGGACGGATTCGGCCAATTGTTCCTTGGCCACTTCCGCGCCCTCCAGCTCGTATTCGACCCGAGCCTGACCGGGAAAGTGGTTGCTGGCCACGTGCCGCACCCCGAAGGGGCGAATCAGCGCGTCGACCAGGTGACCCGCACTGTGGAGGGCGGCATGCAGGCGACGTTGTTCGGCGTCGATGGCCGCGGTGACCACTTGCCCCTCGGAGAATTCCACCTGGTCGTTTCCGGATTCCAGGGCCAGGTCGACGTAGACCCAACCCGATTCCGGGTCACGGACGGGGGAGGCAGGAATATCGTCGACCCGGCCCCGATCGCTCGGCTGCCCTCCGCCCTGCGGGTGGAAAATGTTGTCCACCAGGGCAAGCCGAATTCCGGCGGCGCTCGCCGCGCAGCTCAGAATCCTGGTCTTGGCCTCGTAGGTGTACGTCTGGGTCAGATAGACGTTGTGCTGCGTGTCCACTGTGCGTCGGGTGCCTTCCATGCGGCTCACGGTGTGTTGCGAGAGAGTGCTCATGGTGCGCTACAGGAGAAGTTGAGGGGCAAAAATGGCGAATTATTTAAGCCCTGGTGCTGCCGGTCCGGGCCGCTCGGCCGGTCGGGCCGTTCGGTGATGGGACGGCGGCTCCTTCCTGTCCGGCCCGTCCGTGTGGA
Organism: Streptomyces sp. NPDC107765; assembly: GCF_055657085.1. Lineage (NCBI taxonomy): Bacteria > Bacillati > Actinomycetota > Actinomycetes > Kitasatosporales > Streptomycetaceae > Streptomyces > Streptomyces sp. NPDC107765. The sequence continues at coordinate 341,646 of NZ_JBVKBL010000009.1, read as the reverse complement.
CCATCCCGGACTCTGCGGCCAGCGCGTCGGTGGCATCGTCGCGGACGGTCCGGCGTGGGCGGCGATTGATGAGTGCGACGCCCGTGATCCCGAGCACCCCGCCGACCAGCGCCAGGGGGGACGGCACCTCCCCCAGCCATACGTAGGCGACGATGAGGGCGACCGGTGGCACGAGGTACAGGGCCGCGGTGGAGGAGGCGATGGAGAGCCGGGCGACCGCGTACCCCCACACCACGAAGCCTACGGCGGAGGGGAACAGTCCGAGAAAGACGGTGGACGCCAGCGACGCCGCCGACGCGGTCGCGAAGCCGTGCACCATCCAGGGGAGGAGAGGCAAGAGGAAGAGAGTCCCGGCCCACATCGCGTAACAGGCGACCTCCAGGCCGGTGTACCGGACCAGGAGGGGCTTGGTCGCGAAGTGGTAAACGCCCTGGACAACGGCCGCGGCGAGGACGACCCAGGCCGAGGCGGTGTATTCGGCGTGACCTCCGGCCACCGCGATCACCGCCGCGCCGACGATCGCCACCACGCTTCCGACGGCCTTCAGCCAGGTGATCCGCTCCCCCAGGAAGGCTGCCGCGAGCAGCACGCTGAACACCGGCGCGACGGCGATGAGCAGGCTCGCGGTGCCGGCGGGGACGTGCACCTCGCCCCAGTTCAGAAGAATTTGGTAGGCCGACATGCCGCTCGCACCGCACAGCACGATCATGGGCAGGTCGCGCCGGCGTGGGGTGCGTACACCGAGGAACGGTGCCGCGATCGCCAGGGCGACCGAGGCGACCATGAGGCGGGCCAGCGAGAGACCGGCGACACCGAAGCCTCCCAAGCCCACGCGAATGGCCGGGAAGGCCGATGCCCACGCGAAGACAGTGAGGGCCAGGGCCCAGATGGCTTTCGGGATCTTCACAAGCCCGATCGTGTCACCGACGCATGTATGGATCAAATGACCCAGACGTGAGTGAAGGGGTGTCGGGTTATTTCTGGCCACGCACGTTACGCTGACCGCTCGCACTCTTTTACGAAAAATCACCGGAACGTGTAATTCCGATCCCGTTTTCACCGACAGGTTCGTACCCTTGCCTGAAGCATCCGGCCCGTATGGGACCGGCGGCCGCAACTCGGACAAGCGAGGCAGGGCCCTTCTTATGGCTGATTTCGGCTTCACGCGGATTCTGATCTACGCGTTCAACTACGCGGACCGGATACTGCAGGAGGTGTCATATCTTCAGTACTCGGCGGAGCGGAGCCTTTGTTTCCTCTGGGACCTCCGCGACCCGGCGGTGCGGGCGGTCGTCGTGACGTCGGAACCGGTCGATCCCTACACGCTTGAGTACCACTTCCGCGATGTTTTCCAGTTCGACGACCGAATGATCGAAAGCGCCCGTGAGCGGCTGACCCTGCTGACGCCGAGCTCCGACCAGCCGCGCCCGCTCGATGACCTGGTCCTCGGCGAGGACCGGATCGTGGACGCGCTGCGGGGCGCCGCGCAGGAGAGTGCACGGACGTCCATCGTCCACTTCATGGCCTCCGACTCCCTCGACACGTTGGCCCGCAGGGTCGGTGCCGATCTCGAAGAGGGCCACCGGTCGTTCGTCGCCCGCTGGGGGAGCAAGGCCGGCGGCAAGGAGATCCTCCTGCGCGCCGGTGTCGCGGTGCCTGACGGGCCGGCGGAGGAGCTGCGCAGCGAGGACGCCGTGGTACGGGAAATCGAGCGGCTCGCCTCGGGCCCGCGCAGGGCGCGGCGCGTCATGGTGAAGCTGAGCCCGGACACGTATGCCGCGTCGATCGGCAATGTGCTGGTCGACTGCGGCAAGCTCGGCAGCACGGGGGACCTCCTCGCAGCGGCCGAGGTGATCCGGATGCCGTCCGACGACTTCTACCGGGAGCTCGCCAGCGGAGGGGCGATCGTGGAGGAGTTCCTCGAAGACGTCGCCTCGTCGCCCAGCGGGCTCGGGGACATCGGCGCGGACGGCACGGTCAGGTTCGTCGCCAGCCACGACCAGGTGCTGTCGGGCGGCCAGTACTGGGGGTGCCGGTTCCCGGCGGAGGAGCGGTGGCGGCCCGTCATCAGCGACGCGGTCCTGCGCACGGGTGCAGTGCTGGCCGAGCTCGGCCACCGGGGCACGTTCGGTATCGACTTCGTGGTCGCGGGAGAGCGCGGGCCGCTGGCGGTGGAGATCAACCTGCGCAAGGTCGGTCCCAGTCACGTGCTGAGGTATGCGGAGGCACTCGTCGGCACGGAGGTGGGGGACGACGGACTGCTGCGGCGGAGCGACGGGCGGCCGATGTACTACGTGCACGGGCGGCTGCACGAACCGGAGGCGCTCGGCAGGATCGACCCGAGGACCGCTGTCGAGCGGCTGCGTGCGGAGGGGTTGCTCTACCACCCGGACAAGGGCGAGGGCGTGGCCCTGCATGTGCTGGGGGCCCTGAAGTCCTGTGGCTTCGTGGAGTTGACCGCCCTGGCGCCCACCTTCGAGGCCGCCGACGCGTACGGCAAGGCGGCGAGAGCATCCCTGTTGCGTGATTGAGGGTGCGTGCTCATGGAAGGGGAACCGCCCCAGGTGTACCGGGGCGGTTCCCCTTCTTCAGAGGGGGCGCAGGGCCTGCTCGAAGGTCTCCACGATGCGCTCCGGTTCCTCGGTGCCGACGGAGATCCGCAGCATGTCCCGGTGCAGTCCCCTGGCTCGCAGAGCGGCCCGGCCCTCCGGCGTCGAGAGCAGGTCGTAGTGCGCGATGAAGATCTGTGGTGACGCCATCGTGAACTCGGCCCCGAAACTGGGGCCCTTGGCAACCGCGAGGCGGTCATACACCTGCTCGAGCGGGACTTTGAGGTCCACCATGAGCAGGCCCCCCGGTGCGTCGGGCCGGCGTTCGACCTTGCGGTAGTTGCCCCGGGAGCGGGCGCCGTACGCCCAGTCGACGTGTCGGACCACTTTGTCGTGGCGGGCGAGACAGGCCGCGAGGGCAAGGGTGTTGGCGTTCACCCGGTCCATACGTTCCGCATAGCCGCGGATCCGGGCGGCAACCCGTGCCGTGTCGCGGTGATAGGGCTCGTCGCCGTGGCGCCGCAGCTCGGTGCGGAGGTCCGGCCCGAAGGAAGAGGCCGGGTTGACCACGGCCGCGCCCATCAGGACGTCGGCCGATCCGGTGGCGTACTTGGTGAGGCTCTCGCAGACGACGTCGGCGTACGGGAGCACCTCGACGTTGTAGGGGGTGGCGATCGTCGCGTCGACCACCAGCGCACAGCCGGCCCGGGTGGCGATCTCCCGCAGCGCCGGGATGTCCGGGGTGCGCAGGCTCGGATTGCTCGGAACCTCCGCGATGATGCCGGCGAGCTCCCCGGCGTGGGCATCGGCGACGCGGGCGATCTCCGACAGGTCGAACGGGTCGGGGACCGTGGTGTGTTCGACGTCGATGACGCGCTTCTCCAACAGGCGCATGGTGTCGAAGAAGATCCAGCCGAGCTGGAGCCATCTGCGCCGGCCGTTCTCCCGCTGGATCCCGGAGACCGCGGCGAGGGCCGCCGCCACCGCGTTCATGCCGCTGTTGTGCAGCGATACGTCCGCGGCGTCGCGCACACCATAGGCCTGGGCGAGGACGGCCCGGACGGCTTCCGCGGGCGCTTCCTCCACCGCGGCCTCGGCTTGCCGGTTCTCGATCAGGCCGGCGTCCAGCAGGATGTCCTCCGCCTCGCGCGAGGACAGGTGGCTGCCCGTGTGCTGTAAGTACGCACGGGCCCGTGCGGCCGAGGGGCCGTCGGCGGGGAGCCGCACCCCGTGCAGGCCGTTCCTCTCGAACACAGCTTCAGGGGTGAGGCCGGCGTACGTCGCGGCGGCCCCTGCGGCTCGTGCCGAGCGGGTCAGGAGGAGGCCGTTGGCCGGATCGATGCCGTCCTGAGCGAGGAGCCCCGCCACCCGTGTCACATACGGGTGGATACGGAAGCGCGGGTAGCCCCAGGAGATGCGGCTTTGGGTAGCCGCGTCGCCCGACTCGTAGCCGATGACCGCAGCGACGTCGGGGATCGAGACGGACACCGAGTGGAGGGAGCCCGGGACGGGGCGGCCGACGGCGGTGTGCCGCAGGCTGCAGGCCGCCCCGAGCTCCCCGGATGCCTCGGTGGTCATACCCCGAGGCCCACGAGTTGCTGCACGCCGTCCCAGTAGCGCTCCACGAGCCCGAGGAATTCGAAGACCCCCTCCTCGAACTCCTCCCGGGTGTCCGGCGATCCCACATAGGGAGCGATCGCGTTGAAGACGGAGTTGCTGTGGCCCACCTCGACGTCGATGTGCAGCTGCCAGAAGTGGCGCAGGTCCTTGTCGTAGCCCTGATTGGCCAGGCCGTCATTGATCTTGGAGACCATGATGGACGACATGGTCTCGTCGGCGTACAGCGCGCCGAGAGCCTTGTGGATCGACGATTCGGTGTAGAGGACCCGGATTCCGTCGTTCAGGCGCTTGGTGACCTCAAGCGGCTCGTAGCCGTCGAGGTGTTCCTTGTCGATTCCGATCCGGGCGAGGAAATCACCGAAAAGGACGGAGTGGGTCGGATCGCCGCCGACCTCGTCGGCCACGTTCAGGATGATTTCCCGGAGGATCATCTCGTCCCGGGTCTTGATCGCCATCCCGGTGATGTAGAAGGGGAGATGGCGGAAGAAGTAGTAGCACTCGCTGTACATGAGGCGTTCTTGCTCGGGGGTGAGCCGCGTGGTGCGGTAGGCGTTCAGGTACGGGTGCTCGACACCGCGGTGTCCGGCGATACGGACCAGCATGTCGTCCAGGTATTCCTTGATTGCCGGGTCCTGGACGGCTATCCGGCGGCGGATCCCCGGTTCGACGTTGTCGAAGTGGTCCCGTAGCGCCGTGGCGGAGTCCGGGGTGTTCATCTCGGTCATGGCCGTCTCTCTTCGTGGGCGGGAATCGGTGTCGGGGACTTTCACTTCTTGATGGCGGACGCCGCCGAGACGTTGGCGTCGTCCCACCACCGGTCGTCCGCGTCGAGCTCGCGCTTCAGGTCCCGGTCACCTGCCCACGTCATGTTCAGGATGATGCGGGTGGCATCCTCGCGCAGCGGGATCGTGCGGTGCAGCGTGGTGTCGGTCCGCAGGAAGTACACGTCTCCCGAAGCGAAGTAGTAGGTGTTGATGGGGTTTTCGGCGAGGTAGTTGTTGATCCGCGGTGCGGCCTTGTCCCACGTGGTGTGGGGCACGCACTGGAGCAGGCCGCCGACGTCGATCGGCGGTGCCACGAGCACCCAGATGAGGGCGAAGCTGAAGTCGCCCCAGTGCCAGCCGTGCGTATCCCCGCGCTGTTCCTGGCGGGTGATCAGGTATTCCTCGTCGGGCTTCGGGCAGGGGTGCAGCTTCTCGCCGGCGAGGGCTTCCAGAGTGCGTATGAGCTCGGGGTTCGAGTAGATCGAGGTCACCAGTTCGCTGTTGGCCGCGATCATCTCGCTGGGCACCACGGACATCGAGCGGCGGGTATAGCCGGTGGTCTGAAGGCGTAAATCGCGTCGCTCGGCGTGCTTCTCAAGGAGGCGTTCCGCTTCGGTGCGCACCAGTTGACGTGTGTGCCCTTCGATCAGGTCGGTCACGGTGGCGATGCCGTACCGCTGGTAGTGGTGCGACAACCGGCGGATCTCGCTGCTGTCCAGCGGCGTGCATACGCTCGTGGGACCAAGTCCGTTACCGCTCACGAAGTGTCTCCGATGTTCGGCTGGTGAATGCGGGATCGGCTGCACTGATCAGAGGGGACGTCTGGTGGAAAGCGTGTTCAGGACCGTAAGTGCGCTTCCCGGCCCTGATCAACCACGCGATCACGGGAAGGTGTGCCTTCCGGTCAACTCGCCCGGCAAACTCCATGCGCTTATGGCAGGTTGGTGCAGGATGACAGGTGCCGAACGATGACGTCGCGGGTGATCCACTGTCGGGATATGGGCAGACGAGCGTTCGGGGCACGACAGGATGGATCTTCCCGGCCGCTCACCACGTCACCGTCCGATCAACGTGGCGTGAATCGCATGACGGCCATTTTCGACCTCTCGACGGTTCGACAACTGCGTTCTACCGAGGGGGCGTTGCCACGCTGCCCACTCGCGCGAATAATCAGCGGGACATACCGTGGTGCGTCCCAACGTCCACCAGGCTCCGCATTCCGGTAGTTGACGACCGCCCGGCCCCTTGCCCGATGGGCGCCGCCAATGTCCGGAGCCCGTACATTCCCGTGTGCGAAGACGCTGCTCTGCCTCGCCCTGCCCCAACCCCGGCACCCCAGTCCTGACGGATGTGGAGGCATGATGCCCAGCACAGCGCTCGACCCGAGTTTCTTTGCCGAGGACGTGCCCGCCTTCTCCAAGGAGCACATCACCGCTGTCGCGACGGGTGAACTCGCCGCGGCCCGCATACCCGGCTTCTTCGACGGGGCCGTTCTCCACGGCATGACGTCCGTACTGCACCGTCTGCCCACCGTCGACTACTACCCGGTCCGGGTCGCCATGACGAGGTTCGGCCCGGCCCTCAACGACTACCGCACTCCCCAGGGCGTGTTGCAGGAGGATCGCTACTGGCCGGATGCCGAAGCCGCGGAGCGGATGTGGCGGGAGGCCGGCATGCATCCGGACCCGACCACGGTGTCGCTGGACATGCTCGGCGAGGCATGGGGGGCGAAGGTGACGACCGCCACCATCGGTGGGCGGCCCGCCTTCGTGGGGATGATGCGCGAGATCAACGCGGGCACACTCCTGCACTACGACGACATCCACCTCGAATACCCAGGTGGCCTCTTCGATCAGGAGATCGTCTCCCAGCTCACCTACAACGCCTACCTGGTGGTGCCGGAAGAGGGCGGCGGGACGAGCCTGTGGCAGCACCGCTGGGAGGCGTCCGACGACGTCCACCGTCAACGGTACGGGTACGCCCCCCGTGTGGTGGACGGCTGCCGGCGCCTCACCGTTGCCCCCGGCCGGGGGGACGCCCTGCTGTTCAACCCGAACCACTACCACCGGGTGCTGCCGAACGGGGAGGGCCAGCGGCGGATCACGGTGACGTTCTTCCTCGGCCTCACCCCGGCCGGTGATCTGGTCGCCTGGTCCTGAATCCGCCCGCCACACGACCTGGAAGGAAACGGCGCCCGATGGACGTCATGACCGCGATCGTCACCCGCAGGAGCGAGAAGGTACTCGGCGAACCGGCCCCGAGCGACGAGGAGTTCGCGTACCTCCTCCGCGGTGCGGCCACAGCGCCCGATCACGGAAGGCTGCGCCCCTGGCGCTGGATCCTGGTGCGCGGTGACGCACGCGCCGCTCTGGCTCGTACGCTGACCACCAGGGAACCCCGCGCCGTCGAGAAGGGCCCCTCCAGCCTCCTGGAGCCGCCGCTGCGGGCGCTGCTGGTCTTCGCCCCCCTTCCGGGACACAAGATCCCCGAATGGGAGCAGCTCGCCGCCAGTTGCTCCATGACGCACGCGCTCATGATGCTGCTGCACGGCCGGGGCTACGGCAGCATCTGGCGCACCGGGCGGCTGTGCACCAGCGACGGCCTGCGCGGCCTGTTGCACATGGCGGACGGCGAGCGATTACTGGGTTCCCTGGACATCGGTACGCCTCCGAAGGGTCCCCGGCAGCGCAGGCCGCTTCCGGACATCTCGGACCGGGTCTCCGTCTTCGAGGCCGCGCCCGCCGTGCGGGCAGCGGGCGGGCCCCGCGAAGTGGCCAGCGCGGAGTGAGCGGCGGACTTCTCGTGCCGGCCGGCGTGCTGCTGGCCACGGCCCTGGTCCTGGGGCGGCTGGCCGTACGCATCGGCATGCCGCCGGTGGTCGGTGAACTGTGCGCGGGGATCCTGTTGGGCCCCTCGGTGCTCGGCCACGCCGTCCCCGCCCTGTCGTCCTGGCTTCCCCGCGCGGCAGTGCCGCACGGTCCCCTGGACTCGATCGGACAGCTCGGCGTGGTGCTCCTGGTGGGCACCACCGGTATCGAGATCGATACGAAGATGCTGCGCCGCAGGAAAGCGGCGACCCTGACCGTAGGCACCACCGGCCTGCTCGTACCGCTGGGACTGGGTGTGACGGCGGGGCTCCTGTTGCCGTCGTCGCTGGTCGCCGTGGGAAGCGGGCAGCCGGTGTTCGCCGCGTTCCTCGGCGTGGCGCTGTGCGTCAGCGCCATCCCCGTGATCGCCAAGATCCTCGCCGATATGCGCCTGCTTCATCGCACCGTGGGACAGCTCATTCTCGGGGCCGGCATGGTGGACGACGCCATCGGCTGGCTCTTGCTGTCGGTGGTGTCGGCCATGGCCAGCAGCCAGGTCCGGGCCGGCCACGTCCTCCTTTCCGTCGGGTACATGGCGGGCGTGGTGATCCTGGCACTGACCGTCGTCCGGCCCCTGGTGCGCCGGGCGCTGGCCATGGCGGAGCGGGCCGGCGATGCCGCCCCCACGATCGCCGTGGTCACGACGGTCCTCGTCCTGGGCGCCGCGGCCACGCAGTCACTCGGCCTCGAAGCGATGCTCGGAGCGTTCATCGGCGGCGTTCTCATCGGCTCCGGAACCGACGTCGACCTCAGGAAGCTCGCTCCGCTCCGGGCGGTTGTCATGGCGGTGTTCGCCCCCCTGTTCTTCGCCACCGCGGGCCTGCACCTCGACCTGGCCGCCCTGGCCCATCCCGTGGTGGCACTCGCCGCAGGGGTGGTGCTGGCGGTCGCCGTGCTCGGGAAGTTCGCCGGAGCGTTCCTCGGGGCGCTGCTCGCCCGGCTCGGGATGTGGGAAGCGGTGGCCATGGGTGCGGGGATGAACGCGCGCGGTGTCATCCAGATCGTCGTGGCCACGGCGGGCCTGCGCCTGGGCGTACTGACCACCGCCACGTACACCATCGTCGTCCTGGTCGCGGTCGTGACCTCGGTGATGGCTCCCCCCGTCCTGCGTGTCGCGATGCACAGGATCGAACAAACCGCGGAAGAGGAGCTGCGCCGCCGCGACCTCGCCGCGTTCTCCGAACCGAGCATCGAGGGGCCGCCTCCACAACGGCAGTGACCGGGCTGAGCCGGTTCTTCGCGGATCGGCGGCAACGACACGCTCAACGGCACGTGCCTCGCGCTCTCACGCCGGCTACGCACCGGTCTCACCGGACGGGGAGGACCCGCACGAGGTGGCGAAGGACTGGCTGGTGCGGGAGGGCTTCATCCGGGAAGGCTGACAGACGGATTCGCGCGAGCGTCCGACGAGCTGGAGGAGAGCGCCCTGCCGCTCGCGTAGACGCTGCCGTCCAGAGGTCCGGGACACCATGATCCGAACGACGCGCCCTAGTGGTGGTGGAGCAGCTGACCACAGTTCACGACCGGGGCAACAGCCTCCGGTCTTGTGAGGATCGCGTTCACGATCTCCCGCAGGTCGTCCCCCCGGGCCGGCGTGCCAGGTCGGGTCCGTTTCTCCCGCCAGGACTCTTAAGACAGCCGTTCCGCGAGCTCGGCCACCGACTTCCCTTCATGCTCGGCGAGCAGCGATCGCAGCGCAGCACACGACTTTGCGTGGCGCGTGTCGCTCAGTCCGACGCGCCGGAGAGCTCTGGCCCATGAGTGGTCATCCGTGGTGCTCTGCGCGAGGATCTCCAGTCCCGTCGCCCCATCGAAGCGTCGGCGCAGGGATGCCTGGAGCGCCGGCCAGCGGGCCGCGATCTCGGAGAGAACCACCAGATGGACCGCCTCGTGCACCGACAGTCTTTCCAGCCCGTGCTCCTTGTGGCCCAGCACCCGAAGGTAGAACTGCCACAACGTCAAAAGCCGTTTCACTTCACGGAGCGAGAGATCGTTCTGTGCGCGCAGGCGTTTGCCGAGCTGGTCGCGGACCGAGTGGTCCGTCTCCAGGGCACGTACGAGTGCCTCGGTCTCCGATGTACGGCCGTACGACGTGGTCGAGGATGGGGCCTGAGCAGGAACCACGACGGACTGTTGGTCGCCCACCTCGTCCAGAGCGACGACGGCCGGCGGAGCCAACGGGGCAACCTCGCCCAGTAGCCCGGCCAGAGCGGTTTCGACGCTGCCCTGCGACGTCGGCGGCAGAGCCACCGGCAGCTGGACGAGCTTGCGCAGGAAGGTCCAGCCCACGGAGGGGTCCTGATGCGAGTCGGCCAGGTTCGCAGTCACGAGATCTGCATAGGCTCGGTCCAGATGCGCGGCGACGACTCCAGGGTCGAGCCCAAGAACAAACCGGCATCGGGCTTGGTCCTGGGCGCTCTGCCGCGTAGGGACGTACAGCGCGCCCGACAGAAACAGGTTGACTGCTTCGAAGACGTCGGCGGTCACCCGGGGTGAACAACGGTCCAGGTCGTCGATGAAGACGATCAGCTCGTGGCCGCCTTCCTTCAAGGTCGCGAGCAGCTCCCGGATGTCGTGCTGGACGAGATAGAGGTATCCGGACCGGGCGTTGTAGTACGGGTCTCGCAAGGCGTCATGAACGCCTCCCCTTCCCCCAGGGGCAAGGACACCGCTCATCACCGGGCCGTCCAGGAGCTCGCCCGGCAGGTAGGACCGCGCCCGCCCACCCGCGAGGCGCAACACCGTATGAATGACCCCCACGACGGCCAAGAGTGTCGGCAGCGCTCCTGCCAGCAAAACTGCACTGATCTGATGCCCGGCGATGTCGTAGTTCTGACCTCCCTTGGCGAGCTGTGCGACCAGGGGAGCAAGCAGTGCGAAGACTGCTACTCGCAGCACTGGGGAGCACAGCCGCCGCAGCATCGTGCGACGCAGTTGATGACGGTCCAGGCGGACCGAGTTCCTACGCAGCCAGTACCTCTCCCGGCTCCGCCCGTGAGGTCCCAGCGCAGGCTGCGCAGCCTCGACAATCGTCCGAGTCAGGCCTGCCCATATCTGATCATTCGTCTGATGTGCCCAGGGGTTGAAGTGGGCCGTTATAGACGTCGAAGGCTGCCCCGCCCGTGCTGCATTTTTCGTGCGAGACACTTCTCTGTTCGTGGGTGCCTCTGGGGTGGTCCGGATCAGCTGCAGAAGCGCAGCCGTGACCGAAAGATGCTGGGGCGAACGCCTCCACCAACGCCGGTGCGGGCCGGTCTTGTCGCAGCGTGCCGGCTGCCTGCGAAGGACTTCCCTTTCGATCAGCCGCATCATGCTCGTTTTGCCCGATCCCCATGGACCTTCCAAAGCCACGACGGTCGGGCCCGTGGTGTCCACGAAAGCGCCGCCGTCCTCAACCATGGTTCTCACATTGTCTTCGCCCGTCACCAGCAGGTCGGCGATAGCAGCGACCAATGCGTCCCGGTTCAGCAGGTCCTCGTCGGCGGGACGATCGCCGAAACCTCGGCAACGGACGGAACCATGCCCGCGCGGAGGGTCCGGCACGGTCTTTCCTGGCAGCGAGCGGCGGCTGGCCATTGCTTCGCGTAGACGCCTACGCAGGAGGTCTGGTGAACCCCCAGCCAGGTAGGCGGCCAGGTCAGGTTGGTCACCGAGCAGACGATTCAACCAACTCAGGCCGTTCCACTGCCGGACGAACGGAAATTCATCGCGAAGGCCTGCGAACCATGCATCCTCAGAGGGCGTCGCGTCGATCGGCACCACGAGATCCCAGTGATCCGGCCGAGGTTCGAGGCTCTGCAGCGAACGACGAACCTGCGCTCTGCGATCCGACGTCATGCGGCCGGTGAAGGCTTTCAACTCGTACTGAACGAAGCCGTCGTCGTCCGAGTGCTCAAATACATCGTATCCGCGGTCTTTGCCATTGTGCTGGACCACCTGGGCATGAGGACGAGTCCGCAGAATGAGCAGAGACACCAGTGTCTCGAACGTGGCAGGGCTCTTGACCGCCTCAGCCCATTCGAATGACACCCTGGAATCGGCGCGAACACCGCGCTCTTGACGAGCCGCGTCGAGAAGTTCCAGCCACCAGCGCTGGTCTCGTGTTCGGGTGTTTCCCGTGGTTCTTTCTGCCCGCTCTTGCAGCTGGTGGACCAGTCCGAGGAACTCGCGCGTCAGCGCTTCGCTTGGCAGGGCGCGACCGTTGAGCCAGCCGCTGATCGTCGATGCCGCCAGATGATTCTCGCTTTGCCTGGACAACTGCCTCAGGGACGGCTTTCCCGCCTTCTCGTACAACGCACGTAATTCGTCTCGGAACTGGTCCGCATGTTTCCCCAACTGACCGTCCTCCCGCGACGACCGGACCGCACTGATCCAGAGGATACGGCGCCGATGCCTCCCAGTTTAGGCCTGATCCAGGCTGGTCAGCCCTTGCCGCCGTTGAGGCTCCTCGGCCGCGATGTATTGCGGCGCTGTCCAGACCTGGGCGAGCTGACGTTGCGGGTAGCGCAGTCGCACCTGCGGGTCGTGAGGACCGATCTGGCAGGCGAAGACCCGGCGCAGGAAGTCGGCGAGGGGCACCGCGGCGCCGTTTCCCAGGAGCACCCTGTGAACTTCACAAGGCCCTCGGCGACCGCGACGCCGCCGTCCATCTGTTCACCATCAAGTCCAGCGGACCCGGTCAGGGCCCGCACCCCTTCCGGACCCGGAGGCTGTCCAGGACGACGAGGATTGACGACGGCGCACCCGGCCCGCTGCGCCACTCGCTGCCGCCCGTGGAGGCCAGGAGGCCAGGCGCCCGACGCTCCTCGACCGAGGTGAGGAACGCCGAGCTGAGCCTGGCGTGCGCTGGCCCAACGACCTCGCGGAACCCCTGTGGAGAGGGCGAAGGAGACCGCGTCGGTGAGCAGCGGGACCGCCCGTCCGAGCGCGAGCAGGGCCCTGCCTGCGGGTGGCCCGGCGAAGCCGGACGCGGCGGTCTGGGTGCTGCGCAGGCGGGAGTTGGCGCGCTCCAGGAGCGCGGGGGTGCGGCCGAGCAATGTCGCTCTCATTCGTGAGCTGGACGAACGCAGCCGCGAGCAGTACTGGCCCGCGTTCCGGGCCCTAGGGTCAGCCGCAGCTGGAGCCAGCAAGAGAGCCGGACGTCCGGGTTGCCGAGGTCGAGCCCGAAGAGGTCTTGGGTGCGGCGGAGGCGGTATTTGAGGGTGTTGGGGTGGACGGTGAGCCGATGGGCGGCCTCGGCGATGTTGCCGGCCGCGTCCAGCCAGGCCAGGACCGACGCGGCGTAATCGGTGTGACGGGTGCGGTCGTGTTCGCGCATCGCATCGACGCCGGGGTGGCGCAGGCGGGGGCGGCGCGTCAGTTCGTCGGCACAGTGGAGCAGCAGCACCTGGGCGTGCACATCGGTGAGGGCGGCGACGGCCGGTGTGTCCGGGGAGGTGGTGGTTACCCGGAGGATGTCGTCCACCTCGGCACGTAGCGAGGGAAGTTCGGCCAGGTCGTCGGCGGGGCGGCTGACGGCGGCGCGTAGCGGGGTGTCCAGGCTGCGGCTGAGGGCGGCCACGGCTTGCTCGGCGAGACGGCGGGCCTCGGCCGGGCCGGCCTGCGGCAGCAGAACGTAGACGGTGCGGCCGACGGTGGCCACCGCCGCCTCGTTGTGCACTGCTGCCCAGTGCCGGGCCGCTGCGGCGCCCAGCCGGACGACGGCCGGGCCCGTGCGGTCGGGCTCGTACGCGCTCGGGGCGAAGCCGAGGAGCGCCGGCTGCGGCTGTTCGGGCAGGCCCAGTTGGAAGCGGATCTCCTCGGCGGGCCCGTCGCCGCGCAGCGCGGCCCGCAGGGTGTCCTCGCGGGCCCGCAGTTCGAGCTCGGCCGAGCTGCGGCGGCGGAGCATGTGCAGTGCCGCGAGCCGGGCGCCGTCCAGCAGTGCCCGGGTGCCCGACGCGTCCAGCCGGGATTCGCCCTCGATCGCCCACATCGTGCCCAGCGGAAGGTCCCCGGCCCGGATGGCGGCCGCGGCGCGCGGCAGCTCGTCGGGCGCGAGGACCGGTAGCCGTACGACGTCCTGTGCGCCGAGCACCTCACGGTACTGGCGCAGCTGCTCGGGATCCTCGGGGACCCGCCGTTCCAGGATGCCGCGGCGGCGCAGCTCGTCGATCCGCTGGCCCGGAATCGACGAATAGGCCAGCACCCGGTGATCGAGGTCCTCGATCGCCACCGAACCGCCGATGACCGCCGCGACGGCGTTGGCCAGGGCGAACAACTCCTCGCTGGTGCCGCCGAGCCCGGACCCGGCCGGCGGCGGCAGCGCGCCCGGCGGGTTTGGCGAATCCGTCATTTCCATGTCCGGACCCTAGGCGATTTCGCCAACGACGGGGAGTGATCTGCACCTCACGATGGTGCGAACCGATCCCGTACGCCCCCTCCCACCTACCTCGTACGTCCCGTACGCCCCGTGCAGCCGGCCTTCATGAAGTCAACCCTGAGGAGAAGCGCCATGGTCCCCGGGACCACCACCACCGCCGCCACCGCCACCACCGCGACACCCGCCCACCCCTCTTCCCCCCGCCCCCTTGAGCTTTTCCCGCCCGGCACCGCGCTCGCGCCCGACGGAGCGCTGCGCATCGGCGGCTGCCATGTGGCCGAGCTGGCGGAGAGCTACGGCACGCCCGCCTTGCTCGTCGACGAGGTCGCGCTTCGGGACCGGGCCCGGCGTTACGCCGACGGGCTCGCCGCTCGCCGTACGAACTCGGCGGTGGCCTTCGCCTCCAAGGCTTTCCCCTGCACGGCGGTCTACCGGCTGCTCGCCGAAGAGGGTCTTGGCATCGACGTCGCCAGCGGTGGCGAGCTGGCCCTCGCCCTCGCCGCCGGCACCGACCCGGCCAAGCTGATCGTGCATGGGAACGCCAAGACCGACGGCTATCTGCGCGCGGCCGTCGAGGCGGGCGCCGGGCTCGTCGTCATCGACAATTTCGATGACATCGAGCGGCTGGAGCGCATTCTGGCCGATGTCCGTGGCCGTGAGCAGGCCGTCCTGGTCCGGGTCACCCCCGATGTCCGGCCCGACACCCACGAGGCGGTCTCCACCGGCCAACGCGGCTCGAAGTTCGGCCTGCTCCTGCCGCAGGCACGCGAGGCCGTCGCCCGGCTGCGCGGCAGCTCCCGGTTGCGGCTCGACGGGCTCCATGTGCACATCGGCTCGCAGATCCTCGACACGGAGCCGTTCGTCCGGGCCGTGGAGGCGGTGGCGGAACTCGGGGAGTTCCCGGTGTACGACCTCGGCGGCGGGCTCGGCGCCCGCTATACGTACGACGACCGGCCGCCGAGTGTGGAGGAGTACCTCGGCGTGCTGATGTCGGCGGCCGATCAGCTGCTGCCCTCCGGGGCACGCGTGATCATCGAGCCGGGCCGGTCCATGGTCGCCGAGGCGGGTGTCTCCCTCTACCGCGTGGTGACGGTCAAGCGCGCCGGTGGCGAGACCTTCGTCGCCGTGGACGGCGGGATGGGAGACAACCTCGAAGTCTCCCTGTACGGGCAGCGGTTCGAGGCGACGGTCGCCACCAGGATGGCCGGCCCGGACGGCGAGATGTGCCGGGTCGTCGGCCGGCACTGCGAATCCGGCGATGTGCTCAGCGCGGGCGTCCCCCTGAACGACCCGCGTCCGGGCGATCTGATCGCCGTCCCCGCCACCGGCGCCTACACCTACTCCCTGGCCAACAACTACAACGCGGCCCGCCGCCCACCCGTCGTGTTCTGCCGCGACGGACGCTCCCGCCCCGTCGTCCGCCGCGAGACCTACGCCGACCTGATGCGCCGCGACCTCCCCTGAAAACGCCCGCTACCCATCCCTTGGAACGAGGCCGACTTGAGACCCGCAACGCGAACGCCCCACCCCACGAGAACGCCACTCCGCCAACAACTCCTTCGCCGTAAGCCGGTGGCGGCCTTCCTCGCGGACGCCGAAACACCGGCCGGCGGCGGGCTGCGCCGCACCGTGGGCACGTTCCAGCTCACCATGATCGGCATCGGCGCGACCATCGGCACCGGCATCTTCTTCGCCCTGAACGCCGCGGTCCCGGAGGCCGGCCCGGCCGTCACGATCTCCTTCGTCATCGGCGCCGTCGCGGCCGCGCTCACCGCCCTCTGCTACGCCGAACTCGCCTCCGCCGTACCGGTCTCCGGTTCCTCGTACTCCTACGCATACGCCACGCTCGGTGAGTTCGCGGCCTGTGCGGTCGGCTGGTGTCTGCTGCTGGAATACGCGGTCTCCGGCGCGGCCATCGTGGTGAGCTGGGGCCAGTACCTCAACGATCTGACCCAGCGCCTGTTCGGCTTCCAGATGCCGGCAGCCATCTCCGCACCGCCCGGCGCCGGCGGCTACCTCAATCTGCCGGGCGTCGTCCTGGTGGTGCTGTGCTGCCTCCTGCTGGTGCGCGGCGCCAAGGAATCGGCGCTGGTCAACACCGTGATGGTGCTGCTCAAGCTGGCGGTGCTGGGGCTGTTCGTCGTGCTGGGCGCCACCGGATTCCACAGTGCGAATCTGCACCCCTTCGCGCCCATGGGAATGGCCGGCATCGGCGCCGCCACCTCCACGATCTTCTTCTCCTTCATCGGCCTCGACGCGGTCTCCACGGCCGGCGAGGAGGTCCGCAACCCGCGCCGGACGCTGCCGCGGGCCATCATCGGTGCGCTGCTGGTGGTCACCTCCGTCTACGTTCTGGTGGCCCTCGTCGGCGTCGGCGCCCAGCCGTGGACCACGTTCGCCGGCCAGGAGGCGGGCCTGTCGACGATCCTGGCGAAGGTCACCGGGGCGGGCTGGCCGGGTGTGGTGCTCTCGGCGGGCGCGGTGCTCTCCATCGTCAGCGTCACGCTGGTGGTGCTCTACGGGCAGACGCGCATCCTGTACTCCATGGGCCGGGACGGCATGCTCCCCGCAGCCTTCCACCGCATCGACCGCCGCACCGGCACCCCGGTGCTCGGGACCCTCATCGTCGGCGGGTTCGTCGCTCTGCTGGCCGCGGTGTTCCCCCTGGACGTGCTGACCGACCTGACCAGCCTTGGCACCCTGGCC
Organism: Streptomyces sp. NPDC107765; assembly: GCF_055657085.1. Taxonomy (NCBI): domain Bacteria; kingdom Bacillati; phylum Actinomycetota; class Actinomycetes; order Kitasatosporales; family Streptomycetaceae; genus Streptomyces; species Streptomyces sp. NPDC107765. Next base: position 324,782 of record NZ_JBVKBL010000009.1, on the reverse strand, counting down.
GCCTTCACCGTCGTTTCGGTCGGCGTGATCATCCTGCGCCGCCGGGCTCCCGGTCTCGACCGCGGCTTCAAGGTGCCCGGCTTCCCGGTGGTACCGCTGCTGTCGGTGGCGTTCTGCGGCTATCTCCTCTGCGGGCTGCCGGTGTCGACGTACATCATGTTCGCTTGCTGGCTCGCCGCGGCCCTCGCGGTGTATCTCCTCTACAGCCGTCACCACTCGCGGTTGCGCAATCAACTCCCGGATGGAGAGGGCTAGTAGTCCAGTCAGAAATCGTTGCCTGAGCTGGTTCTTGTTTGGTAGTGGCAGCGGCGGGCGATGGCCTGGTGCTGTCTGCGCCAGCGGGACCAGTTCGGTGCGTGGGTGACCGATCCGAGGCGGGGAGTGGGGCGGGGCAGCAGAGCATCCAGGAGGCTGCGGATTTCTGCCACGGTGAAGCGGATGGTGCTGGTGGTGTCGTTTCTGCGGGCCCCCTTTCGGTTGTCTGGGCTGCGACGGAGGCCAGGAAAGCGTGGGCGAGCATGGCCAGGGTGAGGTGTCGGTACCAGCCTGGAGAGCGGCGGACTTCGTACTGGTCGAGGCCACATTCGTGCTTGGCGGCCGGGCAGGCGTCCGGGAAGGGTGGCGGCGAGCTCAGGTGAACGTACGTCGGTACGTCTGCGGGCTGACGCCGGTCGTGCGTTTGAAGCGGTCGCGGAAGGTGGTGGGGGAACCGAAGCCCACCTGGCTGCCGATGCGTTCCACGGAGTGCTCCGTGGTTTCGAGCAGGTGCTGTGCCTGGCGGATGCGGGCTCGGTGGAGCCACTGGAGCGGGGTTGTGCCGGTCTGTTCGCGGAACCGCCGGATCAGGGTCCGGGTGCTCGTCCCGGCCTGCTCAGCGATGTCGGCGAGGACGAGGTCGCGGGCCAGATTTTCCCGCAGCCACGTGAGCAACGCCTCCAGCTCGGAGCCCTGCGGTGTGGGCGCGTGGTCGCAGACGATGAACTGCGCCTGGCCGCCCTCCCGTTCGAGAGGCATCACCGACAGCCGGGCGGCGTCGGCGGCGACAGCCGAGCCGTAGTCACGGCGGATCATGTGCAGGCACAGGTCCATTCCCGCGGCCGCGCCGGCCGACGTGAGGAACTGGCCGTTGTCGACGTAGAGGACGTTCGGGTCGACGTCGAGGTCCGGGTGGGTGTCGGCCAGAAGCCCGGCCGCTTGCCAGTGGGTCGTGACGCGCAGCCCGTCAAGGAGCCCGGTGGCGGCCAGCGGGAAAGTACCTACGCAGATGGAGGCGATCCGCGTGCCGTCGGCAGCGGCCGACCACAGCGCGTCGCGCACGAGGGAGGAGAGTGGGGCTGTGGGGTCGTTGACGCCCGGCACGATGATCGTGTCCGCGTCCTGCAGGCCCTCCAGACCCCAGGGGGCGCGCAGGGTGAAGGCTCCGGCGTCGATCTCGTCGCGCTCGGCGCACACCCGGACCTGGTAGCCGGGCCGCCCGTCAGGAAGACGGGTGCGGGAGAAGACCTCGATCGGGGCGGACAGATCGAACGGGATCACCTGATCCAGCGCGAGAACGGCAACGGTGTGCATGGCCGGAACCTACCTCCTCATCTGCCTGACGGTTCCGGACCGATATCCGGGCAGCTCCATGTCACCGCAGCTCTGAGCACTCCGGAAGCCCTTGGCGCTATCCCGTTGAAACCTGTCACTCGTGCCACTGGGCGATCACGGCGGCAGCCGATTGACTCAGAACGTCCGAGAGAAATCGACACCCGAAGGAACACCCATGCACATCCAGGTTGTCCTGTTCAACGGTTTCGACCCGCTCGATGCCATCGCCCCCTTTGAGGTCCTGCACGCCGGTGGCTCGGCGTCGGACGGAGCGGTGACCGTCGAGATGGTCTCCGCGGAAGGCCCTCGCGAGGTGATCAGCGGCGCCGGAGGGCTGACACTGCGCGCCACCAGTGCCGTCGACCTGGAGCGTGCGGACCTGCTCCTGGTGCCGGGCGCCGCCGGCCGGGTCGGCGAACCCGGCGAGGTTCCGGAGGAAGAGGTGGGCGCCGGCGAGTGGGAGCAGCAGGAGTTCATACCGGTGCTGCTGGGCCGCACGCTGACCACCGAGCTGCCCGCACTCCTCAAGCAGGCAATGGACGACCCGGACATCACGGTCGCCACCGTCTGCGGCGGCTCGCTCGTCCTGGCCATGGCCGGTCTGCTGGAGGGACGCCACGCCACCACCCACCACATGGGGCTCGACATGCTGGACGCCACCGGCGCCCACCCGGTCCGCGCCCGCGTCGTGGACGACGGCGACCTGATCACCTGCGCCGGTGTCACCTCCGGGCTCGATCTGGGCCTGTACCTGCTGGAGCGCGAGGTGGGCCCACGCGTCGCGCACGCCGTTGAAGAGCTCTTCTCCCACGAGCGGCGCGGCACCGTCTGGCGCGCCCAGGGGCCGACGCCCGCCAGCCTCTGAACACTCGGTCCGCGCCCTTCGCGGGCCAGTCGCTCATCCTCCCCTTTCCCAGTCAGGAAGAACATCAGCATGTCCCTCGAAGGCACCTGGAACCTGTCCCTCTCCATCCCCATCGGCACGATGAAGGCCATGGTCGAACTCCGTGAGCAGGACGGCGTCCTGACCGGCGTCGCCCACGGAGCCGGCGAGGAAGTACCGCTGAACGACGTCGCCCTCGACGGCGACCGGCTCACCTGGAAGCAGGCCGTCACCAAGCCCATGCGGCTGAACCTGGCGTTCGACGTGACGGTCGACGGCGACACGCTCCAGGGCACCTCCAAAGCCGGCCGCCTTCCGTCCTCGAAGGTCACCGGCGAGCGCCGGACCGCCCCGGAGCGCCAGGCGTGACCAAGCTCCTCCTGTCGCTGCACGTCCTGGCCGCCATCGTCGCCGTCGGCCCGGTCACCGTCGCCGCGAGCATGTTCCCCGCGACGCTGCGCCGTGCCCTCGGCGACTGCGGCGACGGCGACGCCCGGACGACCCTTCGGACGCTGCACCGCATCTGCCGGGTCTACGCGGGCCTTGGCATCGCGGTTCCCCTCTTCGGCTTCGCCACGGCCAGCAGTCTCGGTGTCCTCGGCGACGCCTGGCTGATCATCTCGATCCTGCTGACCGCGGCGGCCGCCGGCGTACTGGCCCTGCTGATCCTGCCGGCACAGGACCGTGCTCTGGCCGGGACGACGAGTTCCGCCTCGCCTTCGCCAGCGCCAACCCCGTCGACACCGGGTCGTCTCGCCATGCTCACCGGCATCTTCAACCTGCTCTGGGCCACAGTCACCGTGCTGATGATCATCCGTCCCGGCTCCACGACGGGAGTGTGACCGTGCACCTGCGGTCTCCGCGCCATCTGCGCATCGCAGCTCACGCCGAGCTGGTCTCGCTGATCGTGATGCTGGCCAACGTGTTCACCGTCCACCTCAAGCCCATCTCGTCCTTGATGGGCCCCACCCACGGCTGCGCCTACCTGTTCGTCGTGATCGCGACCTGGCGCCTCAAACAGGCCCCGGCTGCCGCCAAGGTCCTGGCCGTCGTTCCAGGCATCGGCGGGCTGCTCGCGCTGCGACAGCTCGACCGCGTCGATACGGCCCGCGCCCGGACGGAAGAGGTCACCCCGGCATGAACCCTGTGTCGCCGGCGATCGTCGGCATCAGCTCCTGCCTGCTGATGTCCGGTGGGGGGGAGCCGGCCGTCCACCGGCCAGACACCCTTCGAACGACTCCGGCAGAAGGCCCAGAACCCACTGTCATGAGCCTCCGTCAGTCGCACAGATGTCAGGTCTCCGAAGACCTGTGACGTCTGCTGCCCGGAGCCGCAGGAAGCTTGATCCAGGTTGGCAGGGCAGCGGCCCCCTGTGCTCTGCCGTTCAGACGGATTCGCTGTCGCGGGGGACGGTGAGCCGGAAGCCGACCGACCTGACCCACGAGCTGGTCGCGGCGACCGGCAGCCGCACCCAGCTCTCCCGCGTCCTCGGGAACCTGGTGGACAACGCCCAACGGCACGCCACCACCACGGTGCGGATCGTCCTCCGAAGCGGCCCGGGAGACACCGTCATGCTGGAAATCTGCGACGACGGGCCGGGCGTGCCGCAGGCGGACCGGGAGCGGAACTTCGAACGGTTCGTGCGGCTGGACGACGCCCGCAACCGCGATGCCGGGGGCGCCGGCCTGGGACTTGTCATCGTGCGAGATGCCGTCCTCCGGCACGCCGGAACCATCACCGCCGACGAAGCGGACTGCGGCGGCGCCCGCATCATCATCACCCTGCCGGCGGCTCCTACAGCAGATCCGGCGGGCTGAGCGCGCCGAACGCCCGGTCGCGGCTTGCCGGCAGCCTCACGACGCTTGGCACGTAACAGCACCTACGGGTTCCGGTTGTTGACATTGGTATCCGCCAATCTCCGTGGAGACAACCCGCACGACATTGGGTGACGCCCGTCGGCTCCGCGGGGTCTCTCCCGCACGTCCAGGACGATGAGACGGCGCGCGGCGGGCTCGCGGCCGGCAGCATCGAGTGTTGATCCTGGCGGCCCTGACCAGGGTGGGGATACACGCCGACCCACCACCAAGGACCCCTCGAACTCGCATTCCTCGCCATCCACTTGAGGCCACTGTCGGCACCGCATTCGGAAACGATCCGTAACCCACTCCTCAGGGCGCACAGTTGCCAATGATTCCGCAAGCGCCCGAAGGCTATGGCTCGATTTGTCGCCCGTGATCCTTCACACGTTTCCCGCAGTTATGGACAACAAGCAGTAGAAATGGAGAGGAAGTTCCCTACTCGAGGAGACATCGATGACCAAGGTTTCCGTAGCACCCAAGAGCGAGACGCACGCGGCCCCTCGGCCGAAGCGGATCGGAGTCTCCGTGGAGACAGTGAAGACGGCCCAGGTCAAGAGCGTGCCGAACCTCGAGGTCGACCAGAAGGACGTGTAAGGGCAGGGTTCAAGCCACTGTCCTGACCCGCCCGGTGACTCCTGGAGTCACCGGGCCCTCCCCTTAAACCGTGAGGAATGGCGTGTTCGATCTCGAATCCCTGCTTGACCCGATGCCCCTCGATCAATTTCTTCGCGAAAAATGGACAACCCGAGGCGTCGTCTTACGCGGGCAGGACCGGGACCGTTTCCGTTCACTCTTCTCCTGGAATCAGCTCAACCACCTGCTCAATTTCCATCGCCTCCGGTTCGGCGAAGAAATCCGCCTGGCGGCGATAGGCAAAAAGATCTCCGGCCGGCCCGAGACGGCCGATGAGTGGATCAAGCACTGCCAGGACGGCTACACCCTGATCATCAATCAGTTGCAGCGGCGGATACCCGCCATCGCCGAGCTGGCGACGGCGATCGAGCGTGCGATCGGCCACCGGAGCCAGGTCAACATGTACTGCTCCTGGCCCGAGCAGCAGGGGTTCGACCAGCACCACGACGACCATGAGGTCTTCATCCTGCAGATCGAGGGGACGAAGCGATGGGTCGTCTCCGAGGAGACGTACAAGTACCCGCTCGACAAATACAACAACGTCTCCGTCGACACAGGCGAACCCAAGGGCCCCCCGTACATCGAGACCGAACTCCGCCCGGGGGACGTGCTCTACATTCCACGGGGCCACTGGCACTACGCAGTGGCCGGTGACGAACCCTCTTTGCACCTGACACTGGGCGTGACTTGCCGCACCGGCGTCTACTGGCTGAAGTGGCTCGCGGACGAGCTGATGGACGAGGAGGAGTGGCGGCGCAATCTGCCGCCCGTCGTCGGAGGTGACACAGCCCAACTCGCCGACCATGTACGCGGTCTGATGGGCAGGCTCGCCGTGCTGTCCGGCGACGAGCAGTTGGTGAAGGCGTACCTCGCCAATCATCTGACCACCCAGGACAGCCGCCACCGGGAGGTCGGTCTCCCCAGTCAGTCCGGGTTCCATCCCCTGTCCACGAAGGCCGGCACACGTCTGCGGCAAGCACGGTTCAACCCCGTCAAGGTTGATTACGATGCCGAGTCCGAACAGCACCGTCTCCAGTTCGGCACAAGAAAAATCACCCTCGACGGCGCTCCCCCGGAGCTCATCGACAATCTCCTGCGCCGCGAGTCGTTCACCCTCGCGGAAGCCCTCGAATGGGCCCCCGGATTCGACCCGGCCGAAGACATCGTCCCCCTGCTACGGCTGCTGGTCGAGCAAGGACTCCTGCTGGAAGAGCTTCCTCCGTCGGCGTGAGCACTGCCAGAATCCGGCCCGGCCCTGCGGCATGACGGGCAGGCGGTCCATGTTCCCCGGGCTGCACCACGGCGTCGGTTCCTTTCGCAGCCACTGACCCCGCAGGGCGCTCACCACTGACGGAGACACCTCGATGAAGATCGGCCTGATCGAGCTCAGCGCACACAGCGAGGTCCTCGACAGTCTCATACGGCAAGTCATTGCTCTCGGGGCGAACCCGACCGTCTACACCAACCCCTTCTGCGCCGAGGCCCCGGAGGCCGCCGCATCCTCCGCAGTCGAGTGGCAGGTGTGTCCCCCGGATCTGCCCTACGCGGAATTCCTGGAGCAGTGCAAGTCCTCGATCGGTGCACAGGATCACCTGATCGTCATCACCCCGATCGACGCCCTGTGCGACCTGCTGTGCCATGCGCGCACGATGACGCCCACCTGGCACTGCCTGGTGCACAACCTCAACACGTTCACCTCGTCGGACGACAAGCGGCCGAGCGCGGCCATCGCGAAGCTCGTTCTCGACGGCGCGGCGGGTGTCCTTCTCCCGGACATCCGACTCAGGAAGGCCGGCGACCCGCTGCGGGGCCGCGCAATCAACATCGCCTATCCGCAGCATCCGCCCAGGGAGTTCGTACGGGACGAGGTGCGGTGCTGCGTTCCGGGAAGGCTGTATTCCGGCAGGGACCACGCCGAGGTGCTGTCCGCACTGGAACTCGCCGCCCCCCGGCTGACGAAGCGACTGCGCGTCGACTTTCTGGGGGAGCACTCCACGGAGGAGACCAAGGCTGCCGTCGAAGCGGCACGGAAGGCGGTCGCTCCCTCGGTCGATCTGCGGGATCACCCCGGTTACGTCGCCCACGAGGAGTTCGACCGGACGCTGTCGGAGGCCGACTTCCTCATTCTTCCGGTCTCCGAACACCTCACACGCAACGGCATCGTCGAGATACGCGGCCGGACCTGTGTCACGGGCAACGTCAATGACATGGTCCGGTTCGGCCTTCCCTCGCTCCTGCCCGCCTTCTATCCGTTGAGCAGCCATATCGACGGGATGACGGCCCGTTACGACGGCATTCCGTCCCTGGCGGATCTGATCGTTACCTGGGTGAACACCGGTGAGTTCAACCGCAGGAAACAGGCGGCGGCACCGGGGCTGGAGGCCTATCGGGACGAGTGTCTGGCGGCCCTGCGCGAGCAACTGGCCCGCCGTTAGCAGCTCGCGAGGGCAAGTTCTGCGGCGGTTCCACCGCTGCCTCTCACCATCCGGCCACCGCCTGGCCCGATGTCGCCTCTCGGCCGAGAGCCCGGCCGGGTGCCGCCGCCGCAAGAAGCGCCGGCGCGAACCCCCGTGAGGCCCGGGAACCTGTCCCGGAACAACCAGGCATCCAAACCGAACCGAAAGAAAGCGCCATGTGCCACCAGCAGAACAACAGCGCCCCGCAGAGGCGTATATGAACATCGATGCCGTGCGTGGCCCGGTCCGCTTTCTTACGATCGCCAGCTTCGTCACCACCGTCGGCAGCGGCCTCTATCTCGCCGGCAGCATGCTGTTCTTCACCCGCGTCGTCGGGCTGAGTGTGTCGGCGGTGGGCAGCGGCCTCGCCATCGCGACGGTCGCCGGCATCCTGTCGGGACTCCCCCTCGGAGCGGTGGCCGATCGCGTCGGCCCCCGGGGACTGTACGTCGCCACCCAAGCTGTCCAGGCGACCGCGATGTTCCTGTTCCCGATGACCCACTCCTTCGCCGTGTTCCTCGCACTGGTCACCGTCGCCGCCATCGGCCAACGCGGCGCCCAGGCGGTCGGCGGCGCCCTCATCGCACGGATCAGCGAGCCCGGAGAACGCACCCGCGTCCGCAGCCATCTCCGAGCGGTCACCAACCTCGGCATGGGCATCGGCGCCGCCGCGGCCGGCCTCGCGCTCCAACTCGACTCGACGACGGGCTACACCCTTCTCATCCTGGCGAACGGACTGAGCTTCCTCGCCGCGGCAGGCCTGCTGCTCAAGATCCCGTCCGTGGAGCCGGTGCCACGCCCGCCCGGCGCGCCACGCATGGAGGCCATGCGGGACAGGCCGTACCTCGCCCTGTCGCTGTTGTGCGGGGTCATCGCGTTCCAGTACGACGTGGTGTCCCTGGTCCTGCCGCTCTGGCTGGTGTCGCACACCGCGGCGCCGCGGTGGTGGCTCTCCGCACTGCTGGTGGTGAATACGGCAGTGGTCGTCCTGTTCCAGGCTCTCGCCGGCTGCACCGTGCTCGCCCTCGCCGCCGGGACTTCCGCACCCGTCGCCGCTGCCCTGCTGCTCGTCGGCGTGCTCCTGTTGTCATCGGGTGAACTCGGCCTGGCGGCAGGGGCGTTCGAGATCAGCTTCACGCTGGCCCCGGAACACGCCCAAGGGCAGTACCAGGGAGCCTTCAACCTGGCTGACGGCGCGGTACGTGCGGCGGCGCCGGTCGTGCTCACCGCCCTCTGCCTCCAATGGGGCCGGCCCGGCTGGGTGGTACTGGGCATCGTCCTCGCACTCTGCGGCCTCGCCACCCGGCCGCTCACCCGGTGGGCACTGCGTACCCGGACCCTTCCGGCACCGGAAGCACCGGTCCTCGTGGGCTGAGGTCTCGGGGCCCCCACCCGCACATCAGTGATCGCCGCTGCCCGTCGCCGCGGTCGTTCCTCACCCGCACCCACCGCGTGGTGCCGACGGCGGCTGCGCCCGGTCGGCTCGGCGGTGCCGGCGCTTCGTATGCTCGCCGTGCGGGGTACGGAAGTTGACCACCTTCGGAGGCGAACGAGCATGTCGGAACAGCGTGTTGTCCTGGTGACGGGCGGGGGAACGGGGATCGGGGCCGCCACCGCCCGGCTGCTGCGCACCGCCGGGCACCAGGTCGTGATCTCCGGGCGGCGGCCCGAGCCGCTGCGCCGGGTGGCCGAGGAGACCGGAGCGCAGGCCCACCCCTCCGACGCCGCCGACCCCGAGGCCGTGCGCGAGCTCGTCGAGACGACGGTGACGGCCTACGGGAGACTCGACGGTGTGGTGCTCAACGCCGGAATCGGGCGGGGCGGCGCGGTCGGCGACACCGACGTCGAGGACTGGGAAGAGCTGATACGGACCAACCTCACCGGCCCGTTCCTGTTGCTGCGTGCCGCACTGCCGCATCTGCTGGCGGCCCGCGGCGCGGTGGTCGCGGTCGCCTCGGTCGCCGCGCTCCGCAACAGCGTCGGCAACGCCGCCTATGCGACGTCCAAGGCGGGTTTGCTCCACCTCTGCCGCTCCCTCGCCGTCGACTACGGGCCGCAGGGGTTGCGGGCCAACGCGGTGTGCCCGGGCTGGGTGCGTACGGAGATGGCCGACCAGCGGATGGCACGGTTCGCGGCGGAGGCGGGGCTGGCGGGCGGTGCCGAGGCGGCGTACGAGGAGGCGAACCGACTGACTCCCGCCGGGCGGCCGGGTGATCCGGAGGAGGTCGCCGAGGCGATCGACTGGCTGCTGTCGCCCGCCTCGTCCTACGTCAACGGGGCCACCCTCACCGTCGACGGCGGGGTGACCCAGGTCGGCGTCGGCGGTGCCGCCTTCGACTACCGGATCGAGGCGCGCAGCCCGCGGCTTTAGCGGACTACCGGACGGGTCCGTTCCACAGCGCCGTGGCGGGGCCGGATCCCTGGAAAGGGACCGGGCCTGGCCGGCGCCCCGGAGGTAGCGTGCTCGTCCGGCCTCCACGGCGGGGAGTGGCAGGTGCCGGCCAGTCGTTGAGCAGGCCGTCCTCATGGGGGTACACCTCGGGAACCCAGCTCGCGCAGTCGATACCCTGCCGGGGTATGGTCGTACGGCTCGACTGAACGAAAAGGAAGGGGCATGGCCGTGGACAGCGCACAGGCAGGCACGCGGGGCGTCGCCCGGCTGCTGGCAGTGTGCGCGGTGCTGTTCGGGCTTTTCCTCATGCACGGAGCCCCGGCCACGGCCGCGGAGGGCTGCCACGGCGCCACGACCGCGACCTCGCCGATGACCAGTGGCCACGACACCACTGCACTGCCCACGGCCCACGCGCCGACCGGGCACGGGCACGGCCCCGCCGTCCGGGCCGCCGACGTCTCCGGGATGCCCGGAGCGCTGTGCGTGTCGACTGCCGCCCACGAGCGGACCCCCCTGCCTGCGCCCAGCCTGCTCGTCGTGGCGGGTGCCGCCGGACTCGCCCTGCGGACGCTGACCCGACTGCGGGCAGCGGCCGCCGGGAGAGGGCGGCGCGGGCCACCGGATGGCGGACGAGATCTCCTGCTTCGGGTGTGCATCGCGCAGACGTGACAGGTGCGCGCCGGACCCGGCCCCAGGCCGGAAACCGGCACCGTGTCCTGCTCGTTTCCGCGCACCACCGGTGTGGTGCGCCCACCCGGAAAGATCCCACTTCGATGGTCACCTCGTACCGTTTCATCGCGCGCCGCCGCGGCCTCGCAGCGACCGGCGCCGCAGCCGCTCTCGCGCTGACGCTGGCCGCCTGCGGCTCCTCCTCCAGCGACTCCTCCTCCATGCCCGGCATGGACCACGGCGGCAGGTCTTCCGCGTCCGCCTCACCCAGCGCGTCGCAAGCGAGGGGTGACATGCCCGGCATGGACCACATGGCCTCCGGCAACGGCCTGTCCGACACCCGGGACGGCTACCGCCTCATCTCCAAGGACGCGACCCTGCCGTCCGGCAAGCAGACCGCCTACCGGTTCACGGTCACGGGCCCGGACGGCCGGCCGGTCACCGGCTTCGCCCTCGACCAGACCAAGCGGATGCACTTCTACGCCATCCGCTCCGACCTGACCGGATTCCAGCACATCCACCCCACCATGGCCGCCGACGGCACCTGGAGTGCGAACCTGTCCTCCCTCGCACCGGGCTCCTGGCGCTTGTTCGCCTCCTTCACCCCCGATGCCGGGCCCGGCAAAGGCAAGGACTTCGTGCTCTCGCGCACCGTCACCGTGCCCGGAAACGCCACCAAGACCCCGCTGCCCGCCCCCGCCACCAGCACACAGACCGACGAGTACACCGTCACCGTCAAGGGCGAGCTCATGGCGGGCATGGCGCACCCGCTGACCGTCCTGATCGCCAAGGACGGCAAGCCCGTCACCGACCTTGAGCCCTACCTGGACACCTACGCCCACCTGACCGCCTTCCACGAAGGCGACGCCGCGTTCGCCCACCTCCACCCGGCCACCAAGGTGACCGGCGACAACGGCGGCCCGGACCTGTCCTTCCATGCCGAGCTGCCCACCTCCGGCAACTGGCGGCTGTTCCTGCAGTTCCAGACCGGCGGCAAGCTCCACACCGCGGCCCTGACACTGCGCGTCGGGTGAACCCCGGCGGGGCGCCGCCGACACGGCGGCGCCCCGCCCCCGGTCCGCCGGACGCGCACCCAAAGAGAGCGTGTCCGTGGGTCCAGGCCCCTCCTTACGGAGGATGGCTTCACAAATGCACGCCGTACTGCATGCCCTGTCGATTGCCGGGTCGATGACCTGGGAGATCACCTGGGCCCTGATTCACGTGACCTGGCTGCCGGCCGACGGCCCTGGACGGCCGAGACCGCCCAGTTCATCGCCGCACAGTTCGACCAGCTCGCCACCGACTGGGACTCCACACCCGCGCCGGGCATCGAGTCCGGGCCGCTACGGCTGGGGGCGCTGAACGGGCGGGGTGGTGTGCCGCCGGTGCAGGTGGCGGGCCACGAGGGCGGCGACGAGCAGGTACAGCTGCGAGTTCATCGCCGCACATCCCGTGCCCCTTCCGGGGTCAAGCGGGGACGACGCACCCTCTGGTGTGTGATGTGCCAGGCCTGATGGAGGGGGTCGTGAACGTGCACTCCGCTCACAGACCGGCTCTCGGGGCCGTCCGCTTGCGCAACCGCTGGTCCCGACGACACTGCCTGGAACGACAGGCCGCCGAGCCGCGTTTCGTGAGCCCTGGTTCCTGCGAGAACGCCAGAATCCAGGTGGGGCGAGCAGTGGCCGTGCCGGTCGAGCATGAGCAATCGGGAGAGCGGCGGTGCCAGCACGGGCGAGTGCCGATTACCCATGAGGCTCTTGCCTTCGGCAGGATAGGGACCATGACCGAGATCCGCACTCCCCGCCTCCTCCTCCGCCGCTGGCATGACGACGACCTCGCGCCTATGGCGGACATCAATGCGGACCCGCAGGTCATGCGCTGGATCGACGAAGGCGCGGTGCGCGACCTGGACCACACGGCCGAGGACATCGAGCGGTGGGAGGAGGAGTGGGACGAGGAGGGCTTCGGCCTCTTCGCCGTCGAGCTGCTGGCCTCGGGCGAACTGGCCGGGTTCACGGGTCTGTCCGTGCCCGAGTTCCTGCCGGAGGTACTGCCCGCCGTGACGATCAGCTGGCGGCTCGGCTCACAATTCTGGGGCCAGGGATACGCGTCCGAAGCCGCCCAAGCCACACTGGAGTTTGCACTCCAGGACCGCGGCCTTGACCGCGTCATCAGCATCAACCGGGTGGGTGACAACGCCTCCGAGAACATCATCCGCAAGCTCGGCATGGTGCCGGAGCGCGCGACGGTACACCCCAAGTACGGCTATCCGCTGCACGTCCACACTATCGATCTCACCGAGTTCGAGGCGTGAACCGGCTGAGCCGTCGTTTCATCACCAGACAACCGACCCCTGCCCATAGACCACATTGATCGCCAAGGTATGAGACACCCAGGCGAAAGACGTCGCTTCCCGCCGCTGACCTGTACCTTCACGGAACTGCGGGCAAAGCCACATGCAAAAAGCGCCATCACCTCCGGGCGAGAGCCGATTCGGCCCAGCGAAGATCGATGCCGTACAGTTCACCGTACCGACGCGGGGTGGAGCAGCTCGGTAGCTCGCTGGGCTCATAACCCAGAGGTCGCAGGTTCACATCCTGTCCCCGCTACTCACACGTGAAGGCCCGGTACCCATCGGGCCTTCACTGCGTCTGAGCCCGCTCGAACCCGATCCTCAGGCGACCAGGACTCCAGGGGCAAGAAGGCGTCGATCTCCGGGCAGCAATGAAGCCAGACGTTCTGCCGCCTCGGCGATCTGATCCCGCGAGCCAGGGCGGTCGTTGAGTCAGTAACAGAACCGCGGATGTTCTCGGACAGTGCTCGTGATCACGCGGAATTGCTCGCGACATCGCGAGTCCTACACCTAAGGACTGTCCCGTAAAGATCTTCAGGGCTCGGCGGTGGGCTATCCCATGACCGCTCGGGCCGTGTCGAGGAACGCCAGCCGGTTGTCCTCCAGGTAGTCCCGTACGCTCTCGCCGTCGGGCAAGCCTTCCCATACCGTCCGGTTGAGGTCGAGGAAGTACGCACGTGCCGCGTCATGCACCGGCAGTGGGAACTGGATGCGGATGAGCCGCTCGGCGACCCATAGCCTGTTCATGACGTTCTGGGTCTTCAGGTACCAGGGGTGGGTGTCATCGAACTCGGGAGGCCGGCTGAACGCGGAGCGTTCGGCCTCGGCCGCCACCTCGATGAACCGCTCCAGCAGCGCCAGCCGTTCCGCGCGCCGAGCCTCCGACAGGGTGTTCCGCTGCCGTTGCTGTTCAGCGCGTTCCGCTGACAGTTGAGTCCTGTGCTGCACGAGGTAGGACAGCATGCCGCCGAGGACAACGCCGCCCAACGATATGAGTGACACCCAGACCTGACCTGACATGGTCGTCATCGTGCCATGTGGTCGAGCTTTGGGACGATCACGCGGATGATCTCACGCCGGGTCTTTCCTTCCGTCACCCGTCTCGTCATACGCCTGGGTATGCGGGTCCCAGCGCAGTCGAGTCAGCACGATGCGGTACAGGGCAGCATTCGCCTGCCGGATTCCCCCTCGGTTGAGCCGATTCCTGATCGAGGTCGACGACGCAACCTATGAGCAGCTCGCGCGATTGGCCGCAAACGGTCACGCCGAGCTGCCTCAGGAGGCCGCCCAGCGGCTGACCGAAGACGTCGCTCACAGCCAGTTCAGCGAGGCCGCCCGCGCCTTCGCCTCTGAGCACGGCGCAGCGTTCGCTGACCGGTTCGGCGCTGGCGAGGAGGGGCAGGCCGCCGCCTGATGGCCCCGATCGTCACCCTCGACGAGGGATGGCTTCTGGACGTGGCACAGCAGCACGCCCCCGGAGACTCGGACGTCACCGACCAAGACGTGGACCCGAGCACTGACAGACGCACGCTGTCCGGGGCACGGGGAGCAGCTCATCGGGTGTTGCTCAGTGGGGTTGGTGGTCGGCATGAAAACGGCATGGCCCTTCGTCACTCATGTCAGCAACGAGTGAGCACCAGCCGTCAGCGTCAATGACGAGGTCACAGCACCTGGCACCACTGACGCCCAGACGACGACGTTCAACCGACACTCCCCCGCAGAACATCAACAGCGGGCGGAGGACTGACCGCGGGCCCGGCGCGTGCGTCCGTCTTCCCTACTCCGCCGGGCCGTTCTTCCGACGCCACCCGTTGCACAACGACGTGTTCGGGAGGCAGCGCGCTGCGTACGCCCGGTGCTTACGCCGCCGCGCTCCAGGCGGCGGGGGACGGCGCAAAATGGCCGTGAGAGGGATCTTTCCGGCAGCCCATACTGAGGGCGCTTCGAGACCGGCCGCCCGGAAACGTCGGCAATGGTGCGCTCCGCTGTGCACACTCCCCTGTCTTTCCGTTGCGGACGTCGTAGCGGCGCGGTTTCTTTGCCCCGCAAGGAATCGACCCTCAAGGAGTCGCCCCTCAAGGGTTCGACTCCCAAGGAATCGCCCCTCAAGGAAGAAGCGGAGTCTCTGTCATGCGCCGAATTCCCTCCATCGCCCTTGCCGCGACCGCGCTGGTCGCCGCACTCGGCATCACGCCCACCGCGAGCGCGGCTCCCGAACAGCCCGCCCACCGGGCGGCGTACAACTGCACCCCCGGATACTTCTGCATCTACAGCGACTGGAACGGCGGCGGAACGCGGTGTCAGTGGTCGCAGTCGAGCAAGGCGAACACCGCTGACGACTGTTCCTTCATTCAGCGTGGCATCAATGTGCGTTCCGTGTGGAACAGCACCAGGCACCGTGTGCAGTACTACACGCAGACCAATTACCACGCGCGTGTGGGGTCCACGCCGTCCGGCGCGGGTGGCAACCTACAGGGCAGTTACCAGATTCGCTCGTTCCGGCCGCAGTAGGGCGGTCGGGGGGCTGGCTCCCCCACTCCTCGGCCGCTCCGGCTCTCCAGGGCACGGTGGCAGTCCCTGTCGCCGTGCCCTGCGCAGGCAATGCGTGACGTCCCAGACAGACCTCAGCGGTTCCTGCGTCCCAGCACGTCAGGGCCTGGGCCGTCCCACAAGGTCCCCGGCCCGGCGGCGGGGGTGGGCGTCCACCGGCGGCATCGCGATGCTCTTCCCCAGATCGGCCACACCATTCGTCACGAAGGGAAGCAGGCCCATGATGTCCACACGTCTGTCCGCCCGGAGCGGCCTCGCTGTCGCTGCCGTCACCGCGATCGCGGTGGTCGCACCGCTCCTCACCGCGGACGCCGCGTCCGCCAGCGGTACGAAGTTGACGCAGGCCCAAGCCGCCGGCCGGTTGCGGGCGGCGGGTATCAGCTGGAGCTCCAGCGGCCACTGTTCGGACCGTAACAACCGGCGGTGCACCTCGTTCTCCCGGATCAACTCCGGCACCGTCAGCGGGATCATCACCTTCAAGCGGGCCAGTCACTGCGCGGTCACCATCACCGGTGGTACCGAGACCGGCCACGCCTCCGGCCGGTACAGCCACTGGAACGGCTACAAGGTCGACATCGCTCCGACCGGCTGTGTCACCACGTACATCAAGCGCGAATTCCGTTACCTCGGCAAGCGCGGGGACGGTGCACCGATGTACCGGTCCTCTGCCGGCAACATCTATGCCCGCGAGAGCAGCCACTGGGACATCACCTACCTGTGACGGGACTCCGCGGCGCGCGCTGGGCTCCGGCCCGTCCGCATGACGCGGGGAGAAAGGCTTTCACATTTTTCGATGGCACACGCTCGGGGCTCATACCGTCGTCCATGGGACGCCTCCTCAAGGATTGCGCGCGGGAGCCTTCGCCGGAGCCCAGGCGCGGTCACGTGTCGGGGCGCGCCCGGCTGCTGCTCCCGCGGCACGGGGTCCGTCGATGTCGCCCAGCACTCGGGCCGGGTCATCACCACCACCGCAGGGCCGTCACCGGCACGGTCCTCGAATCGCGCAAGGGCGCCGTCGTCGACACCGTGGCCATCAGCGCCAGGCACCGGCTCAGCGTTCCCCGTCCGCTCCTCCCCTTTCCAGGACGGCCTTGACCGCGGCGAGCAGCCGCTCCCCCGCGCGGTCGACGCTCCCGTTCTGGGCACTGATCTGGGCGCCCTCCATGAGGAAGGTGATCTCGGCGGCGGCCTCGTCGGGATCCCGCACACCGGCCCTGGCGCACATGTCCGTGAGCCGGCGACGCTGGGTGGCCTTGTGGTCCTCGATCAGCCGGCGAGCCGGGTGCTCCCGGTCGGGCAGGCCGGCGACGGAGTTGACGAAGGGACAGCCCCGCTCCGCGACATCCGGCAGCCCCTCGGCGAAGAAGCGCGTCACGGCGAGGACCTGCGCCCGGCCGTCGCCGGGGTGCTCGGTCTCCGTCCGGTCGAAGGCGGACGAGTAGCCCGCCGCGACGATGCGCAGCCACTCCTCGATCAGGGCGTCCTTGGTGTCGAAGTGCCGGTACAGGGCCATCTTCGTGGTCTTCGCCCGCTCGGCGATGGCCTGGACCCCGACGGCCCTGATGCCCTCGCGCAGGAAGAGCTCCTCGGCTGCGTCGAGGATGCGCTCGCGCGGGGGCAGCCGGGCAACTCTCGTGTCCCGCCCGGGCCTTGGGGGGCTGCTCGCCATCTCCGCCTCACTTCGGTCACCGCCGCCGGCTGCTCTCCGCCCATGCTACGTTACCGATCAACCCCGAACGATACCGATCGGTATCATGCGGGACCGATCGGACCCCTGCGAGGCCGAGCATCGTGAAGCTGCACGAATACACCCAGTACGACGCCGTGGGGCTGGCCCGGCTCGTGGCACGAGGAGACGTCACCGCCGCGGAGCTCGCCACCGCCGCCCAGGAGGCGATATCCGCGGTCAATCCCCACCTCAACGCCGTCGTGGAGAACTGGCCCGCCGAGGACGCCCCGGACCCGGGCAGCACCCCGCTCGCCGGTGTCCCGTTCCTCATCAAGGATCTGGCCGTGGCCATGAAGGGCAAGCACGTCGAACTGGGCAGCCGACTCGCCGCCGGCAACGTGGCGGCGGCCGACTCCTTCCTCATGCGGCGGTTCAGGAGGGCCGGCCTGGTGACGCTGGGCCGTACGGCGTCCCCCGAATTCGCCTACAGCACCACCACGGAGCCGGTCCTCCACGGAGCGACCCGGAATCCGTGGGACCTCACCAGGACGCCGGGGGGCTCCAGCGGCGGGTCGGCCGCGGCAGTCGCCGCCGGCATCACGCCCCTCGCGCACGCCACCGACGCGGCCGGCTCGATCCGCGTCCCCGCAGCGAGTACGGGGCTGTTCGGCCTCAAGCCCACCCGCGGCCGTGTCTCCATGGGCCCGGACGCCGACGAGGTCTTCAACGGCCTGGCTGTACACGGCGCCCTCAGCCGGACCGTGCGCGACAGCGCCACCCTCCTCGACCTGATCCAGGGCCCCGAAAACGGCGACCCCTACTTCGCGGCACCTCCCCGGCGCCCCTACGCCGAGGAGAGCACCCGCGACCCCGGGCGGCTGCGCGTCGGACTGCTCACCACCCCCTGGAACGGACGCGCCGTGGAACCGGCCGTGCAGGAAGCCGCCCTGGCCGCGGCCCACCTGCTGGAGTCGCTCGGCCACCGGGTCGAACCCACCGGTGTGCACCTCGGGGTGAGTTGGGAGGAATTCGTCCTCGCCAACGCCCGGCTGTGGACGGCGAACCTGGTGACCTGGATCGACGGCTTCGCCGAGGCGTTCGGCCGCCCCGTGGACGAGACGACCGTCGAGCTCGAGATGCTGGCGAGCTACGTGTGGGGACGCCGGGTGAGCGGCGCGGACTTCGTACGGGCCCTGGAGGTGCGCAACCGGGTCGCCCGCTCGATCGGCCGATATTTCACGCGTCACGACGTCCTGCTGACACCCACCCTTCCCGAACTTCCCGTGGCCCTCGGCACCTACCACCACGGAGCGGAGGGGGCCGACGGCCTGGGCTGGCTGGAGCACATGTTCCACAGATCGCCGTTCACCGCCGCCTTCAACGTCGCCGGCACCCCCGCCATGTCGGTGCCCCTGGCGGCCGATCCGGCCACCGGCATGCCCATCGGCCTCCAGTTCGCCGCCGGCTACGGGCGCGAGGACGTGCTGTTCCGCCTCGCCGGGCAACTGGAGCGGGCCGCTCCCTGGGCGCGACGCACTCCCCCCGTCCGGGCGGGCGCGCTCCCCTCCCCATCCACGACCGCGCGGACTCTCGGCAGGACCTCGATGTAGTTGCGGGTGCCGGCCACCTCCTGGTGGACGAAGACCCCGGATACGTGACTGCTCTGATGGACAGCGCAGGCGGGACGAGGCCCTCCCCTCCCCTCAACGCCGGGCAGGCTGAGGGGAACTCTGGCCAGTCGCCCGGAGTGCGCCGAGCGAGGTCAGCCGGTCTTGGCGGGCTCTTCAGCTCATGCTCGGTCAGGACCTGGAAGAGGAGGTCGGCGTCGTGGCGGTCGATTTCCATGGAGCCGAGTTCGTCAATGCACAAAAGATCGACGCGGCCGTAGCGGGCGATGGTTGGACTGAGCGGCCTTGGTGAGCCGGACGCGGGACGACCGGTGCGCCTCCCGCAGGTGGGGTGCGCACCGGCCGCCGTGTGACCGGGATCCCTCGCGGTCAATCGTTACGGGTGGCCTTGAGGCGCCGTATGTCGAAGGACCATATGCCGCGCCCGTGGGTGGCGGCGTACAGCCTGCTGTCCGGGCCGAGGCGCAGCTGCAGCACGGCCGCGGTGGGCAGGTTGCGTCCTAGTACCTGCCACTTGGTGGCACCGGCGGGTCGGTAGAAGGTGGCCAGGTCGGTGCCGAGGGCGAGGCCGCCGTTCGGGAGCAGCTTGACGGTATTGGCGGGGACGTCGGGCAGGTTCGCGGAGATGTCCGTCCAGTCGGCGCCGCCGTTCTTCGACTCGAAGAGGTGGCCGACGCCGGCGCCGGGGCCTTCGGTCCACTTGCGGGAGAAGCCGTTGACCGCCACGTAGACGTGCTGGGCGTTGGCCGGGTCGACCTCGAAGCCGGAGATGTAGCGGTTGGGGAGGGTGCCGTCGGCCGGGAGGCTCAGCTGGTGCCAGCCGGTGCCTCCCCCAGACTCCGTCCGGGAGGTACCCCCAGCGGGGCCGACCGCGATGCCCCGGGTGAAGCCCTGGTTGTTGCAGGGTCCGCACCAGCCGACGTACACCGTGCCGCCCGAGGACGCCACGGCAGTGGCCACATGCCCGTCACCGAGGTCGTACGCGTTCTTCCACTCCGCAGCGGAACGGATCGCGAAGCCCTTGGTCTGCACCCACACATGCCGGCCACCGGCCACCCAGGTGTTGCTGTCCTTGGCGTCGGCGGTGATCGGGGCGATGAAGCGGGCACCCGCACCGCCCAGGTCCTTGTCCGGCGGCGCGACCTCGTACTCGGTGGCCTTGGACGGGTCCGTGGCCCACGAACCGTCGTTCACCCCGCAGTTCTGGGTGACCCACATGTCGAGGTAGACGTACTCCGCGGCGATATTGCAGCCGTTGGCGGGATCGGTGATCGTGTCGGCGCCGTCGCCGCCGAAGTCGGAGCCCATGACCCTGTCCCGGCCGCGCAGGATCGACTGGCCGTTGTCCTGCAAGCCACCGGTCACCGAGACGCCACCGTGGGTGAGGTCCTTGCCGACGCCCACCGAGTAGTACTGAAGGGTGTCGAGGGTGCCGTCATTGAGGGACTGCCAGTCCGTGGCGTGGCCTCCTGAGTCGACCGTGCCGTTGAGCGGGCGGCGGTAGATGCCGCCGTCGTTGCCGACGTATGCCCAGGTCTTGCCGTGATAGCTGCCGATCGCGACCGCGTGCTGGTCGGAGTGGGTGGTCGGCGAGCAGTCGCCGGTCTGCTTGGCCGGGTCGATGCTCCAGCAGGGGAAGGGGAAGTTCCAGTACGGGCCCGGTGTGGTCCAGCTGGTACCACCGTTCTTGGTCTCGAAGACCTCTTCCAGGCCCAGGTAGACATGGTCGGCGTTGGCCGGGTCGACCTGGAGGAACTGGTTGTACCAGGACTGGATGCCTGGCTGGTAGCCGGCACTCTGGAGCGCGGATCCCGATGCCTTGAGCTTGGTGTAGTCGGCGATCTGCGTCCACGGTCCGAACGGCGAGCCGTTCTTCGACACGTACACGCCCTTGAGGCCGCTGTCCGGGTTGGCGGCGGTCTGCGCCGGCGACTGGTCGATGGCGTACAGCCGCGAGCCATCGGCAGCGGCACCGAACGTCATATTGCCCACGTCGTCATGGCCGGTCGGCAGGACACCGAGCCCGCTGACCGGCTTCCAGCTCCCCTCGTCCTGCTTGGCGTACAGCCCGTTGTAGGTATCGCCACCGCGCCAGCCGACGGCGAGCAGGACCTTGGACGGATCCTTCGGGTCGACGGCGATGTCGTTGGCGATGTTCTTGTACGGCGCGCTCGGGTCGTCCGCTTTCGAACCGCCCGGTAGATAGTCCGGGTTGGGGGCGAACTCCAGCTTCCACGGCCCGGACAGGGTGGTGGTGGAGTGCGACCACACACCGCGGCTGGTCGCCGCCCAGACCTTGGTGCCCGCGAACCGCAGCGCATGGATGACGGTGCTCTCCAGCTCGGCGCCGCCCACCCGGCCGCCGGGCCGGAACTGCCCGTGCCGCGGGTCGTCCAGGACGTAGACGCCCGTGCCCACGAAGGACGTTGCCCCGGTGTTCGACTCGCCGGTGGCGTACCAGAGCCGCTTCGTGCCGTCCAGGGCGAGGGTGCCCGTCGACAGGGACGGCAGCTTGTCGGCGATCGGCTCCCAGTGCCCACCGCCGGTCTTCGACCGGAAGACGCCGCCGTTGGCGCCGCCCGCGTACACATAGCCCTGGTCGTCGGCGGCGATCCCGGTGATCCGGCCGGTCACCTTCCCGGCACCGCCGCTGGAGTTGGAATTCACATCGCGGTAGCGCGGGTCGTCGGCGTTGTACGCCTTCTTGGTGACGTGGTCCCAGTCGCCGTGCGTGTGCCGCATGGACTGGAGCTGCTGCCAGGCCGCCCCGTAGGCACCGGGCGCGACCACGCCGGGAGCCGTGCGCGCCTCCGTGAACTGGGCAGTGGCTTCGGCCGAGTTCTCCGCCTCGTCGGAGCCGTCGTCCCCGCTTCCGGGGGCGGCGACGGCGGATCGTCCGCCGTGGTGGTGCACCGCCTTGATGTGCTGGCGGCCGATATCGGCCTGGTGGCGTGCGTTCCAGGGCCGGGGTCCGGAGTCACCTGATGCCGCGAACGACTGGCTACTGACCAGCCCGAATGCGGCGGCTACGACGGTGCAGGCGATGAACCGCCGACGATGCCGTTGGGGCAACATGCCCTCTCCTCCCTGCGCCGGCTATGGGGGTGGCCCGACGCGGAGGAGATCTTGGCGTGTTCGCGACAGCACTGCGAAGGGGGTCGCAGGAAAAATGGTGGGGAGTTTACGCTTGCGGCCCGCATAGAACCAAACTTCCTGTTAATCACCTCTATTTGAGGCTATCGACAGTGATGCCGGAGATCAGGAGCGACCGGCTCTCGGCACCCCGAGCGAGTCCGGCAAGCCCCCTGATTCCCAAGCTCGGAGCGGGGGTTGGATTCCCGTCACCCGCTCCGGAGTTGACGCCCAGGTCGGAGACCTGGGCCTGGTGCGTTGTCCGGGCCGGTGCAGGCGTCCGGCGTCGGCTCCGCACCACGGCCCGGTCAGCCCGTGGGCAGGGTTTCGTGGGCCCAGCCCGCCAGGAGGCGCAGGGCGGTGTGGGAGGGGGAGTCTTCCTCCACGGTGTGGGCGATGAGGGCCTGGTCCGGGTCGTCGGGGAGGCGTAGCGTCTCGAAACCCAGGTCCAGTTCGCCGACGACCGGGTGCCGGTACACGTAGCGGCCGTGGGTCTTGTCCTTGAGGCGGTGCTCGGCCCAGGCCTCGCGGAACTCGGGGCTGGCGTCGGAGAGTTCGGTGAGCAGCTCGGCCGTCCGGGGGTCATCGGGGTGGCGTCCGGCGTCGAGCCGGAGGTACGCGGCCACGTCGCCGGCCTTGCCGCGCCAGTCGGCGTACAGGCCGCGCATCCCCTCGTCCAGGAACACCAGGCGGGCCAGGTTCCGCTGCCGCGGTGGCAGGGCGCCGAAGTCGGTGATGAGCGCGGCGGCGAGCCGGTTCCAGGCCAGTACGTCGGTGTTGCGGCCGACGATGTACGCGGGGACGTCGGCCGCCAGATCCAGCAGTCGGCGCAGCCCCGGCCGTACCCGTTGCGGCTGCGGAGGGTCGTCTCCGCGGTCCGCATCCGACCAGGGGCGCGCCAGGCGGTAGAAGTGCTCCCGCTCGACGGCGTCCAGCCGCAGCGCCCTGGCGACCGCGTCCAGCACGGCCTCCGAGAAGTGCAGGGTGCGGCCCTGCTCCAGCCGGACGTAGTGGTCCACGCTCACCCCGGCCAGCCGGGCGAGCTCCTCACGGCGCAGACCCGGGACCCTGCGGCGGCCTCCGTAGTCCGGCAGGCCCAGGTCCTCGGGGCGCAGCCGGGCGCGCCGGGAACGGAGGAACTCACCCAGTTCCGCACGTCGATCAAGTGTCATACGGGCAGTATTCCGGCTGCGGCCGGGGCCCGCTGCCCCCTTGCCTGGTCATGCCGTGCCCAGGCACCGGCTGCCACTGGGTGGGCCGGGCGCGGCGGAGCACAGTGGTGCTCGCCGGAACGGTTCCGGCCGAACAGAGAGCGCAACTGGCCGAGCAGAGAGCCCAATTGTGGCCCTTCTGGTGCCTCTTGTAGCTGACCACGTCTTATGGGAGTTCTTCGAAGTGACCACCACGCACCTGCCGACCCTTCCCCTCGGTGACACCGGTATGGACATCACCCGCGTCGGCTTCGGCTCCTGGGCGGTGTCCGGTCCAGGGTGGCGCTTCAGCTGGGGCGCCACCGATGACGCCGAGTCGGTGGCGGCCATCCGGCACGCCGTCGCCGCAGGCGTCAACTGGATCGACACCGCCGCGGTCTACGGGCTGGGCCACTCCGAGGAGCTGGTCGGCAAGGCCGTCAACGACCTGCCCGAGGCCGAGCGGCCGTATCTGTTCACCAAGGTCGGGTTGGTCTGGGACCCGGACAACCCGCAGGCCGCGCCCCGCCGCATCATGAAACCCGCGAGCGTACGCCGCGAGATCGAGGACTCGCTGCGGCGCCTGGGTGTCGATCACATCGACCTGTACCAGGTGCACTACCCGGACACCGGTGAGTCGCTGGAGTACGCCGGCGGCGGGTTCGGCGCCATCTCCCCGAACGCCACGCCGCTGGAGGAGTACTGGCAGGTCATGGCCGACCTGAAGGCCGAGGGCAAGGTCCGTGCCATCGGTCTGTCGAACCACTCGGCCCAGCAGCTGGAGGCCGCCGAGCGGATCGCCCACGTCGACGTCATCCAGCCGCCGTTCTCGGCGATCAACCGCTCGGCCGCACCCGAGATCGCCTGGGCCGCCGCCCACGGCACCGGGGTGATCGTCTACTCCCCGCTCCAGTCCGGCCTGCTCACCGGCACCTTCTCCGCCGAGCGCGTCGACCGGCTGCCCGCCGACGACTGGCGCACCGCCCACCACGACTTCACCACGGGGCTCGCCGCCAACCTCCGGCTGGCCGACGCGCTGCGCCCCGTCGCCGAGCGGCATGGTGCCACCGTCGCCGAGGTCGCCATCGCCTGGGCGCTCGCCTGGCCCGGCATCACCGGCGCCATCGTCGGGGCGCGCACCGCCCGCCAGGTGGACGGCTGGATCACCGCGGGCGCTGTGGAGCTGACCCGGGCCGACCTCGACGAGATCGCCACCGCGATCACCACGAGCCACGCGGGCACCGGTCCCGCCCGCCCGTAACCGCCGAGACCACGAGGAGACCACTGCGCATGTCCGTCATCGTCGTCGCCGAATGCCTGGCCGCTCCTGGCCAGGAGGACCGCCTCCGCACCGCCTTGGAGGCGATGATCGAACCGTCCCTGGAAGAGCCCGGGTGCATCGCCTACCAGCCGTACGCCGATCCCAATCGCCCGGCCCGGATGGTGATCGTCGAGGAGTGGGCCGCGTCCGAGGACCTTGCCGAGCACTTCACCACGCCGCACTTCCGGCACGTCCGGAAGGTGCTGGACCTGGTCCTCGCCGAGCCGATGACCCTCCGGAAACTGGTGGCGGCTCCGCTGGACACCCGCTGAGAACGACGACGGCCTCCGCTGCGCTCGCGGTGGAGGCCGTCGTCGGGTTGACGGGCGCTGCGGTGGGCAGGGCGACGGGTGATCTTTGTCAGCTTGCGCGTACGTCCTGGCGGATCGCGGTGGTCAGGACCCGTGAGCGGGAAGATCGCCCGGGTGCGGGTGGGAGCCGGGTGGTAGCTCGTTGACCGGGAATCGTGCCGGTAGCCCTGTCAGCACCCGTACGGCTTCTTCAGCGGCGATGGTCCGTACCGTCCTGACGGCTTCCTCGGAGTAGTAGGCGGCGTGGGGGGTGACGATCAGGTTGGGCAGTTCGAGGAGGGGGTTGGTCGGGCGCCATCCGCGCTGTTTCGCGGGTTCCTCCTCGATGTCGTCCAGCGCCGCGCCGGCGATCCATCCTTCGGTGAGCGCGTGGTGGAGTGCCGCGTCTTCCACGATGGGCCCGCGTGCGGTGTTGACGAGGATGGCGGTCGGCTTCATCCGGCGGAGCGTCGCGCGATCGAAGGTGTGGTGTGTCTGCGGGGTGAGCGGCGTTTGGACCACCACGTAGTCGGCACCTTCCACCAAGTCGGCGAAGGACCTCGGCCGGACCTGGGATTCCCGGATCTCGGACTGGTCGAGGAACGGGTCGTGTGCCCAGACTTCGACGCCGAATGCTTTTGCGCGTTCGGCGATGAGCCGTGCGATGGAGCCGAAGGACAGCAGTCCCAGCACCTGTCCCCGCAGTCTGTGGATGGGTTTTCCGGTCTTCCAGTGCCATTCGCCCTGTCGGGTCGCCCGGTCGTAACGGCAGATCTTGCGTGCGGCTGCGAGCCAGAGCGCGACGGCATGATCGGCGACCTCTTCGGCGCACCATTCGTTCGGTGCGTTCGTGACCTGGATTCCGCGTCGGGTCGCGGCGTCGACATCGACGATGTCCACACCAGTGCCGTAGCGGGCGATCACCCGGCAGCGGGTCAACGCGTCGATGGCACGGGAACCGACCCGCGCGTACTGGGTCAGGACGCCGCCGGCCTCTCGTCCCGCCTCGATCACCTCGTCCTCGCTCTTGCACTGCGCGGCAAGCAGCTGGAGCCCGGCGCCTTCGACGACGGCGCGTTCGATGTCCACATCGCCGAAGTCGTAGTCGGCGATCAGGATCGTTTCGCGGGAGTCAGTGCGAGTCACGAGGAATCCCCTTGGTGTGAACGAGGTCCTGGTACGACACGGCAAGCTCCAGGCAGCCCCCGCTGTCCAGTTGGCCGACCGTGGAACGGTAGATCTCCTGCCACGGTGTCTGGTGCTCCAGTGCCGGGGGTGTGTGGTCGGCCCACCGCGCGGCGATCTCCTCATCCGGCAGGAGGACGTCGACGCGCGCGTTGTCCAGGTCGATACGGATCCGGTCGCCGGTGCGCAGGATGGCGAGGTTGCCGCCGACCGCGGCCTCGGGGCTGGCGTTGAGGATGGACGGTGCGTCCGAGGTGCCGCTCTGCCGGCCGTCTCCGAGCGTGGGCAGCGAGGCGATGCCTCTCTGGATCAGCACCGCGGGAAGCTCCATGTTCACGACCTCGCCGGAGCCCGGATATCCGACGGGCCCGGTGTAGCGGATGACGAGGAGGCAGTCCTGGTCGATGCCCAGCTCCGGGTCCTCGATGCGGGCGTGATAGTCCTCGGGCCCGTCGAAGACGACGGCGCGGAAGTCGAACACCGACGGATCGTCGGAGTGTGGCAGGGCGCGGGCCCGGAAGTTGTCGGTGATGACCGACGTTTTCATGATCGCGGAGTCGAACAGGTTCCCGGTCATGACGAGCAGTCCGCCTCGTGCGGTGACGGGGTCGTGGACGGGTCGGATGACCGCCGGGTCGGCGGGCGGGGCATTCTCCAGGTTCTCGGCCACGGTACGGCCCGAGACGGTTACGGCGTCACGGTGCAGGTGCCCCGCTTCCAGCAGCGACCGCATGACTGCGGGGACACCGCCGGCGCGGTGGAAGTCCTCACCGAGGAACTCCCCTGCGGGAGCGAGGTTCACCAGCACCGGGATGTCGCGTCCGACGCGGTGCCAGTCCTGGTTGGACAGGTCCACCCCGACGTGACGTGCGATGGCGTTGATGTGGATGGGCACGTTGGTCGACGCGGCGATGGCCGATGCGACAACGATCGAGTTCTCGAAGGCCTGCCGGGTCATGATCTTGCGGGGGGGTCAGGTCCTCCCGCACCAGGGTCACCGCCCTGCGGCCTGTCTCGTAGGCGATTTGCGCCCGTTCGGCGTAGGGGGCGGGGATCGCCGCGCAGCCGGGCAGGGACATTCCCAGGGCCTCGGCCAGACTGTTCATCGACAGCGCAGTGCCCATCGAGTTGCAGTGCCCGATGCTGGGCGCGGAGGCGGTCACCCGTGCCATGTATTCGTCGTAGTCGATCTGCCCGCTGGCCAGGAGCCGCTTCGACTGCCAGATCACCAGCCCCGAGCCCGTCCGCATACCGTTGTGATAGCCGTTGAGCATAGGCCCCCCGGACAAGACGATCGCCGGGATGTTCACTGTCGCCGCCGCGGGTCAGGCAGGCAGGTGTGGTCTTGTCGCAGCCCGTCGTCAGAACCACTCCGTCAAGTGGATATCCGTAGAGCACCTCGACCAGTCCGAGATAGGCGAGGTTGCGGTCCAGCGCCGCGGTGGGGCGCTTTCCGGTCTCCTGCAACGGATGCACGGGAAACTCGAACGGAATGCCGCCACCGTCGCGGATCCCGGCCTTGATCCGGTCGGCGAGGAAGAGATGGTGCCGATTACAGGGAACCAGGTCGTTACCTGTCTGAGCGATTCCGATGATCGGTCGGCCCGACTGAAGTTCTCCCCGTGTGAAGCCGTAGTTCAGGAACCGCTCAAGATACAGAGCCGTCATCTCGGGATTTCCCGCATTGTCCCACCATGCCTGGCTGCGTAGCTCCCCCGCGGTGCGCTTCGTCGGTGACATGATTGACTCCTCGCTGACCGGTCCGGGCTTTCGCAACGCCGGGCATTACTGCGGCTCAGACAGAAGACCCCGGACATTCGCTGACGGTGTTCATTGGCCATCGCTGCGGATCACGACCACCGGACAGACGACCTGCTGGACGTCGTGCTGGGCCACCGATCCCAGGAGCAGCCCTGAGAAGCCCCCGAGATCTCGGCTGCCGATGACAAGCAGGGACGCACCGTGTGCTGCCTTGAGCAGGACGTCCGCTGCTGTGCCATAGCGCGCCTCGGCACGTCCTTCCACTGGTGGCGGCTCTCCCACGGCTTCCTCGACGATGTGCGTGAGGTTGCTGCGAGCCCGGGCCTTCACCGCTGCTTCGTCACTGCTCGACGGCGGCAACCAGCCGAGCGCGCCGTGGAACTGCGGAAGAGTCCAGGCAGTCAGTGCCTCCACCGTGCCGCTGGTGAGCTCGGCCTGACGCACGGCCCAGCGCAGGGCCTGCTTCGACGAGTCCGACCCGCCCACTCCGACCACCATGCGTTCTGTGTTCTGGTTCTGGGCGGCCATGGATTCCTCCTTGGCTCGCCGGTGGCGGGCGACGCGCTCGCACGAAAAATCGAGGCTGGTCCACGTCGACCGCCACCCGAGCTCACTGCGTGCCGTTACCACATGGTGGGACGTCTACGTGTGCGCCGAGCCTCTGCCCCGAGCCACGGGGAGGCCGGGCGGCGGGTATGGAAGGACATGAGGAACGCCTCACCCGAGCTCATGAAAGTGCGGAAGAAGTCGTGCGAGGGACAGATGCAAGGCACCTTCACCCTTCTTCCATGCTCACTCCGGTGACGGACCGGCGCCACTGGGGGCAGTACGGGGACCGCGGCGGCAGAAGATGAATACGGCACGACTGCCGAATGCCACGGTTCATGGAAGGCCGAGGAAATTGAGGAGGATCCGGCGCACCATGAACGCCATCGCGTTGTGCCGGTCGTTCAGGTTCAGCAGGTTCTGCCAGACCACGAGGAATTGTTGGCCGGTGTCGTCATGGGAGAGGATGGTCGCCTCGGAGGCGACTTTTCCTCCCGCATTGAGCGGCCCCAGCCCGATCTTGGTATGAGTGATCGTGAAGCCTGCGCCGAGACCGTTGAGGCCCGGTCGGGCCCCCGTGGTCAGGAATGAGGAGTCCGGGCCGGCCTGGGCCTCGGACAGGAGATCACGCATCTCCGAGGAAATACCATCGACGCTGCGCGAGTCCAGCGTTGCGCCTTCGATGAGCAGCGCGAGAAACCGTGTCATGTCGATGGTCGTGGTCGCCTGCGCCGAGGGGCCGTCGTTCACGGAGGGGACCCGGACGGCAGGAAAGGCGTCCGGGGGACCGGGCTTGAACGTCCCGGCCAGCCAGATCCCCCGGTTCACCGCCTGGTCGACGAAGAGGCCGGCCTTGGCCAGCAGCCCATTGATCCAGCTGTAACCGAGCGCTTTGATCGTGGCGGCTGCTTGGTCGTTGTTGCTGGGCACGATCATGCCTTGTACGTTCGCCGCAAAGGTGGGGTCGAACGACATCAGGCACCCGCCGCTCGCGAGACCCTGCGGCGAATCGAAGATCCGGGGATATTTGGGTACGCGCATCGCCTCGGTGATGCCCGGTTCGCTCAGGAAACGAGGGGCGGCCTTCTGGATGTCCGTGTTGAAGGCAGTTTGCAGGCCGTTGAACACCACGTTCGCAGAACAGTCACCCGCGGTGACGGCGAAATCGGAGGCGCTCTGCCGCAGTTCGAAGGCAGCGAGCATGGCCGCAACCTTCAGCAAGCTGGCCGAGAAATGCATCTCCGTGTCACGGAAACCGGCATAGGCGAAGGACGGGGAGGTGCCGGTCGGGTTCTGCACCGCCGCCACCGAGATGGGGCAATTCAGGTGCACGCCCGAAGCCGGAAAGGTAAGACCCGTCTGTGTCTGCGCTGCTGTCAGCGCCGCGCGCATCCCCAAGTCTTGTGTCAACAGATTGGGAAAGGGGTTGGGAAAGAGCATCGATTCCTCCTTGCTGCCCGCTTGCTGCCCGCCCCCCCCCATGACTATCCGCGCATGTAACGAGCGCAAAGGATTGTCTGCCGTGAAATAAACTGTGTCCCCATCCGGCTGCGAGCCTTTGATGTTGTATAAGCCCTTGATGAGCAGCATAGGAATGAGGGATCCCAAACGAGGGTCACGTTGAGCCGTTGCTCCACCATGGTGATGTCGCTCATCAGGGCGCGTCGCCCGCCCGCCCTGACGCCGGCCCACAACATGCCTACGGCGTTGTTCGTACCGGACCGCACGACGACCGAACCCGAGTCTCCGACCCCGACGAGGATGCCGTCCGGGCATTCCGACGGGATGGAGAAGATTTCGAATCGGTCGGCCATTGCATACCGATGCCCAGTCGGCGGGCCGCCCCACCGCCAGGGCACGGCCAGCTACGGGGTGCGGTGGGCTGGAAGACCCGATACCCGGTGTCACCGGAGACGTGATGGCAAGTCAGGCCCAGGAGAGTGTTGTCCTCGTTGCGCATGACCACCGCGCCGAGTGTGCCAATGGCCATATTTCCAGCGTCGCACCTTTGCGGCAAGCCGCAAACGCAGGCGGAACGGGGCGGCCTCGCCGGCCACTGCGTGCTCGGTGTCGGCCCTACTGCCAAGCATTCACGGTCACCGGCTCGGCGAGGTCCGCCGCCCTGCGGGCGTATGACTTCCGTCGGCGGGACCACCCGCCGGAACAGAGTTCACAACTCCTCCGGTACCAACCGTTCCACAAGATCCGTCATGCACGGCTCAACGAACCATCACGTCATCAAAGACGAGGTCTTGAGGCGCAACCCCAAGTCGGGTTCGTCGTGCAGCAGAAGCGCACTCCTACAGGACCCGAACCGGCAATGATCCACCTCACCGACCGCATGATGATCTCGGGCACTTCGCACGGGATCAGGGCCGACGAAGCGCAAGCCGCGCTCGCCGACCCGAACCTCGCACCCTGCGATTTCTGCCGGCCGGACACCGAGGTGGGTCTTGACGTGGCCTAATGGACCATGTTCCACATCTGGTACCGGTTGGTGTGGTTGTAGCAGGTGGTCTTGGCGACCGGGGCGCCCTGCGGGTGGCCTTGGTCCCACAGCAGCTGATTCCAGTGCCCGTCCTGCCCGCGATCAAGGCAGAGCACCTCGTTGAGGTTGGAGTCTGCCTGGTAGTTGGCGAACTGCCAACTGTTGCCAGGGTTGCCGGAGCTGTTACCGACCCAGGTCATGTTCCACTGGTCGTGGTAGTCGCTCGAATCGCACCCGGCCGCGCGGGTTGCGAACCAGCCACTGGGAGACGAGGCGGAATGCGACCACTGCACTCGCAGGCAGTTGCCCTCCTTGCGATGGACGATCTGCACCCGGTCGTAGTAGCCACCGACGTTGCTGTCGTAGGACACGACGTTCCACCGCTGCCACGGATTACCAGGCTGGCACGGATTGATGTAGACGTCGCCGCCGTTGGAGTCCAGGCAGTAGCCGGTGGCGTAGTCCTGCAGCATCACGTTGTACTGATAGGTGTTCGCTTGGGCGGTACCCGTCGTTCCCGCCACTGCCGCAGCCGCCAGCAGGCCGGCCACCAGCGCCGATCTCACCTTTAACTTCACCGACAGTCCCCTCTCCCCGTACCACAGTGGTACGCACGAGAACCCTGACAGGCGAGCGAACAGACGAATAGGGGACGGAAGGTCAAGAAACGGTTCATTCCACTCCCGGCGCCCGCGTGCTCAACCCGCCAGGAACTCCGGGTCTTCACCGCGCGCGGTGAAGACGCGATGTAGGGCCTGCCCCACCTCACGCAGGGGCCGCCGGAGTGTCTGGGATCGGCGTCGCGTGATCCCACGAAACGAGGGTGAGTCCGTCGAAGTCGGTGGGGGCCCCACGCTCCTCGCCAGCTGTGCGGACGGCCCATCCCTGTTCGGTCCGGGCGGGCTCGATCACGACTGCCTGATCGTCACCGATGCGGTCAGCCAAGAACTCCTCACAAAAGTGGTGGACTTGACCTGGTCAGAGGTCGGTGTAGCGCACGAGACCGCCAGGCAGCGGGACGCAGTCAGCCGCGTAATCGCACGCGACAACCCCGGCGACATCGGCGATCACCCCCGGGATACTGGTCGCCCATGGATGAGGTCACAGTCGTTGTCGCCCATTCCGAGCGCGCGACCCTGCGCGTCGGCGACGTGTTCTTGAAGGTGGACGCCGATCAGGCGCGCCTCGACGTCGAGGTCGAGGCAATGGCCCTCGCGCCGGTCCCGACCCCGAAGGTCCTGTGGCGCAAGCCGCCCGTGCTCGCGATCGCCGCACTCCCGGGGACGACGCTTGGGCGCCTCGGCGGACCATCGACCGGGTCGTCGGCGGCGTGGGCCGCGGCGGGCGCCGCCATCCGGAGGCTGCACGACGCGCCGCTGCCGCCCCGGCCGGGTCGGGCCGGCCGGAGCATCGTCGCGCTGGCGGCGGAACTCGACGACGAGTGCGAGTTGCTCGTGAGGAACGGCCTCCTGCCCGCTGACCTGGTCACCCACAACCGCCAAGTCGCCGAGGCCGCACTCCGGCCATGGACTCCGGCGTTCACGCACGGCGACCTGCAGATCGCGCACGTCTTCCTCGACGGCGACGAGGTCACGGGCATGATCGACTGGTCCGAGGCGGGCCAGGGTGACGCCCTGTACGACCTCGCCACCTTCACGCTCGGACACGAGGAGCACCTCGACGACGTCCTCGCCGGCTATGGCACCGACATCGACCTCGACGTGATCCACGCGTGGTGGTCGTTGCGAAGCCTGCTGGCAGTTCGCTGGCTGATCGAGCACGGCTTCGACCCGTTCGCGCCGGGCTGTGAGGTCGACGTGCTGAGATCCCGGATGTGAGGCGGCGCGCGGCCCGACTGCTACGGATGCGCTCTGACGCACCGAGCAGGCCATCCCCTGGGCTGATCGCCCGCCCTTGCTCTCGACAAAGTACGGTGCGCAGTCGTCGCCAGCAGATGACGGCGCAGCCGAGGTGACGAACGCGTGGTGGATATCGTCGCGGATCTCCCAGCGGGTACGCAGGCGGCGGAACCAGTGCAGCAGCGCGACCGCTCCTTCCACGACCCAGCGGCCCGCCTGGACCGGAGCCGTGCCCGGGGCCGCGCCGGGCGATGTGCGGGGTGAGCTGGAACCGGCTCCGGTCGGCGCAAGGGTGTCCCGGGGCGCAGGTAGTCCAGCGCGGCCCACAGCTCCTCGCGCTCCGCGTTCTTGCTGCACTTCTTGTCGGCGAAGATCCGCGCACATCCGGCAGCCTCCAGGGCAGCGACCTGCCGATCGAGCAGCTGGCCCCTGGGTGGATACCCGGGCGTATCCGATCCGGGCGCCGGCTGCGGACGCGGGGAGCGCCGCCAGGGGCGGCGAAAACTTGGTGTGCGGGGCCGACGGAACCGGGTAATGTCTTTGTCATGTTCTTCCAGACACCGATTCACGAGTGAGAGCGTGACGGGCCCCTGCGGACATCCTTCGACGTCGCCGCGCCCGTCCCCCACCGATGAATCCGTAGATCACTTCACATCAATCCGGGAGAACCCGTGAGCAAGAACATCAACAACCCCGTGGGCATGGGCGGCGGCCAGCGCAAGAAGCTGTCCCGCGCCGAACGGCAGAACAACGGTCCGCACCGCAACCTCGACCGCCAGGGTGCCGCCCACCAGAAGGCGGAGCTGGTCCGCAAGATGCGCGAGAAGACAGGCGCAGCTGAGGGCACCGGGCCGACGGGCGACGACACTGCACAGAGCTGACGCACCGCCGCCGCACGGCGGCACTGCACGGGGCAGGGCCCGGACCGCGACGCGCGGCCCGGGCCCTGCTGCCGTATCGGGCCCTGCTGCCGTACCGGGCGCGGCCGGTCCCGCTCAGCTCTCGGCCGACCACCCGGGAAAGCCGCAGATTCACCAGCCCCGTCACCGCCACCACCCCGAACTGCACCAGCAGCGTCACCACCACCGCGTCCCCCGTGCCCAGCCCGGGCGACGCCGCCCGGTAGAGCGTGCCGAGCGTTGCCACCCCCACGGCCGGCGAGGACTCCTGCGCGGTCACCATCACCCCGCTGCCCACCCCCGCCCGGTCCGCCGAAGAGCACGATCCGCAGCAGCCGCAGCAGCAGGGAGCTGGAAGCCCTGGCCCAGTCCGGCCAGCAGCAGACTGGGAAGCCGGTCCACGAACCCCAGGGTTGATGATGCTTTCCGCGCTTCCGGTCGCCGAACTGCGCGGTAGGCGGATGCACTCGCCCGAGAGATCTGCGAGGTCGATGTGCATATCCAGCGTCCGAATGGGGAGATCGATCTGCTGGACTGAGCAGTCCAGCCGGCTGGGACGATGTGGAGCAGGCAGCAGCTTCGGAGAACGTGCACCCACCGAGGGCTGGCGGCTTTCCAGCCCACTCCTGACGCGGGATGAGCAACGCGGAAGTTCGACTCCCCATCGACGGTGCAGCTCAGCACCGCGCACAGGTAAAGGTGCACATGGCACAGCACATCACCACGTGCAGATCCGAGGCGGCGAGGGCAGGTTCGGGGCTTTTCACCTCGCAGCACCATGGAGAACGGCGATCTCCGGCGCATCTCGTTGGCGATTTCGGCGGCGCTCCATCCAGTCTTCCATCGCGAACGAGACTTCCGCGAAAGCCAGGTCGATGGGGATCACTGGCCACAGCCAGTCTCAAACGACCTGGCAACGCGCTGGTCAGCAACCCACCACACGCCAGACGCAGCGCCACAGGACGGCAGGTCGCACCTGTACCTCGTGCGCGTGGAAACGCCGGCGCCTGGAAGGCCACGGCCACGCCGGGAACAACTGGGCCGGTCAGCACAGTTGCATCGACCGAGGGACCGGCGCCGCACGGGCGGGGAGCACGGAGACCACGAGGTCGTCCGCCCCACCGGGATCCGGGCCCCAGGATCGCGGTACGCCCGCCGCGCGCTCGGACCAAGACGTATTTCTGCAGGAGGAATGTTTCATGACTGACCGGCCCTTGACGCTCATGGCAGTACACGCCCACCCCGACGACGAGGCCACCGGAACCGGAGGGGTTCTCGCGCGGTACGCGGCGGAGGGCATCCGCACGGTTCTGGTGACGTGTACCGACGGCGGTTGCGGTGACGGACCGGGGGGTGTCAAGCCGGGCGATCCCGGGCACGATCCGGCGGCCGTCGCCTTGATGCGCCGTCAAGAACTCAAGGCGGCCTGTGACGTCCTGAAAGTCAGCGATCTGGAGATGCTGGACTATGCCGACTCCGGGATGATCGGCTGGCCGAGCAACGACGCTCCCGGATCCTTCTGGCAGACACCCGTGGAGGAAGGCGCTGCCCGACTCGCGGAACTCATGCGGCACTACCGACCCGATGTGGTCGTCACCTACGACGAGAACGGCTTCTACGGCCACCCCGACCACATCCAGGCCCACCGCATCACGATGGCGGCGCTGGAGATGACCGCGCTGACACCGAAGGTGTACTGGACGACGATGCCCCGCTCGGGGATGCAGCGGTTCGGGGAGATCATGCGCGAGTTTCATCCGGACATGCCGGAGCCGGATCCTGCCGAGGCCGCCGCGATGGCCGAGATCGGCCTCCCCGACGATGAGATCACCACGTGGGTGGACACCACCGCATTCAGCGGTCAGAAGTTCGATGCCCTGGCCGCGCACGCCAGTCAGGGGGAGAACATCTTCTTTCTCAAGATGGGCAAGGAGAGGTTCAGCGAGTTGATGAGCATGGAGACCTTCGTACGCGTCAAGGACGCCACCGGCGCGACCGTACCCGAGAACGATCTCTTCGCCGGACTGCGCTGATGGCGCGATCGAGCGGGTCACACACCCGAAGGCTCGTCCACCCGAGTTCCGCTCCGGGAGCCCGCATCCAGGCACCAGCCGGCCGCATCGACGCGTGCCCGCGCCCGCAGGGTGGGTCCCCCGGGTCCTGCGCTTGCGGGTAGCGGGGTGTAGCGGCTCCCCGTACGCGCGGGATTGCGACCGTGGGAGCTGCGCATCACCACTGGGGCCGGTCCCCCACGTATGACGCGAAGAGCTGAAGGAGCCAGGTGCCGGTCCGTTAGCGTGAGCTCACGACCGGTCTCGTCCGGACGGATCCAGAACGGCCGTATGCGCTGCGAGGACGGTCGCTAGGAGTTGTCCTGCCTGGTAGGACTCGGCGGTCCATCTACCAGGACCGCCGCGCCCACGTCTGGGACAACACCGACGACACCGCCACACTGCGCAACGACCACCGCCGCATCGTCGACGCCCAGAGCTGGGGACGCCACGGTCACTGACCCGCCCTGAACCGGCCGGTGAGCTGTGCCGCTCACCGGCCACCAGGTGCGCCGCAGGCCCGGGCCTGCGGCGCACCGCTGCGTCCGGTCGTTCGGCTGCATGGTTCGGTTCCTCCTTCTCAGCGCAGTTGCTCGGCCAGTCCGACGATGATGCCCTCCGGGCCGCGGAGGTAGCAGAGCAGATAGCTGTCCTCGAAACGGGCAATTTCGCCGACAAGTTCGGCGCCGTGAGGGCGCAAGCGGGCAACCGTGTCCTCGATGTCGTCGACGGCGAACATCACGCGGTGCGTGCCCAGAATGTTGTGCGGCCGGTTGCGCGGCCCGGCGCTGATCGCCGCGGGGCTGCGGTACTTCGCCAGCTCGATCCGGCTGTGACCGTCCGGGGTCCGGACCATCGCGATGTCACAGCGGACGCCGTCGAGTCCGGTGCACTGGTCGGCGAAGAGACCCTCGACCTCCGCCCTGCCCTCCAGCTCCATACCGAGTTCCACGAAGAACCCGATGGCGGCATCCATGTCCTCGACGACGATGCCGACGTTGTCCATCCGCTGAATCGCCATGCTGATTTCTCCTTCTTCCTCATGCGGCCGGTGGTGGCCGCTGATGCCTTGGGACGGAGCCGGTGGCACGTTCTCGACATCCTCAGACCGCCGAACTCCGAAAATCTGGATCGCGCCTCAGCACCGCTACACAGACCCGCGAGCAAGGAGGACAGGCACGAGACGCGCGATTCGTGACCATAACGTTGCCTGCTCAACAACCGGCGGACCTTTCTATCCGCGAGGGCCGTGCGGACAGCGGATCTGTGAGCGATGATCCCGCCATGACGAGCCTCCCCTGGCGCCCGGTGCGCACCCTCGAACTGAACGACAAGCTGATCCCCGACCCCAACGCCCAGCACATCAAGCTCGACCGACTCCACAGCGTGCGAGTCGCCATCGACGGTTCCTTCCTCCACATCGATCCGCGGCCGGCGGACGAATGGAAACAGCCGGGGGAGTTCACCATCTACACGGTTCCGGCGAGCAACGTCCTGGTCATGGAGTCCCAGGAGCAGGTGAAGTCCGGCAAGGTCGTCGGATTCTGAGGCTTGGGCCCTGCATCTCGCCCCTGCTTCGGCAGGCGGCGGGGTGCTTCGTCGTACCGGCTTGCGGATTCCCACTGAAGGTCTGGTGGTGAGACGGTTCGGCACGCTGGGTAGCCTGTCGCTGCCTCGACGAGCCTGGGAGGGCCACCCGGGCCGTCGACGTCATGATGAGCGGCCTGACCCTGGCCAACGTCGTCGGCGTGCCGATCGGCTCGTTCGTCGGCCAGTACACCGGCCGGCGCGGCCCCCTCTGGGCCCTGGCCGTTCTCGCCGCCCTGGCTGCCGTGTTCGTCGGCCGGTTCATCCCCCGCCACGCAGCAGCGGGCCGACTTCGTCGCCAACGCCGGCGGCGTTGTCGCCGCCGCGTTCGCCATGGACGCCCGTTACTCCGGCTTCCGGCCCGAGACCCCCACCATTTTCCGAACGTGGAGTCACCCCGGGTCGAGGGAATCTCGCCGTCGTGGTTGCTCACCGGAGACAACCGAGCCGCGGCCGAGCGCAGCAGCAGGACGGCGTCAGCCGATGGGCAGCCGCCATGTGCCGGCATCAGCGGTGCACTCGCCAGCGAGCCGAGGTGCTGCATTGTGCGGTGGCGACCGGGCACCACGGTCGCCACCGACGTCAGAAGTGAAGCCCGCCAGAAGGAACTCACCCACACGGCATACCACTTCGAGCTGGAGTGCCGGTGGCACGGCACGGAGTCGCTCCCCCGTACCACTGCACCGAGGCCATGTGAGCTGCCTCACCCAGCTCCGTCCGCTCCGACACACGAACTGCCTGGCCGGCACCCCTCTCCCCCGGTCCGCCCCCGCTTGTTGGCCGGATACGTCAGTAATCTGTCATTGCAGCCAGTGCGCTGTTCCATACAGGCTGTGACTGTGTTGGAACGACGTGTTGTTGTGGTGGTGTACGCGGGGGCGATGGCCCTGGACATCACCGGACCGATCGAAGTGTTCGATACCGCCAACCGGCTCCTCGACCCGTCGGGCGCCCCCTACCGTGTCGACTTCGTCTCCGCCGACGCACCGCTGGTGCGCACGAGTTCAGGGGTGGTGGTGGCTGCCGCACCCCTGAACTCGGGACAGGGGCCGATCGACACACTCCTCGTACCGGGCGGCTGGAGTCTCCAGAACGCACTGCGGGACCGGGTACTGGTCTCCTGGATCCGCGGGGCGGCAGCACGGTCTCGCAGAGTCGCCTCCGTATGCGGCGGATCCTTTCTGCTGGCGGAGGCGGGCCTCCTCGACGGCAGGCGCGCCACCACCCACTGGGCGTACAGCGAAGCGATGGCGTGCCGCTATCCGGAGGTGACGGTGGACGCCGAGCCGATCTTCGTCTGGGACGGCCGCTTCGTGACCTCCGCGGGCGTGTCGACAGGCATCGACATGGCGCTGGCTCTGGTGGAGGCCGATCACGGTGCGGCGCTCGCCCTGGAGACGGCACGGTTTCTGGTGCTGTTCCTCAAGCGACACGGAGGGCAGTCCCAGTACAGTGCCGTCCTCGACGCCCAGTTGGCCGATCATCCGCCGATCAGGGCAGCGCAGGAGTGGATTCTGGGCCACCTGCACACCCCGCTCCCCGTGGCCGAGCTCGCCCGGCAGGCCAACATGAGTGAGCGCAACTTCGCCCGGGTCTTCCGGCGCGAGGTGGGCACGACACCCGGACAGTACGTCGAGCGGACCCGCATCGCCCGGGCTCGCGAACTGCTGGAGACGACCGAACTGGCGATCAGCCAGATAGCCGGCCGTTGCGGATTCGCCGCCCCCGAGACCTTCTTCCGCTCCTTCGCACGCACCCTGGGACTCACCCCCAAGGAATACCGACACCGCTTTCAGGTCATCTCGCCGGCCGGCCTCGTCGACCGGCACCACGAGAGGGACAGGAACTCTTTATGACCGGCACGACCTCCCACCCGCGAGACGCGGATACGGCACGCCTGGCCGACCATCTGGTCGCGGAACTCGCCGGGGCCGGCGTCTCCCACGTATTCGGCGTCGGCGGCGCGAACATCGAGGACCTGTACGACGCCGTGCACCGCAGCGACGCCGTCCGCGGCGTCGTCGCCAAGCACGAGTTCTCCGCCGTCACCATGGCCGACGGATACGCACGCACCACCGGGCGCCTCGGCGTCGTTGCCACCACCTCGGGCGGCGGGGCGATGAATCTCGTACCGGGCCTGGCGGAGGCCCATGCCTCGCGGGTGCCGGTGCTGGCACTGGTGGGTCAGCCGCCGACCGACCAGGAGGGCCGCGGGGCGTTCCAGGACTCCAGCGGCAAGGCAGGGGCCTTCGACGCCCGGGAGGTGTTCGCCCCCGTCTCCCGGTTCTGCGCCCGGGTGGACGACGCGGAGTCGCTCGTCGAGTTGCTGCCCCGGGCAGTGGCGGCGGCGCAGTCCGATCCCCGTGGGCCGGCTGTGCTGTTGCTGCCCAAGGACGTGCAGCAGGCGCGCATCCGGGTGCCCGGCCGCGGCGCGGCCGCTCCCCCGGGCGCGCCGGCACCGTCGGCATCGGTGGCACGGCTCGACAAGGCCGTCCTTACCACCGTGTCGGAGGCCCTTCGCGAGGCCGGCCGCGTTCTCGTCATTGCCGGTGAGGACGTCGCCGCCGCCGACGCGCGTACGGAGTTGGCCGAACTGGCCCGGCGCCTCGGGGCGTGGGTGGCGGTCACCCCGGATGCCAAGGACGTCTTCGACAACCGTGATCCCCGATTCGCAGGCGTAGCGGGGGTGATGGGCCACACCAACGTCGAGGAGTGTCTGCGGCGGGCCGACGTATGCCTGCTGGTCGGTACCCGACTGCCGCTCATGGCACGCGGCGGACTCGACCGGGTCCTGGCCACCACCGACGTCGTCTGCCTCGGCCCCGAACCGCCGTTCGTGGCAGGCACCGCGCTGGGCGGAAACCTGCGGAACGCGCTGCGCGCAGTGACCGCCCTCCTGCCACCCCGCCCACGTCCCTGTCCCCCGCACGCCGGTCCTCTCCCCACCCCCATGCCGGGCCCGCTCTCCCAGGCGCGTGGGCGACCCCTCCCCTACCGTCAGGCGGTCGCCGCGGTGGAGGCGGCTCTCCCCCAGGACGCACACGTCTTCGTGGACGCCGGCAACGCGGGGGCCAGCGCCGTCCATCTGCTCCCGGCGCCGCGCCACGGCCGCTTCGTGGTGGCGGTCGGCATGGGCGGCATGGGCTACACCTTCGGTGCCGGCATCGGCGCCGCGCTCGCCACCGGCCGACGCACCTACGTCCTCGCCGGGGACGGGGCGTTCTTCATGCACGGGATGGAAGTGCACACCGCCGTGGAGTACGCCGCCCCCGTGACCTTCGTGATCTTCAACAACAATGCCCACGCCATGTGCGCGCTGCGCGAGGAGTTCTTCCAGGGCGGCGTCCGCGACGACGACCTGTTCGCCCGGACCGACCTCGCCGCGGGAGTGGCCGCCGCCTTCCCGTCCCTCGATGCCACGGGCGCCGGCGACGCGGCGCAGCTGCGCACGGCGCTGCTGCGCGGCAATGCGGGCGGCGGCCCGGCGTTCGTCGCGGTGGACTGCGACCCGCGGGAGATCCCACCGTTCCTTCCCTTCCAGTCCTTCACCGACAGCACCGGCGAGACCGCCGTCACCGAGAGCACCCACCGCACCGAGAGCAAGGAGAGTTCGGATGAGCGAGGAGTCGTCCACGTTGGCTGACATCCCCGGCCTGCTGCGGATCGAGAACGCCGGCAAGGAGGAACTGACCGCCCACTGCATGGAGCTCACCCACGCCGTCTACCCCCACCATCAGGTCTACGGGCAGTACTGCACCCTCCACGAATACGTCGACTGCCCCCCGGAGGCGGCGTACGACTACCTGCGCCAGGGGCATCACCTGGAGGAATGGACCTGCAGCCTGCGGGACTTCGCGCCCTCCGGCACACCGGGGCTGTGGGTCGGCCACGACCGGCTGGAGGACGACACCAGGATCTACTGCGAGGTGTTCGCCAACCCCGACGCCATGACCGTGGACTACCACTGCTCCTGGGACCAGGGCGAGAAGCTGTGGATGATCTACCTGATGCGCATCGTCCCGGCGCAGCTGGTGCTGGACAAGCCGGGTTCGGTGATCACATGGACCAATTGCCGGCACCCCTACTACGACGCCAACCCTCATCCCGAGAGGGCGCCCCGCCCGGACCGGCCCTGGGTGGGCGACTACTGGGACCTCTTCTACGCAGGGCACACCCTGGAGATGAACAACCTCAAGGCGATCCTGGAACACCGCCACCGCAACGGCCTGCCGGTCAGCGTGGCTCCGTCAAGGGCGGTGGCGCAGTGAAGACGGTCAGCCTCACCGACGTCGCGAGCTACCTCCCCGGCGAGCCGGTGCCCGCGGAGTTCTACACCGAGTACCCCGGAGCCGAGGACAAGCTACGCGACCACCCCATGTTCAAGGTCCCGCCGTTACGGCACCACGTGGCCTCGGACGAGACCAACGCGGACATGGTCGAACGCGCCGTACAGCCTCTGATCGAACGACACGGCAGGGAAGAGATCCGAGGCGTCGACGTGCTGTTGGTGCACAGCCAGTTGCCGGACCTGCCGTTCGTGGGCGCCGGCACCGAAGTGGCGCGCCGACTGGGCCTGAACCCGGAGTGGCTCGTCGACGTGGCCAACGCGGGCTGCGCCTCCTTCGTGTACATGCTGAAGCTGGCGCGGCAGATCCTCACCACCACCGACGCGAAGACCGCCTTGATCTGCAATGCCCAAAGCGCCGCGGGCCAGTGGTTCACCCAGTCCCAGGTGCGCCGGCTCGCCCAGGCCGCGGTTCCGGGCGACGGCTGCGGGGTGGGGTATGTGACGACGTCGTCCGACGCACCGGTGCTCGACGTGGAGACCCGGCACATCGGCAGTTACGCAGGGGACATGACCGTAGCGGTCGACGACGGCCGGAAGTACTGGGAACCGGGAGAGTCCCAGCTGCGGATCGGGTTCACCGACGCCAGCGTCGCCAAGGTCCTGGCGCGCGGGAACCGCCTCGTTCCTGAGGTGGTCACGGACCTGTGCCGGCGGCTCGGCGTGGCGCCCACCGACATCGACGTCCTCATCACCAACCAGCCCAACCGCACTTTCCTGCGGAACTGGCGGGAAGCGCTACAACTGCCGGCCGAACGCCACCTGCACACCTTCGACGAGTACGGAAACCTCTTCGGCGCGGCGATCCCCATCACCCTGGACCGCGCGATCAGCTCGCGGCAGGTCGAGGACGGCGACCTGGTGGTGCTCGCAGGATTCGCCCACGCGGGCGACTTCGCAGGTGCCGTCGCCGTCCGCTGGCACGGTGCACGGTCCTGAGCGGCGCCGGGAAGAAGATCCAAGGACAGCCGGCACGATCCGCACCAGGCACGGACCAACGCCCCCCCGACGGACGCAACAACTGCTGTCTCAGCAGGTCAGCAGCGCTATGAGCGCTGCACCACCAGCAGACGAAGAACCTGATGTCTGGTGCTTCACCGCCACGTGCACTCACCGGTCCTCGGCGAGCGGGAGCTGTACGAGTGGCGGTGCCTTCCCCGCCTGGCTCGCTCCCACCCAGCTGGTGCTCCTCCCGATCTCGGATACCGAACTGGGCCCGCGCTCGGCAACGAGATCTTCCGCGGGACCTCCAGCCCGGGCAGTGCGAACACGCTCAACGAAGTACTGTCGGGGACGCTCGGAATCGTCGTCCCAGCCCTGCCGTTCGACGCCGGGTACGTGCTGATCGGACGGCTCACCATCTCACGGGGGATCCGTGGCTGACTCTGCCGAAACCGTCGAACCGACCTCCCCGACCTCCCCGGCATCCGGCGCTGCGGGCCCCGGCGGATCCGCCCGATCCGCCGGGCCCGACCGGCCGGCCGCCGCCAGCGCGAGTATCCGGCTGAACAACCTCACCAAGCGCTCTCCGGACAGCCAAGCACCGGCCGTGCAGGACGCGACCCGAAACGAAGCGGCCGGCGAAACCGTGATCCTCGTGGGGCCCGCGGGCTGCGGCAAGAGCACCACCGCCAAGGTGATCAACCGGCTGATCGAGCCGACCTCGGGGCACATCACCCTCGGCGGCCAGGACGTCACCGGCATCAACCCCGTGGCGCTCCGCCGCACCATCGGCTACGCCATCCAGACCACGGGTACCTTCCCGCACATGACCGTCACCAAGAACATCGGGCTCGAACCGAAAATGACCGGCCGGCCCCGCCCGAAGGTGCGGGACCAGGTCGAGGAGATGAGCAACACCGTGGCCGGCCCGAGAGCCACCGACCCGGCACTCGTGGAGACGGCGCGCGGCATCGGGATGTCACCGCTACTGATGCTGCTGGCCCGGGTCGAACTGCCCGGCAGCCGTCCAGCTGATCCTGGCGGGCATACGGACCACGCTCCTGCTGAACGTCGACACCGCGACGCCGGCCACCTTCGGCGCAGGAGGAGGACTCGGGGACCTGGTCTCCTCCGGCATCACCAACCAGCGCATGCCGGTGCTGGTGCTCGGCTCCGCACTGACGGTCGTCATGGCGCTGATCATGGACCGACTGGGGACACTCGTCGAGTTACTGCAACGCCCACGCGGCCTGGAGGTAGACCGATGCGGCTGACCCGGTTACGAACAGCCGTCGCGGGCGCGGGCGCCCTGCTGCTCGCCGCCGCAGGGCTGAGCGGCTGCGGACTGACCAGCGGCAGCCCGCTGGCCGACTCGGTGCAGCCCGGCTCCATCGGCAAGGGTCGACCGCTGAAGGGCGCCCAACTGACCGTGACCTCAAAGGAGTTCACCGAGCAGATCATCTTGGGCCAGATCATGGGGCTGGTCTTCAAAGCGGCCGGCGCGAAAGTCCTGGACCGGACGAACATCCAGGGCTCGATCGGTGCCCGCGAGGCGGTCAAGTCCGGTGCCGCGGACGGGATGTACGAGTACACCGGCACGGCCTGGATCACCTACCTCGGTCACACCAAGCGGGTCGTCGACCCGCACGAGCAGTGGAAGGCCGTACGCGAGGAGGACCGCCGCAACGGCATCGCCTGGCTGCCCCCAGCCCCACTCAACAACACCTACGCGCTGGTCGCGAACCAGGCAAATGCACAGAAGTACCGGCTGCGCACACTCTCCGACGTGGCACGTCTGACGAAGAAAGACCCGGGCGCGGCAACGATCTGCGGCGGAAGCGAGTTCTCGGTGCGCGAGGACGGCCTGCCGGGCGTAGCAAAGACGTACGGCTTCGCCCTCCGGCGCGGAAACTTCAAAAAGATGGACGACGGCGTCGTCTACACCCAGGTCGCCCAGGGCACGGCCTGCACCCTCGG
This sequence comes from Streptomyces sp. NPDC107765, assembly GCF_055657085.1. Lineage (NCBI taxonomy): Bacteria > Bacillati > Actinomycetota > Actinomycetes > Kitasatosporales > Streptomycetaceae > Streptomyces > Streptomyces sp. NPDC107765. The sequence continues at coordinate 280,527 of NZ_JBVKBL010000009.1, read as the reverse complement.
CGTGGCGGCCACCACCGACGGCCGCATCCCCCAACTCAAACTGACGGTGCTGCAGGACGACCGGCACTTCTTCCCCAACTACAACGCAGCACCCGAGATGAACAGCGCCACAATGAAGAAATACCCCGCCATCACCGACCTCCTCACCCCCATCACCAAGCGGCTGACGGGGGCAGAAGCCCAGCGGCTGAACGCGCGGGTGGACGTGGACGGGGAAGACCCACACGAGGTCGCGAAGGACTGGCTGGTGCGGGAGGGCTTCATCCGCGAAGGCTGACAGACGGATCCGCACGAACCCGCACCGGCGGGGGTAGTTCGAGGACGGTGGAGCGCGAGGACGCATCGTCCCCACACCTGCGGGGGGGGAGAGTTCGTCGGCCGGAAGTCCCCGATTGGCTTCGTTCACTTCAAGCAGCAGCGTTTGTCGGCCGGCTTGGGCAGCAGTCGAACATCTGACGCTTGAGCATCTTGATCCGGTTGACGTGTCCTTCGACGACACCTGAGTTCCAGGGCAGGGTGAGGCCGCGGATGACGGCGTCGCGGTCGCGGCCGATGCCGGCAGCGAGGGTGTGGATGGTGGGCAGGTCGTCCTGCCGGCCGGCGTCGAGCCATTCCGGTGGCCGCTCGCCCCCTCGCTCGGTAAGCATTCGGGCGAAGGACCGGATGTGCCCCGCGAGGGCGTCCAGCTCCAGGCACTGGGCCAGCACCGCCTTGAGACGCATCTGTTCGTCGTCGACGCCGACCACCCGCGGCGCCGGTGGTTCAGGATCGGGCAGGGCCTCGAGCAGCCGCGGTACGGTGCTGCGGCTGACGGACACTCCGAACACACCCGCCATGCAGGCGCGAGACCGACCGCGGCCAGCGTGAACCGAGCCGCTCGGTCCACCGACCGTACCGCCGGGTCAGCCCGGCAATCTGCTCGACGAAGGTCCGCCGCTCGCACAACGCGTTCTCGCAGACGAACCATCGGACCCGAAGACACAGCCGAACACGTTTCCCCGACCCGCTCCCACGTGCCATCCAAGGCCCACATCCGCAGCCGGTTGTAGACGCCTCGCCAGTTGCCGTACTTCTCCGGCAGGTGAACCCACTAAGCGATCGCATCGATCACCTCCCGGTGATCCCGCCAGCGGCCCCCCTCTTCGGCATCCGGTCCGGGACCAACGGCTCGATTCGCGCCCACTGCACCATCAGTTAACGCCAGACCCGGGCCAACGACCGACTGCTCCCAACGAAACTGCCTAGGTGGTCACACAGGGTGGGGCGTACGGCAGTTGGGGAACGTATCGGCGCCATTGCTGCCGGCTCAGGGCGCCGGAGCTCCCGGCACAGATACGGCTGATGGCTGACTCGACTTTCAGGTCCCAGAGCGTGGCCACGCCGTCGTCGGTAGTGGCGGCCAGGGTGTGACCGTCCGGGCTGAAGGCCAGAACGTCGACGAATCCGGTCTCCACGGTCAGCGGCTGGCCAATGAGGGTGGGATGGTCGGGATCGGTGACGTTCCACAGGTTGATGGTGCCGTTGTCGGTGTGGCCGGCCGCTGCGAGGGTGTTCCCGTCCGGGCTGAACGCCACCGTCCCCAGGCTGCCGCCGGGCACAGTCAGGGGACTGCCCCTGCGTGTGAGGTGGTTGGGGTCGGTGGCATTCCACAGGGTGACGGTGCCGCGGCTGTTCCCGGTGGCGAGCGTGCGGCCGTCCGGGCTGAACGCCACCCAGGTGCTGGTGGCGGTCGGCTGGTCGATCGGCTCCCCGATGCGGACCCCGGGGTCCGCCGTACTCCACAGTCCGACGGTGCCGTTGCTGCCGTCGCCGCCGGCCGCCAGCATCGTGCCGTCGCGGCTGAACGCCAGGGACTCGACGGACCTCGTGTGGTCATTGGAGATGCCGGGCTGGGCGTCGGGCTTCGCGGGGTCGCTGACGTCCCACAGGGCGATGCTGCCGCGCTCGTTGTCGCCGGCCGCGGCCAGAGTGTGACCGTCGGGGCTGAACGCCAGGGAGAAGATGAGCCCGTCCGCCCCCTTGAGGGTCTCAGGGAGGCGAACGGGATGGCTGGGGTCGGCGGTGTTCCACAACGTGACGGTGCCGCCGCTGTCGCCTGCGGCCAGGGTGCGCCCGTCCGGGCTGAACGCCACGGCGTCGACAGGGTCCTTGGGGCCGGTGAGCGGATCACCGCGGGGAGCGGGGTGGTGGGGGTCGGCGGTGTTCCACAGCGAGACGGTGTTGTTCTGGTTTCCGGCGGCCAGGGTGCGCCCGTCGGGGCTGAACGCCACGGATGCCACATTGCCGCCGGCGCCGATGATCCGGGTCGGCGGCAGACTCCACAGATCGACGTTGCCGTCGCTGTTCCCGGCGGCGAGGGTGCGGCTGTCCGGGCTGAACACCACGTCGGTCACCGCGTCGCCGGGACCGGTCAGCGGCCGGCCCAGAGGGCCGATGGCCCCGGGGTGGGTGACGTTCCACAGATGGGTGGTGTGGTCGGCGCTGCCGGCTGCCAGGGTGTGACCGTCCGGGCTGAACGCCACCGACATGACGGGCTGGGCGGGACCTGTCAGCGGCTTGCCCAGGGGGGCGGGGTGGCCGGGGTCCGCGACCTTCCAGAGGTGGACCGGGCCGCGGCTGGTTCCGGCGGCCAGGGTGCGGCTGTCGGGGCTGAACGCCAGGGAGTTGACGTGATACCCGGCCTTCAGGGAACGGCCGCGGCCGGGGTGGGCCGGGTCGGTGGTGTTCCACAGGCGGATGGTGCCGGCGTCGTCGTCACATGCGGCGGCCAGGGTGTGCCCGGTGGGGCTGAACGCGATGCGACGGGAGAAAACGTCGGGGCAGTGGAGGTTCAGGGGCGCTCCCGCGGGCTTGACGTCGTCGGGGCGGGTGACGTTCCACAGGCTGACGAGTCCGGCGTGCCATCCGGCGGCCAGGGTGCGGCTGTCGGGACTGAACGCCACCGATTCGATGGAGGACATGGCGTCCCAGTCCGTGATGGCGGGACTCTTCGGCCGGCCGAGCAGGACTGGGTGGCTGGGGCTGGTCAGGCTCCACAGGTCGACGAATCCGCCGGAACCGGCGTCGCCATTGTGGCTGGTGTGACCGCCGACGGCCAGCACCCGGCCGTCCGGGCTGAACGCGAGCGACAGGATCGAATTGACGGAACGGTCCACCGGCACGGGTTGGCCCAGCGCCACCGGACGGCTGGGATCGGAGACGTCCCACAGCCGGACGAGCCTCTGGTGGACGTTCCCGGCCGCCAGCATGTGTCCGTCAGGGCTGTAGGCCACGGTGTACACCGCGCCGCGCGGGCCTGGAAGCCGGGTGTCCAGCGGTGTGTTCTCGGTCGTGATGAGCCGGGATGCGGCCTCCGGGGTCGGGTCCATGCGGTAGGCGGTCAGCGCGAGTTGAGCGGACAGCGAAGGATCGGTCGGCGCCAGTTGCACGGACGCGGAGGTGACGGCGGCGTTGATGGCCTGGTCACGGGCTTGCAGGGCCCGGGTGGCGGCGGTCCGGGCGTGGGACTCCTGCCGGAAGGCGAACACCGCGGCCAGCGAGGCGATCACGGCCAGGGCGGTGATGGTGGCGACCGCGGCGCGCCGGAGCCGTTGCCCGCGCCGCTGGTGGTGGCGGGCGGCTGCCAGAAATGCCCGGGCGGCGCCGCTGAGTTCCGGCCCGTGTGTCTTGGCCCAGGCGAGGGCGGCCTCCAGGCGGTTGCCGCGGTACAGCGCGGCTGCCTCCCGGCCGGCCTGTTCCCAAAGCTCGGCCGCCTCTTCCAGATCCTGTCGTACGAGGTTTCCGCTGCGGTCGTGCTCGATCCAGTCCCGCAGCCGGGGCCAGGCGCGGATGAGCACCTCATGTGTCATCACCACCGTGTCCTGCTCCCGGGTCAGCAGCCGGCCATCGGTGAAGTCGTCCAGGACCCTGACGGCCGCTTCCCGGTCCGGCGCGTGACGCAGCAGCTCGTCGTACCGGACGCGCCGGCGGCTGTCGTCGGCGTCGCGTCCCACGATGACGAGCCGCAGGAACACCCACCGTGCGGCCTCGTGACAGGGCGGCGGCAGGGTGTCGTAGAGCCTGTCCGCCGTGGTGGCGATGGCGCCCTGGATGCCACCGGTGACGCGGTATCCGTCCACGGTGAGCGTATGGCCGTGGCGCTGCTGCCAGGTGGCCCGCAGCGCGTGTGCGAGCAGCGGCAGCCGGCCCGTGGTGCTCGTACCGACCGGTCCCCCGACCGCGCCCAGGTCCGCCAGCAGCACCTCGACCAGGCCGTCTTCGACGTCAAGTCCCACGTTGCTGGCCGGGCGGCGGATCGCGTCCTTGAGTTCGTCCTCCGTCATCGGCTCCAGCAGGACCGGTCCGGCCCGGAGCGCCGCCCGGAGCTGCGGATGGGCCGTGCACGCGGCATAGAAGTCCGCGCGCACTCCCAGCACCACGACCGCACCGCCCGCGGGCCGGGCCAGACGGTCGAGCACGTCGATGAACCACTGCCGTTCGGTCTCGTCGCCGCAGGCCGTGAAGACCTCCTCGAACTGGTCGACCACGACGACCAGGCCCGTGGAGGGTGACTCCCCGGCGGGCGCCGGATCGTCGGCTCCGGTGATCTCGCGCAGCTCGGCGAGGCAGCGTGCGGGATCGGCCCGCCACGCCGGTGCCGTGCGCCGGGCCGTCTCGGCGTCGAGCTCGGCGGCGGCCGCCAGTGCCAGGGCCGGGGAGGCCGTCGGGGTCAGCAGCAGCCGCGGCCAGGTGCTCGAACCCGCCACCGGAAGCCGGCCTTCGTCCAGGGCCGGTAGTACCCCGGCCGCGAGCAGGGACGACTTCCCGGCCCCCGAGGGGCCGATCAGCACCAGCGGGCCGCCCTCACGCATCCGGGCGTCCATCCGCTCGCACACGAGGTGAACCATTCGCTCACGGCCGTAGAACCACTGCTTGTGCCATGCGTCGAACGGGGCCAAGCCCGGGTACGGGCACGGCACTTGGTCGGCGCCGGGGCCGGGGACGGTTCTGCGCCCCTCCTCGCCGAGGCGCACGTGGAGGTCGCGGCCGGCCTGGAAGACGCTGCCGCCGCCGGTCGCGCTCGCCTCCTGCCGTTTCGGCTGCCAGAGGGGCGGCCCGTCGGGCGGCGGGGCACCGGTGCTGCGTTCCGTCACGCCTGTCCGCCCCTGGTGACGGTCATGTCCCGGCCGGCCAGGAACGCGTCGCCGCCGGAGACGTGTGCCTCCAGCGCCATCGAGCCCGTGATCTGCTGTTCCGGGGTTCCGGCAGCGCGCGGTTCCTCGCCGAACAGCGCGCGCAGCTCGTCGACGGCGTCCGGCCGCGTGGCCATCAGCCGGATGATGCGGGCCTGCCACTCGGCGACCAGCAGCCCCTGGAGCTCCTGGCCGTCGCCCGTCTGCTGTGCTTGGAGCAACTCGCCGCGCGCATCGGTCAGTTCCTCCTCGATGCGCTCCGGGTGCGCGGACCGCCACAGGGACAGGACCGAGGACTTGACCGCGGCCCAGCCGTCCGTCGTCAGCAGATCGATCAGGCGCGCCGCGGCCGCCGATGCCAGGCCGGCGAGTTCCACACCCGTCTCCATGTCTTCTCCTTGTCCCTTACCGCCCGTGGGCCGCGATCGCGGTCACTGTCAGGTGGGAGGCGATGAACACGTGGTCGCCGCCCACCGTCCACAGGAAGCCCGCGTCCGGCTGCCCCGGATCGCTGTATTTCCACCGGGCCCGGCCGGTGGCCGCGTCGATGGCCCACAGCGTCTTGGCGCTGTCGGTGGCGAAGACGGTGTCGGCCGAACACTGCGCGCTCTTGCCGGAAGTCCTGAGGGCGGCCTTGAACATGTTGGAACCGCCCATGTCGCTGGCCCCGCCGAGCGTCGCGACCCACTGGATCGTGCCGTCGGCCGCGGCCAGGGCGGCCAGGTCGCTGCCGACCGGTACGTAGACGGTCGCGCCGTCCAGGCTGGAGAACGGGGCGCCGATCTGGACCTGGTCCCCGTTCTTCGCATCGAAGCGCCGATGCCACTTCTCGCTGCCCGTGGCCGCGTCGACGGCGAACAGCGTTTCGCCGTTGCCGCCGGCGAACAGGAACAGCCCGGCGACGTAGCACGTCAGCGGCCAGCCGGTGGTGAAGTAGTACCCGGCGCGCGGGACGGATACCTTCCAGCCGCGGGCGCCTTTCCTGCCGGCGTCGATCATCTGGACGCGGCCGGGCTTCCTGCCCGGAACGGCCGAGGTGGCCAGCAGGTGAGAACCGGAGGGCGGTACGAGCACGTTGTTGATGTCCGTGCCCTTGACCCGCCACAGTCCCTTGCCGGTCGCGGCGTTGAACGCACGGATGTAGCCGGTGGTCGGAGACTCGGGCGAGAACGACCCGGATGTCTGACTCAACTCCCCGCATACGTACACCGTGTTCCCCGCGACCGCCACAAAGTGGCTCAGGTACCTCGCCGCATGCGTGCCGCCGCCGGGATCGACGTCGGCCATCTTGGTCGCCCACTTCACCTTCCCGCCGGCGGCGTCGAACGCCGCCAGCATGCCTGGCTGACTCGGGGTGTCACAGAGCAGGTAGAACACTCCGTCCGCGTACGCCGTCGGGTAGTTCAGGCTGGTCGTGCCCAAGAAGTTGGTCGTGTTCAGCTGGCGGAACACGGATTTTCCGGTCGCGGTGTCCAGGAAGGACGTGGCAGTTTTCGTGACCACCATGACCACCTTGTCGGACGCTTCCAGGCAGTTGGGGGCATGCTTCCCGGCGCCTGCCCATGCCTTGGTGGCGTCGGGTCCGGCCAGCACGATCGGTTCCGGTCCGTCCGTCGAGGACGGCGACGCGGAGGAGGCCGACGTGGGTCGCACGCCTGACGGAGAGGCCGGCCGCGCAGTGGACCCGGGCCCGCCGGCCCGGCCGTCGGGTGCCGGCGACGAGTCGCCGGAAAAGGCGAGTGCCGCCGCGGCCCCGCCGAGTACGGCCGCGCCCCCGGCCAGACCGAGGATCAGCTTCCGGCGACTGACATCCGTGCCGGCAGCGATCACCGGCGGCGGAGGAAACGGTCCCCGGCCGCCGCGCCCGGCGGACACCGATCCCACCGCCGCGGTCGCGGCGGCCATGTCGGCGGTCACCGCCGGCGGCAGCCAACTGCCCGCCAGGGACGGCAGGTTCTGACGCCTCAGGTAGTCGACGACTTGCTCCGCGGTGGGACGGTCCTGCGGTTCCGGGTACAAGCAGCCGCCGATCACCTCGCGCAGCGACACGGGGAGGGCGCCCGTGTCCGGCTCGCCTCCGGAAGCTGCGAACAACACGGTCGACCCGAGGTCGAACATGTCGTCCGTCGGTGAGGGTGCCGGACTGCCGGTGGCTCCGACGATCCCCAGGGCCGTGATGCGGGGCCCGTCCATGGTCAGCAGCACCGAGTCCGGGCTCACCTCGCCGTGGACCGTCCCGGCCGCGTGGAGTGCGGCCAGCGCCCGGGCGAGGCCGTCGGCGAGCACCCGCAGAGCTGGTTCGGACAGCGGGCCGTGCCGGTCCACCGCCTGCCGGAGCGGCAGTCCGGCGGTGAACTCGGTCGCCAGCCAAGGAACCGGGGCATCGGCGTCGGCATCCACCACCGACATGAGGAAAGCACCTGACAGCGTCCGTGCCGCCTCTACGGCGGCTCGGAACCGGTCCCGGAACCCTGGGCCCGCGGCGAGTTCGGGCCCCACGACCGTGACCGTGACGAGTAGCCCCTCGTCCGTGCGGGCCGTGAAGACCTCGCCCCCGCCGACCGTGCTCTGCCTTGCGAGCAGCGCATACGGCCCGATCCGATCAGCACCGTCTGCTCCGGGATGATCCATCGTCCGCCCCTCACGCCAGCCTGATCGTCTGATCACGGGCCGCCTGGTAGGCGCTGCCACCGCCGGACACATGGGCCGTCATGGTCATCGATGGCCCCGGATCGGCGGCGGGCGCGGTGCCGTGCCCGGGTTCGACAGCGGGGTCGGTATCGGTATCGAACAGGAGAGCGGTCAACGCGTCGCCCAAGTGCTCCAGTCCGGCCGGCAGATGGGTCTCCGGAACGCGGAGGAACTGCAGGCGCGCCAGCTCTGCGATCTCGGCCGGCAGCGCCGAGGCGTCGGGCAGCATCGTCGCGTCACCCAGAAGGACCGGGACCACGCGGTTTCCCGCCCGCAGAGCTGTCGCGATCTCCAGGCAGACCCAGTCGTGAGTCCGGTCCAGGAGTCGCACACCGTCCTCACCCCGCGCGTCGAGCCACCCTGGCCCGATCAGTACGCACATGAGCTCGCACTCGGCGGCCTGCCGCCGCAGGATCTCGGCGAAATCGGCCCCGGGCGGAATCGACTGGCCCGACTTGAAGATCTCGTTGGCACCTAAGCGGTCGGACAGCGCGCGGTAGACGCGGTCTCTCATCCACCGGGAGTCCGGTTTGCGAAAGCTGAGGAAGATGCGCGGCACCATTGCCCCCTATCCGGCAAGCCTTGACGTCAGGGATCGTGCTCACCCTAGGAGTGGAGTACACGCTCGGTGGCTATTCGCCGGAGATTGAATAGCGGCCGCAAGGCTCCGTACGCTGGCCGGTATGGACCCAGCGGACAGCGCGGCAGGGACGGTCTCGGCAGGGAGATCGACCAGCCCGCGCCTGCCACCGGGCGACTTCGGCGTCGTCCTGGCCACACTCCGGGCACGTCGGGGGTGGAGCGTGCGCGAGTTCGCCCGGCGTGCGCACGTGTCCGAGGGGCAGATCTGCAATCTGGAGAGCGGGTTGCGCAACCCGACGCCCGCTGTGGCGGCGGCATGCGACGCGGCCTTCGGCACCGGCGGGGAACTCGTCGAGCTGGCCGGGTCCGGCCGCCGCGGTGCCCGGACCGAGGGCATCGTCGAGGCCGGCCCCGTGGTCGCCGGATACGAGCGGGTCCTGTGGGAGCTGAAGGGCATCGGCAGATCCACCGGACCGAGGTTCGTCACCGCTTCGATGAAGTCGATCACGCGGATCCTGACGGACGCCGGCCCGCATGCCGTTGGCGAGCAGCGTGCCGAGATCTGGCGGCTCGCCTCAAGGTTCGCCGAATACACGGGGTGGATGGCACAAGAGGCGGGAAATCCCGCGGAGGCGTTGCGCTGGACGAATCTCGCTGTCCGCTGGGGCGCACTCGGCGGGGACGAAACGGTGGCCGCGTATGCCCTGGTCCGCAAGGCGTTCATCGCCCAGCACCGCGGTGACACCCATGCGGCGATCGGATTCGCTGACCAGGCGGCCGAACACCCGGCGGCCAACCCGGTGATCCGCGCGCACGCCGCGCGACGCGCGGCCCAGGGGCATGCGTGCCGTGGCGATGCGGGGGCCTGCCGGGAGGCACTGGAGCGGTTCAGAAGCCACGCCGCCGAGGCCATCGACGACCGTACTCCTCACTGGGGCCCGCGCATCGAGAACGGCAACCCTCGACTCATCGAGGCGTCCTGCATGCTCAGCCTCCGTCGCTTCGAGCTGGCCGCCGACCTTTTCGCCGCCGAGCGCCGGCGCCGACCGGCCGTCCCGGCGGACAGCAACTCCCTGGCCCGCTTCGCGGTTCGACAGGCGACAGCCCTGGCCGGTGTCGGCCGCCTAGACGACGCCTGTCAGATTGTCGAGGCCACGCTGCCCGTGATCAAGCGCATCGACTCGGCCACCCTCCGCGCCGAGCTGGGCCCTTTCGTCAAACAGGCCCGGACCCGGAGAACCAGCCCGGGCCAACTCGCCCTCATCGACGCATCGACCGCCCTCGCGATCGGCTGACAGTCGCGATCAGCTGGCAGTACGGACAGAACTGGGGTGCTGGTCGGTGAGGTCGGTGACGCGGCTGGCTGGGGTGTGGCCGCTGATTCCGGTGTGGGGTCGGTGATAGTTGTGCGGTCCAGTCAGTCGGGGAAGGGCCCGGCGCGGGCGGCAGGTCGATGCAGATCCCGCATTGCCAGAGCACACTTCGTGTCCTCGCGCAGGGCTGGGCCGAACGCTCCTACCTACCGCCGGGAATGGCGCCCTTGACACCGTGTCCTGGTGACCATCCCGTAGGGCACCTCGCTGGTACGTTGACGGGAATCGTGGGAGGGGCCCCAGAGGTGGACACTGACCTGCGGCATGCAACTGTCGTGGCACTAGGCGAGCTCGGGCGAAGTCATGACTACCGTGACCGGGCGGATGCCGGTCATGGCCTGGCAGCGTTCGCCGAGATGCAGGAGGCCCGCGGGCCGCTGCTGGAGCTTGTACTCGACCCAGGTGACACCTTCGTCACCCGACGGACCGCGGAAGCGTTGCTTCGGCGGAAGGACAGGGCCGGACTGACGATCGTCGCGGCCGCACTGGCCGTCGCCAACTCGAATCACAGCGATTGGATCCACACCGCAATCGTCGATGTATGTAGCGTCTTCTCCGACGACCGGGACGAAGCGATACGGCTGTGCGAGGAGATGTCGCGGGATAGCGACGACCGTGTTGCATGGGGAGCCCGTCAGCTGCACGAGGTCCTGGCAGAGATCGATCCCGTTCTTCGTGCCGTATAGCGCTGGGCGAACGCTGTCGTGAGAGCGCAGGTGATCGACGAGTCGTGGCGGAACACCGCGACTGCGCCGGCCTGGTGGGTGTAGGGCGGGGCGGGGCGGGGCGGGGCGGCACAGGGTGCGCTCAACCCAGCGGAGGGTTCAGCAGGCGATGGCGATGGCGTCCCGCAGGTGGGTTCGCGCCCAGGCCGGAAGCGAATCCCGGTCCCCGGTGGTGCCGTTCAGGACTCGGTGAGGTAGGTGGCGGCGGCGTCAAGGTCCTCGCTGGCGCGTCCTGAAGGTGGCTGGAGCTGGCCATGGCAAGGGCGTCCCGGACGTCTTCGACCGGCTCGATGAAGTCGGTCGCAGGCCGCTGTCAGCCGGGCGAGTTCGTCAGCGAGGGCCTTGCGCTTGGTGGCGGAGCAGGAGCTCGGCGGCCGCTGAGCAGGTGAGACGGAGGTCTTCCGCACCGGGCGGTCTGGTCCTCGCCGCCAAGGAGGGCCGACGAGTATTGACAGCATCCGAGCCGGAGCTGTGGAGCCGGCCAAGGCTGGCTGATCACTCCGGATTGCTGCTCGACGGCCCGCCGCCAACCCGGCGTCGGGCGGGCAGCATGCCCTGCTGGGGGACCTCCTCCGACGGGAACGGCTGTCGCAGCCACAAGTCGAGAGCCTCATAGTCACCTTCGGTGAGACCAAAGCGGGCATCGACCCTGTGAAGCAGGGCGGGCCCCGGGTGGTGGGCGGCGACCCAGGCTCGATCCGTGTCAGTGATTTCGTCGTCGACCCATACGAACGGCCGGCCCGCCGCCCATTCGACCAGGCCATGGGTTTTCCAGTGCAGTCCGCCGCGTTCGTCCTGCTCGTCGACGTCTGACGGCTCCGGCCAGACCACCACGGCAAGCCGCTGAAGACCGATCAACGGAGCGATGCACTCGTTCGCGTCATCCATCCACGTCGTGGCCCAGACCAGCTCACACGGAAGCGCGGACAGCTTGACTCCGTGCTGAGGGTTCATCCTGGTCAGCAGCGGGTTCGCGTCGGCTTCACGCAGATCGGGACCGGTCGCATAGGTCGGATACTGCTGGGGTTCCGCCCCGAACGGGATAAGCGGTCCGTCGACATCAAGGAACAGCAGCGGCAGCCGCACAGAGCCAGTCACAGCAGCACAGGGTAGCGACGGGCACCACCGCCGGTCGCCTCAACGAGGCCAGGCCGACTGCGGCCAAGGTCGAACGCAGCCGCTCAGTGCGCTGGCCATGCCTGCGGTGATGGGGATTCCTGAAAACGACCAGGGATGCTCTTCGCCCCCCTCGGTCCGGCTATCAACGGACTGGGGAAGTTCAGTGAGCGGCGGGCCGTCGGTGAGCCGGGGTGGCCTGCTCGTTCAGTGTCCGGACCGAGCCGGGCCACCAAGGCGCCGAACTCCTGGCCCAGACACCACCTCGGAGACCATGGCCCGCTCAGAAGTCGTAGCAGACGTAGGCGCCCTCGGGGCCGCGGGCGATCCGGTCCGAGCCCCAGCAGTGGAGCATCGGCCCAACGCGGTACAGGGCGGCGCCACCGGCGAGCAGGACAAGGACGGCGAGCACGGTGGTCACGATCCGCATGACGGTCATCCGCCGTACGTGCCACCAGGCCCCGGCGATCGCAAGCGTCCCCAGCCCCAGCATGACGGCCGACATCGGGGCGGTGTTGTTCTGGATCCCGGGAAAGCGGTCCGGGTGCGCGACGTGTTGGACAGCGGCGAAGGCGAAGAAGAACAGCAGCAGCCCCAGCAGCAACAGTCCGACGGAGATGGCCCCGCGGCCGACGGCTCGGCCCCGGCTCCGCGGGCTTCCGGGCGCCCCGGCGGCGTCCGCGCGCACGAGCCGCCGGTCGAGGAGCGCCCGGAGCCGGTCCACCTCCTCCGGGACCGCCACGGCCCGCTTGGGAAGGACGGCGAAGCCGACGGAGGACTTATCGGCGCTGAGAAGCACGAACAGCTCCGGCGTCTCGACATAGCGCGAGTAGAGGTGCCAGTTGTGGCTGGCCGAACTGTGCGCGGTGGTGAGCCGGACCCCGGTGTCGTCGACCGTCCCGCAGATGTCCCCCTGTCGTTCGGCGAGCCGGTGGAGGCGGCGCGCCTGCAACCACGGCACCGCAGTCCTGAAGGCGACAAAGCCCACCACCCCTGCATACAGCGGCCACGGTGTGTCCCGGTGGCCGGAGCCAGCCGCCGACAGCAGAACGCCGATGGCCGTGACCGCCACCGTCCAGATCAGCGCCCCGCGCTCAAAGCGTCCCGCGCCGGTGCTTCTCGCGCGTGCCCGCAGCGCGGACGCCAATTCGCCGATGGTCGGCCGGTAGGCCAGCTCCACCGGTCTCTCGGCGACCGCGTCCGTTTCCCGGCCCTCGGCCATGTCCCCTCCTGGTTCGGTGATCAACCGGATCGTAGAGGCTTTCTCAACCGCTTCGGCGACCTGGCAGTGGTCGGCGCCGTACGTCACCGATAGCGGGCGGTCCCTCCCTTGTGGTGGCCGTCCGCAGGTCAGCGCGGTTCCGCCGGAGGAACCAAGCCGAGCAACTCCGAGGACACTCCGAGCACGGGGTGGGGAAGCATCTGTTCCACGAAGGTCAGGCGGGGGCACATGGTGTTCCGGCAGGCACTCGAAGAACCGACTTCCTCCGACTTCCTCCTACGACCGCAACGTCTCCGAAGGCGACTCCCCGAACTTTTGGCGGTACGCGAGTGAGAAACGGCCCGGGTGCAGGAAGCCCCAGCGGGAGGCGACGGCGGTCACGGTCGCGGAACCCGGGTCGGCGGCCAGGAGTTCCTTGCGTACACGGTCCAGGCGGATCTCGCGCAGGTACGCGAGCGGTGTTGTCGCGAGGTGCCGGCGGAAGCCCTCCTGAAGGGCCCGTACGCCGACACCCACGCATTCCGCGATCTCAGCGACCGTGAGCGGCTCGGCGGCGTGTCCCTCGATGACCTCCATGGCACGGCGGACCGCGGGCGGTGCCACGCGCGGCTGCTCGCCGAGCAGCGCCGGCGTGTAGTTGTTGGGCTGGGCCATCAACAGCTGGGTCATGAGGAGTGATTCAAGCTGTTTTGTCACGAGGGGCTGGCTTGTCATCCCACCAGGGCCCTCCGCCTCCCGGCGCATGAGGTCGACGATGTTGAGCCAGGACCGGGAGCCCGGCGTGGTGAGGTTCATGCCGAGCGAGAAGAAGATCGGGCGGCGCACGGTGCGACCGAGCAGACTGCCCAGGTGCGATTCCAACGACGCTCGGTCGAGCCACACGATCAGCTGCGGATTGCCGTCACCCCAGCGCATGTCCAACTTTCCGGTCGGAGAGGGGACAGAAGCGAGTTCTGGGGAGGAAATGATCTCCTCGCGACCGCAGGTTATTTCGGCGTAACCGGCGAGCGGGATTTGGACGAGGAAAAAGCTCTCCAGATCGCCCGGTGTGATCCGGACTTCCGTTCCGTAATCGAGGTAATAGAGACCTGTCCGATCGAAGGGTGCACCGTGCAGCCGGGCGTCGAGTGTCGCCGACCGCCGCACGATGCGCAGCTCATGCGGGCAGAAGGCCCGGCCGACCTCGGCCCGCGCCTCCCAAATGTCCGTTGTATGGAACCGCTGGTGATTTGCGAGGGGGGATTTATCAGCGGGCATGTAAACCTCCACCGCCGAGATGTGCGCGATCGGGACAGCAACCCGCGTGATCCGGATAGCGCAGGTGATCTTGCCATATCAAGATTGACCCCTGACCGCCGCGGACCCGAGAGAATCCTGGGAATCAGCAATGCAGGGAGTACCGGGCCGGACTGCGCTCGCCAGAGGCGGAGTCACGCCCAGCGGACAGCCCCTCGCCTGCGCGCTGCGCGTATTACGCGCGACCGGCGCGGCGAGGGCCGCCAAGCCCGTACCCCGTACGTCGCGGCACCCTTGCCTGTGCTCCCCCGGCTCGCCGGTTCGGCCGGGCCCCTCTAGCCGGCCGGGTCACCCGGGGGCCCGTCCCCCGGTCCTACGGGTACCCGGCCACCCGCGGCTGCCCGCCGGCCCCCCTCCGGCGGGCAGCCGCATTCCCCACCACCGCCGCCCACCCGTTGACGCCGCCACGTGCCGAAACGCTTGCACAGCGCACGCACTGCCCGGCACCGCTCAACAACCGCACACCCCGAACCCCTGGAGGACCCCCTCATGCGCAAGATCACCATCGTCGGAGCCGGCCAGGCCGGTCTCCAGCTCGGCATCGGCCTGATCGGCCACGGTTTCGACGTCACCCTCGTGTCCAACCGCACCGGAGACCAGATCCGCGAGGGCCGGGTCATGTCCAGCCAGGCCATGTTCGGCACCGCGCTGGCCCACGAGCGCAACCTCGGTCTCGACTTCTGGGGCGATGCCTGCCCGTCGATCGCCGGTCTGGGCGTGAGCATCGCGGACGGCCAGGGCGGCCGGGCACTCTCCTTCGACGCCCGCCTTGAAGCCACCGCCCGCTCCATCGACCAGCGCGTGAAGATGCCACTCTGGATGGGCGAGTTCGCACGCCGCGGAGGCCGTCTGGAGCTCTGCGAGGCCGGCATCGAGGACCTGGAGCGCTACGCCGTCGAGTCCGACCTGGTGATCGTCGCGGCCGGCAAGGGCGAGATAGCGGGGCTGTTCGAGCGCGACGCCATGCGTTCCCCGTACGACGCTCCGCAGCGCGCGCTGGCCCTGGCGTACGTCACCGGCATGGCACCGCTGCCCGACCGCCCCGGCGTCAGCTTCAACGTCATTCCCGGTGTGGGTGAGTACTTCACCATGCCCAGCCTCACCACCAACGGCCCGTGCGACATCATGTTCTTCGAGGGCATCCCGGGTGGCCCGCTCGACTGCTTCGACGGGCTCGCCCCCGACCAGCTGCTGGCGAAGTTCCAGGAACTGCTGCGGACGTACGTTCCGTGGGAGGCCGAGCGCTGCACCGATGTCGCGCTCACCGACTGGAACGGCACCCTCGCGGGCCGTTTCGCGCCGACCGTCCGCAAGCCCGTCACCACGCTACCCTCCGGCGCGCAGGTGCTCGGCCTGGCCGACGTCGTCGTCCTCAACGACCCGATCACCGGCCAGGGGTCCAACAACGCCTCGAAGTGCGCGGCCTCCTACCTCGCCACCATCCTGGACCAGGGCGAGCGCCCGTACGACGCCGCGTTCATGGAGCTGGCCTTCGGCCGCTTCTGGGATAACGCGGAGGCTGCCACGGCCTGGACCAACGCGATGCTCGGCGCCCCGCCGCAGCACGTCCTGGAGCTCTTCGGCGCGGCCAGCGCCAACTCCCGTATCGCTGCCCGCTTCGTCAACGGATTCGATGACCCGCGCGACGTGCATCGCTGGTTCATGGACCCGGTCGCCGCGAAGAACTATCTGACGGAGGTCGGCGCCTGAACGGCTCGTCATAAGCGGATACACGATCAAACTGACACTACGTCAGCGATAGAAACGTAGACGAGACAGGACAGCAGGACATGAGAAGGATCGCGGTGGTGGGAGCCGGGCAGGCGGGGACCCAACTCGCCCTGGGACTCCAGGCGCACGGCTACGACGTCACCTTGGTCACCGACCGCGCCCCGGACGAGATACGCCGCGGCCCGGTCATGTCCAGTCAGTGCATGTTCGACACCGCGCTGCAAAGCGAGCGCGAACTCGGCCTGCACCACTGGGAGGACCAAGCCCCGGACATCTCCGGCATCGCGTTCTCTCTCATCGGCCCGCACGGCACTCCGGACGTCTCCTGGCGCGCGCCGCTGGAGGGCCCTGCCCACTCCATCGACCAGCGCGTCAAGTGTGCCGCCTGGATCGAGCAGTTCGCG
This sequence comes from Streptomyces sp. NPDC107765, assembly GCF_055657085.1. Lineage (NCBI taxonomy): Bacteria > Bacillati > Actinomycetota > Actinomycetes > Kitasatosporales > Streptomycetaceae > Streptomyces > Streptomyces sp. NPDC107765. The sequence goes on along the minus strand of NZ_JBVKBL010000009.1, from coordinate 264,216 downwards.
GACGGCGGCCGCGGCGAGATCGTGCTGCACGAGGCGGGCGTCAACGACCTCGAATGGTACGCCCGTACGCACGATCTCGTCGTGGTCTCCACAGGCAAGGGCGAGCTGAGCCAACTCTTCCCGCGCAACTCCGAACTCTCCCCGTACGACCGGCCGCGCCGTGCGCTGGCCCTGACGTACGTCACGGGAACGGCACCCCGGGAGAGCGAGGACGCCATCCACTACCGCTTGGTCCCCGGCGTCGGCGAATACATCTCCTTCCCGGCCCTCACCACCACCGGACCCTGCGACATCATGGTCTTCGAAGGCGTCCCCGACGGCCCGATGGACTGCTGGGACGACATCCGCACGCCTGAAGACCACCTCACCCGCTCACTGGAACTCCTCCACCGGTTCTTCCCCGACGCATACGAGCACTACCGGCACTCCCGACTCACTGACAGCGGCGGCGTGTTGCGCGGCAGGCTGACTCCGACCGTCCGGCACCCCGTCGCCCGCCTGGCCTCCGGCCGGCACGTCCTCGGCATGGCCGACGCCGTCGTCCTCAACGACCCGATCACCGGCCAGGGCTCGAACAACGCGGCCCAGGCCGCGACCCACTACCTCGACAGCATCCTCCGCCACGGCACCGCCGAATTCACCCCGCAGTGGATGCAGCGCACCTTCGACAACTTCTGGCGCGGCTGGGCTCAATGGGCCGTCGGCTGGACCAACTCCCTCCTGACCGAACTGAGTCCGCACCACCGCGACCTCCTGACCGCGGCGGCCGGAATCCCCTCGGTCGCCGGCGCCCTCGCCGCCGGATTCGACGACCCGCGCACCCTCTACCGCTGGTGGTTCGAGGAGGCCGAGGCACACCGCTTCCTCGCCGAGAAACGCGCCCAGCATGCCGCCCGCTTCGACGGCCGCGAATTGCGCCGCGCGCTGGGCCAGTACGCCACCGGCGTGACCGTGGTGACGGCCCGCGCCCCCGACGGCCGCAACGTCGGCATGACCGCGAATTCCTTCACCTCCGTCTCGTTGAATCCGCCCCTCGTCCTGTGGTGTCCGGGCAAGAACAGCCCGAGCCTCCCGGACTTCACCGACGCCTCGCACTTCGCCGTCCACGTACTGGCCGCCGACCAGCACCACCTGTCCCGCCAGTTCGCCACCCCGGCCGACGACAAATTCCGCGATACCCCCACCACCCCCGGTATCGCCGGCACCCCCCTCCTGGACGGCGCGGTCGCCCGCTTCCAATGCCGCACCGTCCAACGCCTCGACGCCGGCGACCACATCATCTTTCTCGGCGAGGTCGAACAGTACGAGTCCGACGGCGGTACCCCTCTGGTGTTCCACTCGGGGTACTACCAGGTGGCGACGAAGCATCCAGATCTGTGAACGCGAAGTGCCTCTTGGCCTGGCACCATCCGGCTCACACAGGGACACCGGGGCTGAGCCGCACACAGGTGGATGCCGACTGATGCATCTCCTTCACGTCACGCTTCGGGTTCGAGAGCCACACCGGGCCCCTCCCATCCGACACGCCAGCCTCGCCCACTTCAGCTACAGGTGCGACGGGTACACCGAAGACCGGGGTGCGCTTCTCGCCGGGTCAACCGAAGGTCGCCACCCGCCGTCCGTCCTCAGCACCGGAGCCTCTCCGACGGTAGCCTCCCGAGCCGCACCGACAGGCGACCTACCCACCCCAGCATGCGGTGAGCTGACGGCAAGATCCGGACCTCGCGCTCAGGCCCCGGCGCAGCGTGGTGCCCACCCAGTCCGCCAGGTCCGCCAGGTCCGCCAGGTCCGCCAAGGCCGGATCACCGGACGGGTTGTCCAGTCTGTTGGTCCGCGAGTTCGACGTCGGACTTACGTGTCTGACCGCTTGGGGAGCGTGGGGAAGCGGCATCAGCCGTGCCCGCCCGCGTCCGCGCCAACGCGACCGCATCGCCCTGGAACGCCCAAGACATCTTCGGCTCCATCACGTAGCGGAACACCCGCCGTACCGGCCGCGTGCACAGCAGCGTGATCAAGGTGACGGCCAGCAACGTCACCACGACCTCGCCGACCGGCGTGCGCACCCAGGGGAGAGTGTCGTACCACCCGGACCAGCGTGCCATCTTGATCGCGAAACCGTGCAGCAGATAGCCGTACAGCGTGCCCGCGCCCAGCTTCGTGAACCACGTCTGCCGCAGTGGCACCAGGGCCAGGAAGCACACGGTGAGCACCGAGGCGCAGCCGAACAGCGCGAGTTCCATGACCGGGGAGACCCACGCCGGCATGCCCAGGTCCTGTACGGCGTTGTTCTGCCGGAACCATGCGGAGTTCATGCGCGGCGCCGCCCAGTACGCGAAGACAACGGCGGCCAGCATCACCGGCGCTGCCGCGACGCGGATCGCGCGCTGCCGCAGCAGGTCGAAGTGGGCCGGCTTCAGGTGCAGTCCGAGCACGAAGAACGGCAGGAACTGCAGTACCCGCCGCATGGCGAAGTCATTGCCGACCTCAGGTGAGGCCGCCGCGAGCACGGCGATCACCAGCGCCAGTGGGACGGGCCAACGCACGATCTTCCAGACAGGGGTGGTCAACCGCCAGATGAAGAGAGCTGCCAGGAACCAGTCCAGGTAGTAGGGGCTGGTGAGGCTGATCGGCTCGTTCGGGGTGTCGTGCACCCAGCGCTGGAAGTAGGCGTAGAGAACCTCGAACACCACGTACGGCACGGCGACACTGGTGATGAGCCGCTTGACCTTGGCCGGGCTGAGGTCGAATCCGCGGGAGAAGTAGCCGGAGATGAGGACGAACGCCGGTATGTGGAAGGTGTAGACGGTCATGTACAGCGCCGTCGCCGCCCGGCTCCCGTGGGTGAGCGGCTCCCACATATGCCCCATGGCGACGAGGACGACCGCCAGGTACTTCGCGTTGTCGAAGAACGGGTCTCTCCCGCCAGACTGGGGCTCGATGCGTGGGACGGGATCCTGCCGCCCCTCGGTCGCCGGATCCACAGTACGTTCGAGGGGTATGGCCGCGCGGAACATTTGAGGCACCCTAGCTGCACAACTGTAATGGGTAAAACCGTCCACACAACTGATCCGTCACCGGTCCGTCAGTTCGGCGCAACGACCGGCTGATTTGCGCGCTCCGCCTGCTTGATGCCTCATCATCTATCTCAAGGGAGGCGTGTAGGCGGCGAACTGGGCCAGCGGTTGTCGCGCTACGGCGGAAGAGCCGCTCCGGGCATCAGATGCCGCCCGAGCGACGGTGTCGCCGCGAGATCCGGCCTCGCACGCGCCCGGCTCTCCCGCCTGAGCAGCTGCCTCGCCGGGCGGCAGGCCATCGCACCGCCCCTATGACAGTGGTCATCACTGTGTGGGCCTGACCAGGTGGAAAACCTCGCGGGCGGCGTAGCGTTTGAGGCATCGGACGGTCTCGCGTCGGGTTTTGCCCCCCGTGGTGCGGCGCTCAAAGTAGTCCTGGGTGCGCGGGTCGAAGCGCAGGCGGTCTGCACGATTCGTTGCAGGGCGGCGCCCGGTCTCCCCCGCGGTTGAGGCGACGGTAGTGCCGACTGCCCGAGGAGCGCTCGACAAGGCTGACCCCGCACAGCGCGGCGAAGGACGCCTACCGGTGAGTGTCCACACCACTAGACACACCCAGCCGGCCCGCTCCCAGCAACGCACCATCCCCAGCCACGGTCGACACAGCGTGAGCAAGACACTCAGGCTCATGAGTCAGACCCCGCCCCGGGACAGCACCCGCCAATTCTCCCGGAACTCACGGCCTCCCACCCAGACCCGCAGAACTCTCAACCCCAGCTCATGGAACACCCTGAATCCGACTCTGGCAGACCACAACGGATCGCGAAATTCGACATCTCGTTCAGCCTCTGGCGTTCACCAACCATGCCAGCGAATGGCGGGCACCTTGGCCCCGATTACCGGACGGGTATCAGCACGCTCCCACGGTCAGGGCCTGATGCCCGGCGCACCCCGCACCAAGGAGGAGGCCGACGTGGTGAGTAAGATCATCACCGCCTTCGCCAAGGGCGACGAAAGCAAAACGGTCCCCGACGGCAGGCGTGGAAGTCTCGGAGCGTCGCCAGTACGGTCGTGCTGCTGCTCTACTCGCCGCGATGCTGCCCATGAAGGTCCTTGGGTGAATCAGGTCAGGTCAGGGGCATTGTCAGTGGGGTGCGGCATGATGCGGGTACGAAAGTGTGACGATGATCGCCGGCACCCTGTGAGGTCGCCCGCGCACATTCCGACCGCTCCTGTCGAACGGCACGTTGGCGGCACTTCGGTGTACGAGTTCGCCCCCGGAATCGATCACCGAGCCCTGTCGCCGCGCCGCGCCACACGTGGGTGACAAGCGCACGCCACACCCGGAAGCAGGCGGCGGTCGGGGTGCGATTCAACCCGTACCACACCCCTAGGATGAACGAGGCACGGTCAACACGACTTGACGGTGCCGGACGGACAGGACAACGGGGAGACAATGACCAGCCCGACCCAGGCTCCAGAACAGGCCAAGGCCTATGAGCCCCACCCCTACATCGGGGGGCGCAATGCCGCGCTGCGCGCGCTCACCACGTGGCGGATGGAGCGGCCGGGCGCGCCTCGGGTCGTCATCCTGACCGGAAGTCCGGGCACCGGCTGTTCGCGGCTGCTCACGGGGTTTCTGATGCTCTGCGACCCGGAGTATCGCAAAGGGCTCGAGCTGGACGCGTTTGATCCGGCGACCGTGCCTCCGGACTTGCCCGCACCCGCGGTGCCGAGCGTCGCCGGGCTCACGGCAGCGCAGACCCTGTGGCTGCTCGCCGATCACTACGAGTTGTCCGCGACCCGCACCGCCGACATCTTCCCCGAAATCGGTCAACTCTCGTTGGCCGGGCGACCGGTGACGATCGTTGTGCCGGATGTGGATCGGGCCGGTCCGGTGCGGGGGACGGGTGAGCCCGCGCGCGTGGTGCGGGACGTACTGAAGCCCCTCGCCGCCGTCGAGTCCATACGCCTTCTCGCCGATGTGCCCCGGGAGTTCGCCGCCGAGCTCGCCGAGGGCCTGCCGCCCGGCGTGGCCCAGATCATCGACCTCGACGCACCCGAGTGGGCCGACCCCGAAGGGCTCGTGCTACAGGCCGAGGCGCTGCTCAATCCCCAATTCGGCGCCCCGGACCTGCCGTTCACGACCGAGCCTGGCGCTCGACGCGCGCTCGCCGAGGCGATCGCCCGGCACGCGGGAGACGGCGCGGGCAGCCGTCTGGCCGTGCGTCTCGCCGTGCAGTCGATCCTGATGCACCCGGAGGGGTTCGACCCGGAGGATGCGAGCCAACTGCCCGGCAGCGTCGGCGAAGTGCTCGATGTGCACGCCCAGCGACTTGACATCCATCCCCGCACCCTGCGGCAGATCCTCGCGCCCCTTGCCCTCGCCGAGGGCGGCGGCCTGCCCGTGCATCTGCTGACCCCGCTCGCCTCCGCCGTCGCCGAGCGGGACATGAGCGAGGACATGGCGCGGGGCATGCTGCTCGTCGCCCCCTTCATCCGCCCCATCGAGAGAGCCGGCGAAGGCATCCCCGAGGACGAGCGGACGCTCGTAGGGTTGCAGCACCCGGGCATCGGCGAGGCCGTTCGGGCAGGCATTCCGGACGTTCCGGGCGCTCAGGCGCGTATCGCCATGGAGTTGCTGGAGGCCGTACCCCATCAGGACTGGGCGAAGGCAGGGGTGTACGTCCGCGATCACATCGCGGGACACACCCTGGAGGCCGGTTTGCTCCCCCGGCTCCTCACCGACCCCGGCCTGTTCGCCCATGCCGAGCCGGTGCGGTTGCGGGCCGCGGTGGAGGCCGTACCCCCGGAGCAGCTGGACGCACCGGCGCGCACGTATCTGCGTACGGCACCGCTTCTCACCCGCACCCAGGCACCCGCCATCTTTCGAGCGGCGCTCCTGGAGACCGCATTCGTCGAAGACGGACTGCCGGAGTACGCGGCGGTGTTGCGCCGCACGGTACCCGAGCTTCCCTGGCACACCCTGTGGAGCGTGCCGGTCGCCGGGGTCGACGCCGTGACCGTTGGTAAACTGCCCCCGTTCGCGGCCGCGTCGGACAGCACCGCGGAGACTCCTGCGAAGCAGGAGCCTCCGGAGTCGGCCCCGCTCGCGGTCGCCGTAAGCTCGGTGCCTCGGGGCACCCCGGGTTCAAGCCCGTTGAAAGCCGACGATCCCAAGGCCCCCGCCGTGCTGGTGCAGGACCTCGCCACCGGTTCCGTCATCGACGCCGACCCGACCCGGATCCTGCGCCCCTCGGATGACGAGCGCGCCACGGGGCCGCTCGGGTTCAGCCGCGGCGCCGACTATGTGCGCGTCTGGCGTCGCGGCGAGCAGAAGGGCGACGAGGAGATCGTCACGGCCCTGATCTCCGCCACGCCCTTCACGGGAGCCGATCTCTCCCCCGACGGCATCCTCCTCGTTGCCACGGAAAGCGGTGTGAAGGCGCTGCAGATCCGCCCGGCGCAGCCCGATGCCACGACCGCTCGGAGCTCCGTACCCGACCCCCAGGCAGCCGAGCCCGAGCCCACACAGGCCCCCGAGCCCAAACCGGAAGCCGCACAGGCTCCACAAGTCCCCGGGCCCGATGCCCATCCGACCGCTTGACACCCACCCACCGCAGACCGTTGGGCTCAAAGGCCCGAAGCCTCTCGAAGGCGCCCGCATCAGATCGCCTGCACTCAGGCCCACTCGGACGAGGGCCGCGGAGCTCGCCCGGCACCGACCCCGGTCGCACCGGCCCCGTCCGCCCGAAGACTCGTAGGGAGTTCCCGTGATCAGCCAGGAGCAGGCGCTCGCGACCGCCGAGGGGTGGCTCAACCCCGAGGGACAGGAGCACCGTGAGGTGCGGATGCAGGAGTTCGATCTGGGCTGGGTGGTGTGGGCCGCGGCCCCACCGATCGAGCGGGACCCGGTCACGGGCAAGCGCCGGCCGCCGGCCACGATCGGCCACTCCTGCGGTGTGGTCGACCGCCGCACCGGCGAGCTCAGCAGCTGGCCTTCCGTGCCGGTCGAGGAGGTCGTGCGGATGTATCAGCAAAAGCACGGCGGCGGCCAGCAGGCTGCGCCGCCCGCGCAGCCGCCGGTCACCGGCCCCGGCAACACCACGGTCATCACCTACGTCGACCCGCGCACCGGCGAGGAGATGAGCCTCGTCAAGAACTCCGCCCCCGGTGAGCCGCACTCCGAGTACCAGGCCCTGGTGGAGATCGATGTCCTCGGCGTCCCCGCGCGGAACGTGGTCGCGATCCACACCGACCTCAGCTCCAGCCTGCTCCCCGGCGGGTACCCGGGCCTGCTGATCGGTCGTCGCTTCCCCAACGCCCGGTTCTCCTGCACGCATGAGTACGGCCTGCGGGGCGAGGAGCGCGCCGAGGCGATCGCCGGGCTGATCCAGCACGTCGAGATGATGCACCAGATCGCGGGACAGCAGCCGCCGCCACGGCCTCACCGCACGCCGGTGCCGACCGACGTCGAGCCGGCCGAGCCGCTCCGCGATGTTGCCCTGGGCCGCGAGCTGGTGAAGGCCTTCGGCGCTGACGACGTACGTCGCTACGACGCCGACGACGTGGCGGGCACCCCGCTCCCGGAGGCCGCCAAGGCCACGCTGACATGGGCCGGGCTGCCGACCGACATCCCGTTCTTCTTCACGGCCGACAGCCCGGAGGCAAAGCTTCCGGCCGGCCTGTTCGGCAATGCCGCCGCGCATCTGCGCGAGGTCGGCTCCCAGGCGAGCGCCGACTCCCTCGCGTTCCTGGAGGGTCACGTCAGGATCGGCACCGACGGGGTCGCTTTGATCACCGTCCAGTGCACGGGGTCCGAGCTGGAGGGTGAGCCGGTCGGTCAGCTCTGGGCCGTCACTCCGGAAAGCGGCGCGGGCCGCCGCGTCAACGCCTCGGTGTCCGCCTTCGCCCGCTCCCTCGCGCTCCTGCACACCACGCGCGAGGAGATGATCGCGCTCGACCCGATCATGGCGGGCAGGGCCGTCGCCGACTTCCAGGGTCAGCTCGTCGCCATCGACGCATCGGCCCTGGACGACCCGAGGAACTGGTGGTCAGTGATCGTCGAGCAGATGTGGCACGGGTTGTTCTGATCGCCCCCCATCGCCTTGGAGGCCGGGACATGCCCTACAACCCGGCTCAACGGACGCGCCTGGTCGGATGGCGAAAACAGCCGCGAAAGTCAAGACGGGGAGGCAGTACCGGAGCATGGGCCGGCGCTACGAAGTGGACGGATACACCGCCGAGTTGGACGACGACTTCCAGGTCGTCTACCGCAACCCACACGGCACGAAGCTTCAGCAGGTACCGGACCGGCTCGCAGACAGCCAAGGCGTACGCCGGCTGTACCGGCTGCGGCGGGCGCTGACAGAACACCGCAGGCACGCGCGGCGTGCAGGCCGAAGCCTGGGCCACCGCAGGCACGCGCGTGCCCATGGCCCTCGCCGAGTCCGACCCCGTGTGGCGCGAGGCACTCGACGACGCCGGCGTCGAGCCGGCGGCAGACCCGCACGCACCGGATGTCGACGAGGCGGCGCTGATCGCGCGGACATACGCCCACCCCGACGGCCACACCATGACGCTCCTCCTGAGGGCCTCCTTCGCACCCCACTGGGACGCGCTTGTGGCGTCGCAGGAGGACTGGGCGCTCACGGACACGTTCCCGACCGGCATCAGGGTTCCCGGAAACGCGGAACCCCCGTTCCCCGAGCGGCTGATGGCAGCGCACACCGGCCGGGAGCAGGAGGCCCTGGAGGCGGCCTACGCCTTCGGCTGGAGCCTTGGGGCAGCCCGCTTCTCCACAAGTCCATCTTGGACGACGACTTGGAGCACCTGGCCGCGACGGCACCCAGGTTCCTCCCCGCCTTCCTCGACGAACTCGCCGACATGTGCCTGAAGGTGGGCGGAGAGCACAAGGAGCACGCCACTGGGTACTTCACGCGCGCCAGGAACGTCGAACGCGAGCACCACACCAAGCCCGACGAGCGATGGCTTGACGCCCGCTACGCCACCTTCGCGGACCATGGGGCGCTGGCCATCGGGACACTACGCGCGCGTGCCAAGGAACTGGCTTCCCGGGGCGCCGTGGTCTCGCCGGAGCAACTCCGGCGCTTCCGCGACGTACTGGTGCGACGCGTTCACGCACCCCACGACCTGTATCCGGGCATGGTCGCGGATCTGCGCAGGGTGGCCCGGGCGGCAGGAGCGAATCCCGAGTCCGAAGTGGCCGCGCTGCTTGAGGGCATCGTGCCGAGGGCCGGGCTGTACGCGGGCGACACGGACAAGTTCTGGGCCGACGCCTTGAAGGGGAAGGCCCTGGATCTGCTGGTCGAGCGGCGCCCGGAAACGGTGTACGACGTACTGCGGCTGGTCCCCGGCGACGCGAACACCCCGGAGGACTGGCTGTCGCTGCTCCGACGAAGCGGTGCCCTGGCCCTGTTGACGGGCGAGCGGCTGGGGGTTCCCGCCGGCGAGGTGGCCCGCCTGCTGCACGACTGGCTGGCGAGCGAACCGACTTGGCGTGTGCGTAGTGACGAGCTGTACGACCTGGCGGTACGCCTCGCCCCGCGCCCTGGCGGCCGACGCCGTTCCGGTGCGCCTGCCCTTTCCCGCACCCGGCCGCAGGCGGGCTGCCCCCATCCCGCTCGACCTGGCGGACGAACTCCTCGAACACGGGGTCCCGTTGGCCGACCCTCCGCCGAAACTGGGCAGCCCGGGTGCCGCCCACATGCTCGTTCACCGGCGCCCGCGCCTGACCAGGCTGCGCGCCGACCCCCGCTTCGCCCGCGAACTACGCCTCGCGCTCAACGCCGAACTCGAGCTGGACGGGTTGCCGGAGGCGGGGGTGTCATACCACCGTCACTATCGCCCCCACCGGGACGCAGAACCCAACAGCTGGCGCAGCACCCCGGGCATCTGCCGTACGCCCATGGGCCGCGAGGTGCTGTGCGCATGGCTGAACCGCCAACGCGGACGCCTGCGCGCAGGCCTCGACCTGAACGGGCTCGTGCACGTGCTCGCCCCCTTCGTGCACATCGGCGGGGTTGTCGACGAGCTGCTCAAGGACGAGGCGGCGGCAGGGGAGTTCGCGTCCGTGGACGTGGTCGCGCTGGTCCTGGCCGACCTTCCGACCGAGGCCGACCGTCCAGCGATCGAAGGGCTGATGGCCACGATGCGTCCCGAGGACCTGATCGGCACCAGGCCCATGCAGGGCTTGCGCACACGGATCGACGAGACCTTGCCCGACCTGTCCGAGTTGCAGGTTGCCCAGGCCTGGAAGGCACTCCAGACGGGGGTCAACTGCCAGGAGGGGCTGAGGCGTCTTGTCGCCCGCCTCTCCGACTGATCGGCGTCACGTGTTGTGGAGTACGTACGACCAGGCGGGCTGCTCACTGCCCGTCTCGTCGACCTCGGCCAGCGCTCCCAGGACCCAATGGGTGATCTGCCCTCGCTCGGAATTGGCCGGGGGCAGAATACTCCGCGTACGCAGCCCGGTGACCAGCAGCGCGACCATGGTGAGGAAATCTTCGAGGCTGTGCGCGGCGGGAAGGCCGGCGAGGTGATCCTGGCCCGGCTTCGGGGGAACGCGCAGGACGTGTCCGGTGGGCCCGTCGATGACGAGCTTGCCGCCCATCCACTTCCCGATCTGGAAGAAGGGCCCGCTTTCGGGGACGGGCTCGATCCCCTCGGGCCACGAGGGCAGTTCGTCGAGAATTCCGACCTCCCAGTTGCCGAACGGGAAAAGCCCCATGGCCCCTTCGTTCATGTATGGCAGACCGAAATCAAGGAGAAGTTCGCGTGTCGCCGCATGGGTGAGCCGATCCGGAAAGTCCTCGACCTCGATGGGATAGAGCGCGTCCTCGCCGAACAGTGTGATGAGGTCCTCGTGACTCGGTGCCGGCGCGTCGATCGGACTGCACGGGCCCGCGTCCGTGAAGTCCCCGCTCAGCGGTTGCAGCCGGGAACCGAAGTCGGAGATGTCCACGCCGCCCGCAGGGCTGATGGCAATCAGGCCCACGTCGCCCGCGAAGACGACGACTTCACCCACGGCCAGTGGCGCGCAGGGCAGCATGAAAGCGCGCTCGTTTCGCCGGGGGGACGACGAGGCGAACAGCTCTTGGACACGAGCAGGAGCGGCGGAGCCGCTCCCGGGTGACGCGGGCCAGGTGAGATCCGCACGATGCTCCTGCGGAATCTCGTCGCTTTCCCAAGGGCCTGCGACGCGGTCTCCCCTCTCCACGTCCCAGATCGAGACATACGGCTGCTGTGCTCCGTCCACCGTCCGCTGCTGCAAACCGGCAATGGCGGGTCGCCCCTGCCAGCGCACCTCCGCCAGCGCGGCGAATCTCCCGGCCCGCAGATAGCGCGCGTGATAGCCACCCGGCGGCCGCCAATCGGCCCACTTGACCTGCCAGGGCAGTGCCACACCAGAGGAGGCGACCGCTGACGCGAACTCGAGATCGTCGCGCGAAAGCGCCATCAAGTGCAGCCACGAAGCCCACTCCGTCTGATACCGCGGTGTGACTCCCCAGTTCCACAGATGAATCGCGTCGGCGGCCGCCGTGTTTCCGGGGATGAGGAACGTGATGCTTCGTGCCGCGTCCATGAGCGCCGTTTGCGGCAAATTGGCGATGACACGTCCGTCCCGAAGAACTTCGTCGTACGTTCCCGCCTGTACGGCGTGCATGGCGAGCCCAGTGGCCGCGTACAGGCCGATGGCACCGTGCTTGGCCCACCCCTCGGGGTGGCGGAAACCCGGAGCCGAGCGCATCAGCCACGCAACCACATGACTGTTGAGACGGGAGAGGTCGGCAGAGTCGATCTCCCGACGCAAGTCCTCGGCCAGGCCCTCGTCGACAAAGGAAACCCCGAGAGGTCCGAGCCGAAGAATTCCGGACGCTTCCCTCGCGAATTCGGCGAGTTCGTCTTCGGATGCCGCCTCACCGGCCAGCGCGGTGACAAGTTGGGCCCAGACAGGGACGGGTACGAAGCGGGGCTCGGCCAGTGCCAACGCCCGCACGGCAACGGACTCTGTTACCGCTGGCAGAGACTCGACGGCCGCCGCGGACAGGCGAAACACCGCCCTGGGATCAACACGGGACGGCAGCAATTCGGGAACCACATGGACCACCACGGCCAACTTGCCACGTGCCAGCCACGGAAGGGTCCGGGTCACCAACCGCTCGGGCTCGTGCGACCGCCGTGTCGGCCCGGCACGATGGGCGTTGACGACCAGCAGCAGCCGCTCCTCGGGCCACGCGCCGAGCGCGAAACGCCAGTCGTCCCGCTTGTCCGCGGAGAGCTCGACTCCGAGCGCCGCGAGGGCCTGCTGCATGACCTGCTCGGCGGTGAGACCGGTGGCGTCGACGACAACACTGCCGGGCACGTGCTCGTGTATCTCCCGCATGACGGCCGAGGCGCCATGGCCGTCCGTGGGGACAAGATAGGCCACTTGGCCGCCGAGCCCACCCTCACGCCACCATGCGCCGACGTGACCGGCGACCTCTTCCTCGGGGATTCCGGGGGTGTCGGTGGTTGGCTCGGGCATGGTCCTCCTCAGTTGTGCGATGACTCCTCGACCCTACGCGTGGTGGGCGGTGACGGAATCAGGCTGGGGCAGCCGCGACGCGGTGCAGCACCACGGTCCAGTCGTCCTCGCTCGGCCATCCCGTGAGGTCGGCGAGCTGCCAGGTTTCGTCGCCCACGGGGAAGGTCTCGCCAATGCGGAGGGTGTGATCCTGCTCCTCGGTGGCGACGGTCGTGAGCTCAACCCTGACCGAGCCGTCGGACTCCCTGTAGATGTCCATCACTACAAACCTCGCGTTCTGGGACTTTCGCTGAATCCCGTGCCAGAGATGAAGCGTGTCGGCACTACTCACTTCTCATCCTCCAAAGACGCATATTGGTTGCTGCAGTATTTCATGAATTCCTTGATGGTCAGCGGCTGGGGGTGTTTCAAGTTATGCGGATTGCGCAACTGAATCAGGCCCTTGTCGTCGACCGAGACGATCTCGTAGGCGTGGGAACTCAGGAGGCCCTTCTCCATCTTGTTCTCCACACCCGTGCCCCTGGGGCGGGTGCCGATAACGACCGGTCTGCCGCTTTCCGTGAGCTCTCGCAGGTGGTCCAGGACTTGCCTTTCCGGGCTGCGGCCGTGCATATCGTACTGCGTCGGGAAATCGTGGTTCTCCGACGTACGTCCCGTGAGCTGGGCGAGCAGCTCGGCGCGGTCGCCCGATGTGGAGCCCTGGCCGATGCGGGAGTAGCCCGTCAGCAGGTTGCCGTCGAAGTCCTTGTAACGGGGGAACTGCGAGTGGTACTCGCGCATCTTGTCGTCCCAGAACTGGTCCAGACCCGCGATGGCCTTCTCCATGACTACCGGCCAGGCCACACCCACGTCGTTGGCGTCGGCGTAGACGGTGGTGTGGGGGAACTCGCTGTACACGGGCACGTCGGGAGTGACCCGGACGGTCAGGTTGCGCCCGGTCGGAGCCTGGTTGCCGTACTTGTTGCGCCGCACCTCGTGGAAACGGACCTCGTAATTGCCGTCCTCCGTCTCCCGGATCATGTCCTGGAGGAGATCCGGGTACCTGCTCGCGACGGCGCCCATGGTGGCGATGATGCCGCAGTCGCCGATTTCACCCTGCTGCGTCTGCTCACGCGACGGAGGCCCGTCGAACAGCGGCACGCGCGTCCCGTCGGGACGGTCCAGCGGGGTGCCGTAACGGTCGGGCTGGAACTCCGCCAGCTTCTTGTGGTTGCCGAAGCGCGGCTGGTCCACCTCAGTGGTGATCTCGGTGGCCTCGGCCGGCCCTGACTGGGTCATGGACTGCCAGAGCTGCTTGAATCGGCCTCGCTTTTCCGGCTGGTTGTCCGAGGCGGGGGAGCCCTCGTGCGGCTCGCCGGCGGATGGGGTCGGGGCGCCGGCCTGCTCGCCCGCCCTGGCGGCGGTGGTGGGGCTCGGGGTCTCTGCCGCGACCGCGAGTTTGGGATCCCGCTGCGAAGCGTCGCGGTTCGAGCGCTGCGAGTCCGCCGGCGCGGAGGTTCCGTTGTGAGCGGTCCCGTTGTGCGGGGGAGAGTTGACGCTCGCGGGGTCTGCCGAAGGTGCGCGCTCGCTATCGGTCGGGTTGGTGGTCGTCGTGCCTGCGGGGTCGGTGGGAGGCCTGCGGTCGACGCCTGCCGGGTTCGCCGGTGGGGTGCGGTGAGGGCCCGTGGGATGAGACGGGCCCGACTGGGGCGCCTGGGTGGGCGGTGTGTTCTGGTCGGGCGTCGGGCCCGGCGGTGTGTTCTGACCCGGATTCGCCAGCGTCTGTGCCAATTCGTTCACGAAGTTCAGGTGTTGCTGAATCTCCGCGTCCTGGTTCTGCTGGCTCGGCGTGCGGTACTTGCCGAGCGCAGTCCTGATTTGCGACTCGGTCTTGCCTTCCGCGCGCAGCCTGTCCCGCTCGGCCGCCTTGAGCTTCTTGAGGTCCGGGTCCGCTCGATAGGTCGTGCTGTAGTGGACGGGAACGCCGTCCATCGCCTGGGAATCGTTGATTGTCCTGGAGCAGTTGGCGTGGCCGGTGGGATGACCGGATGTGGTGTTGGGCAGGCCACAAGGCTCACGTTCGGTGTAGAGGCCCTTGACCTCGACTTTGGTCTGCTCCCGAGCTTCGCGATTCTCATTGAGCTGGTCGATCCAATTGAGGATGTGGGATTCGGAGTGCATCGGGTCGGCGCCGTCCACGGCAGGGGGAACCGACGAATCGACGATGTAGTGACTTTCCTTGGTGTCCGGGTCGAAGACTTCCACGACCGCGTAGTTCTTGCCGGAGAAGTCGGGTGAATTGCTCTCCGTCTCCTCAAGCAGCCGTTTGAGGTCCTCCACATCCCGAAGGTTCGTCCCGTCCGGGTGCGAAGCGAGTTCACGTCGCCACGGAGCCGCTGATTCGTGGAACTTTCCGTCGTTGTACGTGTCGTTGTGCGCGGCCGGGTCAGGGTTCACGCCAACGGCGTTGTTCGCATGGAAGGACTGGCTGAGGCGGGCCAGAGTGGCGATCGCGGCGTACCGCTGGCCGTCGTTCATCTGCGACCACGCGGGATCAAGATGCTGCCGGAGATCGCTGTCGGTGAAGTTTGTCGTCGGCGTCGGAACACTCCGGTGCGCCGTCATCGCGGCCTTGTGGGCGGCCGCAGCCTGAGGGAGAGCCTGCTGGGCATTGGCGAGCCGCTGCTCCGCCGCCGCCCGCTTGGCCTGAGCGGCCTGCTTCGCGTCGTCGGTCTTGGCTTTCCGCTCCGCGGTCGCCGCCCTGGTCCGCTCTGCCTTGGCGTCGGCGACTTCCTTCAGCGCCCTGTCATAGTCCTGCCTGGCTTCACGTACCTGTTGCGCCGACTCCGCGTGCGCCTGGCGGCGATCGATGGATTCCCGCAGCACGTCGGCCAAGGGCACCCGCGGCGGGTTGCCTTGCGGCTGGGCCCACTGCCGCATCTGCGCCTGGACCGGGTCCAGACCGATCCGATGGACGTCGTGCGCGTCTCGAAGGTCGCCCTGTGCCTTGTCCGGAGGAAGGTTCGCCTGCGCATCGGTCCGTGCTTCCGGGGCGGGAAGGCTCTGGTTGCGCCGCTCGCGAGTGGCTTCCGCGCTGGGGTCGTTGGCCCCAGGGGTCGAACCGGCCGGGCGCTGGGGCGATGTGTGGTCGGTATCGGCAGGTGTGGTCTGGCTCTGGTTTTGCGTGGTTGGCTGGTTGGTGGTCTCGATGAGGCGACGGTTGGCGTCCAACGGGATCGCGAAGACGCCGTTGTTGCCGCTGTGGAGCGGGGTGGTGCTGCTCTGGCCCGTCTGCGGATCGGCGTAGACGATCTGGCCGTTGTGGTTGACCACGTTCCAGGCGTGGGCACGGCCGTCGGCGTTCTGGGTGATGATCACGGCTTGTGAGCCGTGGCCCTCGTTGAGGAGGGCGGTCTCCAGGTTGTGGTACGCGTCGCGGCCGTCGCCGAAGTCGTCGAACTCGGCGCCCAGGGCGTTCTCGATACGGTCGCGGCCGTTGGGCTCGGGAGTGTCGGCGGGGGTGCCGTCCTCATTCGGGCTGCGGCGGGCGGCGACCGTGGGGTTGCCCGCGTACGAATCGACGAACGCCAGTGCTCCGTCCGGGCAGTTGACGTCGCGACCGGACTCGTCGGGGTTCTGGCCGCGCAGATCGTCGACCCAGGTGCCCTCGCGCGGGTCAGGGGCCTGCTGGAACGAGCCGTCTTCGTTGCGCGGGAATCGCTCTTGCTGCGCGCGGTTGTCGGCGTCGGTGGGGTCGTCGTAGCCCTCCGGCGGACCGGAGGGGCGCGTGGCGGTGGACGGGAAGACTGGTTCCCTCGACTCCGCTTGCTGGTCGGTGTCTTGAGGGTCCTGGGTGTCTTGAGGGTCGTGGGTGTCGTGGGTGTCGTGGGTTTCCTGGGAATCCTGAGGGGCTTGGGAACCCTGGCTGTCTTGCGTGTCCTGCGCGTTGTCGGGCTGCGGGCTGTCCTGGTCCGTCGCGTCCGACTCCTGGGTCGCTTCCGCGTCCCGGTCCGTGGTGGAGTCCGTGTCCGTGGCGGTCTCGGATGCCTGGTCCGGGTTGGACTCCTGGGTGGTGTTCGTGTCCGGGGCGGTGTCCGGAGAGATGCCCTCGTTCTGCGGTGATGTCGTCGACGGACTCGGCGTCATCTCGGGGGCCGGCGTCGTCTCGGGCGTTGTGGAGGATTCCGAGGTCGTCGACGGCGGTGCTGTGTCGGTGTTGGCGTCGTTCGCGTTCTGTTCGGTGGTCGAGCCGTCGTTGTCGGAGGACGCCTCGTCAGTGGACGGCTCAGCGGACGGCGAGGTGATGGAAGGGCCGTCCGACTGAGCGTCGGGAGTTGACTGATCCGTCGACGAGTCGGGGCCCGGGCTGTTGTCGGTGTCCGGAGTGTTGTGGGTGGACGGTTGAGGGGTCGACGGGGTCAGGAAGTACGGAGTGATCGGATTCCGATTGGCGTCCAGCGGGGTGTAGAAGACCTCTTGGGCGCCCAGGTGAATCGGATTCTCGCTCACGACGCCTGTTTGCGCGTCGACGAACAGGACCTGCCCGTTGTGGTTGACCGCCGCGAAGGCATGGCCGCCACCGCCGGGCCAGTTGACGCCGATCACGGCTGCCGAGCCGTGCCCGGCCTGCGACAGCTCGTAGGCGATACGTGCGTACGGATGGGGATGGTCCTTGCCCGCATACGTGCTGGGTGCGCCTGCCCAACGCGCCTGGTTGTCGACCGAGTCGCGCTCCGCGGAAAAGGTGTTCAGGCTGCCGTCCGCATTGCGGTCCAAGGTGCGCGGGGCGGACACCGTCGGGCGGCCGAACCATGTCTCGAGGAACGAGCGGGTGCAATCGGCGCAGTTGTTGGACCGGCCGGGCACCCCCACGCCGCCGTCGTTCTGCAGACCGACCCAGTTTCCTTGCCGCGGGTCCGCGTACACCTGCGGGGTGCCGTCGGGATTCCTCGGGTGGGCGTTCTCGAGGTCCTGCTGATGGGCGGGGTCGGGTGTGGTCAGGCCTTCGGACGGGATGTGCAGGTCGTTGCGGATGTCCGAAAGGTTGTCTGCCTGGGGCGGAGGCGGAGGCGCCGTGGGTTGCCCGGGCGCGCTGCCGTCAGCGGGGGGCTGGTTCTGATCGGGCGTCTGGTGGGTGGCGTCCGGCTGCTGATGGTCCGGCTGTTGGTTGTTCGGTGCCGGCAACCCCTGGCCGTCCGGCGTGGAAGTGGGGGACTCGGCCCGTGACTGCTGGTCCGTCGGACGGTTGGTCGGCTGCTCGCTGCGGGGCGGCGTGGTCGGGCGCCCAGGCGTCTCGGTGCGCGGAGTCTCGGTACGCGGTGTGTCCACGCGTGGTGGTGTGGTGGGGCGGCTGGGCGTTTCGGTACGCGGTGTGCCAGTGCGCGGCTGCGTGGTCGGGCGGCTCGGTGTCTCGCTGCCCGGCGCCCCGGTGCGCGGCGCCCCGGTGCGCGGCGGCGATGCGGGACGGTTCTGCTGGGAGTCCCGCGACGGCGTCGTGGGCCTGGTGCTCGGCTGTTCCGTACGCGGCGTCGTGGCCCTGGGCGTGGTGGCCCGCCGTGTCGTCGTGGGGTTGCCTGCCGCCGGCGCCTGCGTCGGGATGGGGCCGGCCGCCGGTGGTGGCATGGCACCCGGGGTCGATGTTGAGGGCGTCGCGGACGGCGGGCCCGCCTGCTGCGGGATACCCGCCTCACCGGGCTGCGTACCGCGGGCCGGGGGCGCCGCCGTGGCGGTGCCGCCCATGAGGCTGAGGTTGTCGTCGTCCGGGTGGTGCGGGGTCGGTGCTGACGGTGTCGGGGCGTGACCCTGCCCAGGGCTCGGGTTTGCGGTGGGCGTGCTGCCGGGCATGGCGCCGCTCGGCATGGAGAAGCGGCCGCTGCCCTGGTTCTGATCGTTGTTGCCGTCGTTGGAGTCGCCCGGTATGTGGCCCTGGGCCGGTGCGGGCATCGTGGTGACCGAGTCGCGGTCGACCTGGTGCACGCCCGGTTCGGGGCGGGAGTCGTCGGGAGCCGGGGCAGGGGCGGCCTCGGGGCGAGCTGTCTCCGGCGGCGGGGACGGCATGGGCGCGGGCTCGGTGTTGCGCGGGTCCGGGATTGACGCGCCCTGCTCCGGGGTGTGGACGTCGACGCCTTCCGGACGGCTCGGGCGAGCGCTGTCCGGAGTGATGTCCGGCGCCGGGGAGCCATCGACATCCGGCGTGCTGCCGGGGCCCTCGATGGGCGAGGAGTTGGAGGGCATGGACGGCTCGTTGCCCGGTGCCGTGCTCGGCGGGGCGTCCGGTGTGCTGTCCGGACGGGTGGAGTCAGGGGTGGTGTCGGCGGCCGGTCCGCCCTCCACGTCCGGCCTCGTCGTGGTGGACGGCGTGGACGAGTCCGGAGACGAGTCGGGGATGGACGAGTCGTCGCCCAGAGGACGACCGATGCTCTCGTTGTAGGCCTGGGTGCCCACGTCGAAAGGGCTGGGCGAGTCGGAGCCACGGCTTGGTGAGGGTGAGGACGACGAGAGTATCGACGAGTCCGGGCTGCCGGTGCTGTCCGTGCTGCTGTGGGACGGCGTACTCGGGGAAGAGGAGGGCGAACTCGAAGCCGAGGGGCCATCGGACGACGAGGACGGGCTCGATGGAGAGCTGTCCGAACCGCTCGACGGAGACGAGGACGACGGACCGCCGATATCCGGTGCCCTGCGCCCGGAGCCGCCGCTGTCCGCGCTGCCGCGGTTGCCGCTGCCTGCAGTGTTGCTGCTGTTGCCGGAGTCGGTGGAGGTGCTGGCGGTGCCGTCGGAGCCCGCAGAGCCGTTGCCGTCGGTCCTGCTTCCCGAGTTGGTTCCGGAATTGCGGTCTGCGCTGTCGCTCCCGTCGTTGGAGCTGGTGGAGTCGCCGCTGCTGTCGGTGCCGGAGTCGTTGCCTTCGTGGCCGCGGCCTGCTGCGCTGTCGAGGCCGCCACGAACGCGGTGGCCGGCGCGGTGGCCGGCGCCGTCGCGGAGAGATTCGCCGAGGGTCTCGCCAGTGTTCTCAACAGCGTCGGTGAACGCCTTGACCCCCGTCTTGGCGGTGCGGCCGAGGTCATAGCCGTTCTGGGCGCCGAAGTTCTGGTTGACGGTCTGGGCGATGAGGTCGGAGGCGATGGCCTGCAGGGCGGATACGAAGGGTTCCTTTGCGCACTCGAGGGCGGCCTCGAGGAGCTGCTCGGCGGCCTTCTTGAGGAGCTTGCGGACGACCTCACGGGTGGCGAGGGTGGCGGCGGCGCCGCCTATTTCGGACAGGCCCAGCGTGAAGGGGGCGGTGGCCTGGGCCGCAGCGATTTCGCAGGCGAGGATCACCAGTTGGACGATGACCGCGACCTTCATGGCGATGACGATGGTGGCGGCGGCCTCGAAGGTGAAGGCGATGACCTCGGCCGCCTGCTGGGCGTCGTCGAAGTAACCGGAGCCACCTGAGAACTTCTCCCAGGTCTTGGTGAAGCCCTCGATGGCGTCGCCGGAGTTCGCCGCCAGGACGTTGCCGGCCAGCTCGGTTCCGCGAGCCTGGAGTTCGGCGACATCGGAGCCGAACTGGCGCCACGTCTGGGCGCATTCGAAGAGCATGTCCTCGTCCGCGGTCGGCCAGTCGAAGCCGAGCATCTCCAGGACCCACTCAACGGCAACAGGTGGGTTCAACAAGGTAGAGCTTCTCCCCCGTGATGATGTGCGTAAATGCGTGGCGTGCGCGATGCGCGCGCCGACAGGCGGTGGCCGCCCGCCAGTCCCTCGTCGTGAGCCTGCCGGCTCAGGTCACGGGGCCGAGCTTTCTCTGGACGACCGTGCCCTTGTACGGGTCGTCCCACGCCTGCTCGTTCTCAACGTGCTGCTTCATCAGCGCGTCGTTGAAGTCTTCGTTCTCGGCGTGGTGCTTGGACATGGCGATCAGCGCCTTGCCGATTTCCTCTAGCTTGGCCGCGAGGTGGCCCATCGACTCGTACATGCCGTCGCGGAGGCCTTCGTAGACGACGCCGAACTTCTCGCCGAGGTCGTCATCACCCCAGGGCGGCGCGCTGGACTTGCTGTCCAGGGTGGTCAGGCTGCTCCAGAGCTGCTCGCCGAACGACTTCTCTTCCGGCTGCTTCTGCTTCGCCGCCACATCCTTGGTGGGCTCGCCCGCGCGCAGTTTGGCCAAGCCGTTGACCAGACGTCGTACCGCATCGTTGAAGTCATCGCCGAGCTTGACGAAGTTGGCGCCCTCCGACTTCAAGGACTCCACATCGGCCTGAAAGCCACCTGCCCCTGCCACAACATCCCCCACGTTGGTCATGGTTGCTCAACGACATGTTCAACCCTAAGCCAAACAGCGTGCTGGCCGAGCACCAGTTACGTCCATGCGTCACGATCGCGTTCTCCGGATGCGTGCCTCGTTGGCCCGGACCCCAGACCGACGAGTCCCACTGCGAACTCCGGCCCGCAAGCGGCGGTCTCTCTCCCTATGGGCTGGCAGGACCACCCGGTGCACGGGTGGTTGGCCGACGATGTGGCATGCCCGAGCGTCGCGCACCACCTCGAGTCAGTGAAGAGGCCGATGCCTGCGGCTCATCCTGACTGCCAGGCACCTCATGTCAGAGTGCGGTGGGACGGGGACGATGGCGCCCAGGTGTACTGCCCTGTGAGGTTGGGGACGCGGCTGGCGGGGAGGATCCCGAGCTTTGTGATGTCGACGTGGACCCCAGGTGGCCGGGGCGGCGTGTTCGTACCGGTGGATAACGCGGCCAGTGGCGCGGTCCACGTGGGCCGGGCGGGCGAGCTGGAATCGGCTGAGGATGCGGCGCACGGTCGTGGAGTTCAACCGCGCCGGGTAGGCGATGCGGGCCGGTTCCCAGCGGTACAGGAGGCGGACCGTGATGATCCGCCGCTCGGTGCGGGGAGGGGCCCAAGGCGGACTGTGATGCGGACGCGAAGAGCCGTCACACATCCCCGCCTCGCCGCACTGACGATTGCTTGTAGGCCTCGCGGTCGAAGGCCGGCGGCCTGCCGCCCCGGCTGCCTCGTCGCAGTGGGTGCCCACTACCAGGGGCCGGCAGCGGGCATCGGCTGCCAGGTGAATCTTGGTGCTCATCCCGCCGCGGGACCGGCCGATGGCATGGTCGGTCGGTTCGCCGGCCGGGGCCCCTTTTTGCGGGCCCCGGCCGCGTGCTGGTGAGCGCGCACGATCGTGGAGTCCACCGACACCGCCCAAGTCAGGTCCTCGTCCGCGTCGGCCTGAGCCATCAGCGCGGTGAACACTCGCTCCCAGGTGCCATCGAGGGCCCACATCCGCCGCCGCTTGTAGACACCTCTCCAGTTGCCGTATTTCTCCGGCAGGTGGACTCACTGCGTTCAGGTCTGGAACTTGAAGGCGACCACGTCGATCACCTCCCGGTGCTCACGCCAGCGTCCACCCGTTCGGCGTCCGCTCCGGGAGCAACGGCTCGATTCGCGCCCACTGCACATCTGTTAACGGCACACCCGGAACACGACCTGCCGATCCAAACGCAACTGCCTAGCCCTTGGGCCGGCGCAGGCTGCGGTACAGCTCGATCGCGGAATCTGGCGGAAAGTTGGGGACATAGGTGACGGCTCCGTCGCTTTTGGAGATCACCATGTGACTACCACCCAACGGCGCCTGAGTGCCCGGCGGCGGTGGGGGCATGACGGCGTGGACGAGGAATCCGATGTCGAACTCCGCCACGTACAACGGCGCCGGGTTTCCTTCCAGGTCCAGTACTTCGAATCGGGCGCGAGCGGCAGCCAATGCCTCTTCGGCAGTGGCAGGGACGGGCTGTACCGGTTCCGGCGCGTCGGGATGCGACACGGACTCTCTCCTATCAGTGAAGGGGCGGCTGTGGGCCAGGCAGGGTCATGCGGTTGAACGTGGCTTGGCGCGGGGCAGTTGGTCGCCGAAACACCGAGCCGGAGCCGAGCCGACGCCGAAACCGATAGGGCGCAAACACTCGCCCCTGGCTGCCGCGACCGTGCTGCTGTGGCGGCCCTGCAACCCTGCTGTACGGTCGCCCCAGGCCCCGTGGTGCAGGCCGTGTCACTTGCTCATGGACTTCAGAACCCGCGCCCCGCCGCCGAACTGGTGCTCCGACTTCTGCTCCTTGATCAGAGCGTTGTTGAGGTCCTCGTTCTCCTTGCTCTTGAACCCGTCGCCCATGACTGCGCCTCCGTTCACCAATCGGCGTCATCGAGCTTCCGGTTCACGTCCGTTTCATGTCTGTGCCAGCGTACCCAGAGGCACTGACAAGCCCTCGCCCCCTGGGTGTCACAGTGCGTGCCCGGGAGCATCCGGCCGATACACCTTCCGAGACAAAGCGATCGCCGTGTTCGGGTAGCCGAATGTCGAACTCGCGCACTCGCGACGGCGTCTGGGGGCTGTCAGGCCCGGTGGGACCGAAGAAGGGGCGGGCCATTTCGAGGCCCTCCCCACCAGGCGCCGTTCATCCTGGCCGGCCAGCACGATACCCCGGACCACACCGTGGCGGACCGAGATCGGCTGGCCGGTCCTCCTCACCGGTGCCGCTCGCCCGGAGGCGGCGGGACGATGGCGTCCGCCGACACACAGGTGCGCGTCACATCAGGTACTGCGCCCGGAGGTCAGCCACATACTTGGTGATCAGGGCCGGTGACAGACGAGGGATGTCGTTCTCCTCGTCGAGGGCAGCGGCCCGTACCGCCGCACGGAACCGGTCCGCCGGCAGGGCGGACCCGGGCAGTGACTTCTGCGGCTCGGCGAAGGCGTGCAGCAGAGGAAGCAGCGAATGTTGCTTCTGGTGGTCGGGCAGGCCCCGCAGGGCGGTCTCGAAACGGTCGAGCCACTCGGCGTAGTCCTGGACGCGGGTCAGGGGGTGCCCGGCTGTCATCAGCCAGTCGACGAACGTGTCGAGGGAGATGCCGTCCTCGTGCGGGTTGACCACGTTGTAGGTCCGGTGGCCCTCTCGTGCGTCGTCCCCCAGCGAGGTGATCGCCCGCGCGGTGAAGTCCACGGGGAGTGCGTCGTAGTGTGCGCTGCCGTCCCCCGTGTCGCGGGCGTAGAAGCTGCCGGGCGCGATGCCTGTCGCCAGCAGGCTCAGCAGGAGGCGGGTGAAGACGTCCGGGATGTTGAGCTGGCCGCGGTAGCGCGGGTGCGCGAGGATCAGGTTGGAGCGGAAGACTGCGACCGGCAGCCCGAACCTGTCGTGCGCCTGGTGCAGCAGCACCTCGCCGGCCCATTTGCTGGCCGCGTAACCGTCGGCGTAGTCGCCTTCGAGGCTGCGTGTCCGGCAGGCGGTGCGGATGTCCGCCGACTCGTCGGCCGCTGACTCGTTCCCGAAGACGACGGCGACCGTCGACAGGTAGGTGAACTGCTTGATCCGGGAGGTGACCGCGAGCCTGATCAGTTCGGCTGTTCCCCGTACGTTGGGACCGAACAACTGGTCGTAGGGCAGGACATGGTTGACCAGTGCCGCCGGGTGGACGATCAGGTCGACGGTGTCGGCCAGTCGCTGCCAAGTCCTGTCGTCGAGTCCGAGGTTCGGTTCCCCGATGTCGCCGGCGATCACGTGCAGATGCCGGGCGGCGAGCTCGTGGTAGCGCTCCATGAGTTCCGGGTCGCCGCTGTCGAAGGCCGCCTCCAGACGTGCCCGGGCCGTCTCGGCGGAGGAGCCGCGGACCACGCACACCAGCGTGCCACCGCGCTGCGCCACGCGCTCCAGCCATTCGAGACACAGAAAACGGCCCAGGAAGCCGTTGGCGCCGGTCAGCAGCACGGTCCGGGCCTCGGGCAGCGGACCGGCAGGCCGTTCGGCCCGCCCGATGGCCCGCGCGTCGAGGAACGCGTCCAGCCGTAGGTCGGCCACGTCGAGTCGCGTCGCGTCAGGGCCGTGGAGGCTGTCGGCGGTAGGGCGGCGGTGTTCCGATGCGAGCGCCCGCTCGATGTGGTCGGCCACCCGCCGCAGCGTGCTGACCGGGTTGATGACCAGGTCGACAGGAACATCGACGCGGTAAATCTCCTTCAGCAGCTGGGAGAACGACAGTGCCGTCAGGCTGTCACCGCCGAGGTCGAGGAAGCGTGCGCCGGGCTCCAGGTCGCCGTTCTGCTGCCCGAGGAGCGCCTGTGCGGCCCGGAGCACGGTCTCCGGTACGGGCTGGTCGGGGCCGAGCCGGCGCAGTGCTCGCAGTTCGTCGGCCTCGCGGTCGGTCAATTCGGTGTACAGCGCTTCGAGGTGCTCGCCGTAACGCTTTGTCAGGGCGGGCCGCAGCGGCTTGCGCATTCCGGAGAGCAGTCCGTTCTCCTGGGTGAACGGCTCGGTCTCGATGAGGAAGTCCCTGGGGATCTCGTAGGAGTTCAGTCCCGCCTCGGTGGCGAGTTCCTGCAGGGACTCCCGCAGGAGCGGCCTGATGCCCCGGGGGTCCCCGTCGGCGCGGTCGAGGGCGTCCTGCGTCGGCACGACGACCGCGAGCAGGTAGGCGCGGGCGCTGTTGCCGTACAGGAAGATCTGCCGGACGACCGGACTGCCGCTGAAGAGCGCCTCCAGGCGGGAGACCGTGACGAATTCGCCCTGTGACAGCTTGAGGACGTTGGAGCGGCGGTCTACGTACCTCAGCGCGTCGGGGCCGACGCGGGCCATGATGTCGCCCGTGCGGTAGAAGCCCTCCTCGTCGAAGGCCTCGGCGGTGGCGTCCGGGCGCCGGAAGTAGCCGGGGACGAGCCGGTCGGACCTGATCAGCAGTTCGCCCCTGGGATGCGGTGAGTCGGTCGCGAAGTATCCCAGCTCGGGTACGTCGGCCAGCTTGTGGTCGGTCACCGGCGGGCGCAGCACCTGGCCGTCGAGGGAGACGATGCCGGCTTCCGTCGACCCGTAGCCGTCGGACAGCCTGACGTGGAGGCAGTTCTCGACGAACGCCGTCAGCTCGTCGCTCGGTGGAGCGGAGGCGGTGACGGCCCACAGGAGGCGGCCGCCCATGACCTTCTCCCGCAACTCCTCCCTCACCTGCTCGGCTGCATCGCCGTCCGGCTCGGTGCGGCGGGACAACTCGGCCCGGTAGTACTGGAAGAGCATGTCGGAGATGCGGGGAACCATGAGGAACTCGGTGGGTCGGACCAGCGAGAGGTCTTCGAAGAGCGTCGACAGGTCGCTGGACGCCGTGAAGCAGGCGAGGCCTCCCTTGGCGAGCGTGCTGAACAGTACGCCCCTGCCCATCATGTGGCTCAGGGGCAGGTAGTTCAGCACGATGGAGGGCCGAACCGCTTGGCCGGGTACGAAATCGATCCAGAGGTGCCTGACCAGGCGCTCGGTGTACATGGCGCCCTTGGGGGTGCCGGAACTGCCCGAGGTGTAGATCAGTGCGCTGAGCGCGTCGGCTGCCGCCCCGTAGGGAACCTCGGGGAGCGACGGCAGCGTCCTTCCCCGGTCGATGACCGATGCCAGTGTGTCCACGGTGACGCCTCGGTCCTGCGCCGCGAGCCGGCCGCGCGCGGAGTCCAGCTCCTCCTGGTGGGCGGTGATCTCGGAGTGGTGGCCGATGAGGATGATCCGGCCCAGCGAGGGGGCGTTCGCTGCTATGTCGATCGCGACCGCCACGTGGTCGACGTGCGCCACGAGCAGGCGCGGGCCGGTCTGCTCGACGATGGGGGCCAGGTGTAACGCCGAGGAACCGGCCTGGAGGGGAACGGACACCATGCCGGAGCGGATGCAGGCCAGCTCCACCACGGTGTACTCGGAGCTCGTGGACCCGAGAACGGCGACGAGGTCACCCGGTCCCATTGCGTGTTCGGGGTGGTGCCGCCATTCGGAGGCCACCGCGCCCACTCGTTCCCAGAGTTCGCCGTAGGTGAGCGTGTCGAACCGCTTCAGCAGGCGCAGCGTGGTCCGGCCTGTCTCCGGGTCGGTAACCGGCTCGGTGGCACGCTCGCCCAGGGCGGGACGGTCGGCGTACCCCTTCATCACCGTGGCCACCAGGGCGGCGAGCGGCAGTCCGGGCCGCCGGATCGCCTCGGTGACGGCGTCCAGGGGCGCGGTGTCACGGAACTGCGCGTCGGTCGCAGACAGGTGGGCGTTCCGCCGGTCGGTACGTGCGTCGAGTTCGGCGGCGGGGGGTCGGGAGTGGGACACGGGTGGTCTCCTTTTCGGTCGTGAAAGCCCGTTCGGGTGGGCGGCGTTGCCGTGTGGGCAGGGTGTTCGTGTCAGCGGGAGGGCTGACGCAGCCGGCGGTCCTGTCCCGCGCCGTATCCGGCGACCGCCGTGGCAATGCCCAGGACAGCCGGTAGGGAAGCCGGCCGCGCACTCACCGGTCCTCCGCGGATCGTGGTGTGCCGGTCTCGTGGCCGCGGGTGAGCTGGACGATCGCGGCCGCCGCGGCACGGGCGCCGCCCGCGTCCCGGGCTTCGATCGCGTCGACGAGCCGGCGGTGCAGGCGGGCGTGCTCCTCGGCATGGACGGCGTCCCAGGGCAGGCCTCCCAGGGACGAGGTGAGCGCCGTGCCGAGGTGGTCGTAAACCTCGATCAGCAGGTCGTTCCCGCTCGCCCGGACCACGGCCCGGTGGAACAGCGCGTCGACGTTCGTGGCCGCGGACGTGTCCTCATCGGCGCAGGCCGCGTCGGCGTCGGCCAAGAGCTCCCGCAGCTGCTGCAACTGACTCTCGTCGCGGCGCAGGGCCGCGGCCTGGGAGGCGTACTCCTCCAGAACGGTCCGCAGCTCCAGCACGTTGTCCCGCCGCGCGGAGCTCGCCCGCCGCACCATGACCGACTGCAGCTCGCTCGATGAGCGGACGTAGGTGCCGTCGCCGGCTCGGGGCTCCAGCAGACCCAGGTGCACCAGCGCACCGATCGCCTCACGCAGGGTGCTGCGTCCGACGCCGAGTTCTTCGATGAGGGCCTGTTCCGGCGGGATCCGCGTCCCCACCGGCCACCCGCCGGACTCGATGTGGGAGCGGAGACTGTCAACGAGCTGAGCGGAGAGGCTGGCGGTCCGCCGCGGTGCGCTGATGCGTTTCATGACAGCACTCTATACAAACATCAGACATTTGAACATCAGGTGCTGACTTGTAGTCAGCCCACACATCTGCGCTTCGTGGGGCCGGCCCCTCGCCGCGGATCCGCCAAGTTGGCCGCGCAGGCGGGCCTTGCAGCACTTCAAGGAGGTGCTGCGGAAACTGACGGAGCGGTAGGGATGTCAGGCACCGGCGCTGGAGCGGCTAGTTTGGGTGCAGGACTGGTACGCAGGCCCGTGCCGGCAGAGGTACACGGGGGACGAGAGGTCGGGAAGAGTGTCGCTGCGCGAAGGGGATCCAGCCGAGATCGGTGGATATCCACTTGAGGCCCGGCTCGGCTCGGGTGGCATGGGCACGGTCTTTCTGGCCCGTACGAGTTCAGGACGACCTGTCGCGATCAAACTGATCCACCCGCAGTTCGCGGCGAACGACGAGTTCCGCACCCGCTTCCGGCAGGAGGTGGCGGCGGCGAGGCGGGTGAGCGGCGCGTTCACCGCCGCCGTTGTCGACGCTGCCCCTGAGGCCGAGCAGCCGTGGATGGCGACGACCTATATCCAGGGGCAGACGCTCTCCCGGCGCATCGCCACGAAGGGCCCGCTGAGCGGAGCGGAGCTGAGGAGGCTCGTCATCGGGCTGGCGGAGGCGCTGCGGGACATCCACCGGGTGGGGGTCGTCCACCGTGACCTGAAGCCCTCGAACGTCGTGCTCTCACCCGAGGGCCCACGCGTCATCGACTTCGGCATTTCGCGCGCCGTGGACCAGCAGACGCTGACGATGACAGGGCGGGTCATCGGTACGCCGCCCTTCATGTCTCCGGAGCAGTTGCAGGCGCCGCGTGATGTGGGGCCGCGGTCCGATGTCTTCTCGTTGGGGACGCTGCTGACGTACGCAGCGACGGGCTACGGGCCCTTCGACGCGGCCAGCCCGTACATAGTCGCGTATCAGGTGGTGCACGGGGAGCCGTCGCTGGAGGACGTGCCGGCGGCCTTGCGCACGGTCGTCGAGTCGTGCCTGTCCAAGGAGCCCAATGGGCGACCCTCGGCGGACGAACTCCTCGTGCTGCTACGGGACCTGCCGGCCGACCTCGGCCAGACCGACGCGACGGAAGCTGGCGCGGGCCGCACCCGCGACATGACCACCCAGCACCACTTCGCGGCACCGGCCACCCCGGCGCCGACTGCCCCGACCACCCCGGCGCGGAAGGCCCCGACCACCCCGGCGCGGAATGCCCCGACCACCACCCCGGCCGGTCCCGATACGGAAAGCGTCGACACCTCCATCGGCCGCCGACCGCGTGGCCGATGGCGTCCCATGCTCGCGGCTGCGGTCGCGGTCACGGTGGCAGCGATCGGTGGAGGAGTCGCGGCACTGACGGCGGGCGGCTTCGGCGGGAACAGCGGCGGCGACAAGGGCAACAGCCTTGCGGCCCCGGTTGCCGCACTTCCGGACGGCTTCAAGCCGTGGCACCAGACCGTGCCGGGCGGTCGCGAGGACCTACCCGACGAGCTGCGTTGCGTCGCGCACGACGATGCGCTGTTCTGCGGGGGCGGCGGTGTTGTCGCTGCCCGTATCAGGGCCGGGGACGGCTCGCGGGTGTGGACGGCGAAGAGCCCCGGCGTCCCCGTCAATGGCACGTACCTGGTGGGCGCCACCAACGACACGGTGCTCGGTTACCGCTTCGCCGCCCAGGACGCCCCGCAGGGCCCTCGCAGCGAGGTGGTGGCCCTCGACGCGAGCAACGGCCGGGAGCTGTGGTCCGTGCCGTCCGGCGCCCAGTCGACGGCCGTCACGGGTCGGACTCAGGACGCCCTTGTGGTCGGCTCCGACGTCGTGACGATCGACGCTTCCCACTCCCGCTTCGAGGCCCGCAACGCACACAGCGGTCAAGTCACATGGAGGTCGTCATTCCCTGCGGGTAAGCAGTGCGCTCCCGTCCCGGTGGGCCCACAACTCGTCGCGATGTGCGCGACGGATGCGGAGGTGGATGCCTTGGCGGTGCGCCACCCCACCCTGTACCCGGTCGACCGCGCGTCGGGGACACTGGGCAGGCCCATCGCGGTCAACGGCCCCGCCGTGCCGATGGGCGTCGCCAACGGCAGGCTCGTACTCCTGCAAATACACATGGGGGGAACGGAGCTGGACCGCTTCAACGGGGTGGCACGGGTCGACCTGGCCTCGCAGAGGGTCACGTACTCCCGACTGCCCAAGACGTACACGGGGGCGCCCGGCATGGCGGCCGGCACCCTCTACGTGAGCGGGCAGACCGGTCTCATCACGGCACTCGACCCCGTGACCGGCCGGAAGAAGTGGTCGCGGCAGACTGCCGTGGAGGGCGCGTCGGGTCCTGTCGCGGGAGCCGACGCACTGTATTTCAGCTCGGCCACCGGCCGGGTGGTCGCACTGTCGCCGCACGATGGCAAACCCCTGTGGGCAACAAATCCGCAGGCCGACGGGTTGACGGGCGACGGGGGCGCGAGCCCGCGGGTGACTCTTTCGGGGCGTGCGGTGATCGTGGCCGCAGCCAAGAACACTCTCTTCGCTTTCGACGCACAGAAGCCGCCGAAGTCGGGCTGACCCGGGTGGCTGTACGGCGACTGCAACCACCTGTACCGCATGCTTGATCCTCAAAGAATTCCCCTGATCAGTACACATGCGGAGTGGCAGGCTGCCGGGCCGCCCACCACTTCCCCAGTCGCCACGTATATACGCAACGCGGTCTTTACCGAGTCAGGCAGCGCTCCACACGGGTGGGAGCGGATCACCTGACATCAAGGAGGTCGTCCGGTTGACAGCCCATTCGATTGATGGCTCCAGTTCTGCGCTTCTGTTCAGTTCTGAGCGCACGTTCACGGTCTGGCGCTACGGGGTCGGACACTCGCAACTGCTCCTGCGCGCCATTCCAGACAGTACGGACACGCTCTGCCTGGACCTCCTCTTCGAAGGCGTGCGTGCCATGCAACTGGTCACTCACTACAAATCGATTGAGCTTCGCACCGCAAGCGACGGCGAATCCCGGCAGATCCTGCAGACGCTGGGTTTCTCCGCCCCGTCCTCTCCTTGGCGCGAAGGGCATCTCCTCGTTGTCCTCCGCTCGAGAAGTGGGTCCGGGTTTGTGCTGTGCAGGCGGATCAGCGCGGTGCAGGGCGGCGAGGACCCTGTGGGACTGCCGGAAGGATCTGAGGGCCGCGAAGTGATCTGGAGCAGTCACCTGTAGTCGGCGCACGTCATAGGCCGGGTCCGTATGACTCCTTTATGACTCCTTGAAGTCGACCTGGCGATAGGGGATCGCTCACGGAGTCCGGCACGAGGCCCCGCCTGGACCACTCTCGGCGGGCCTGCAGTCGTCGTCAAACGGGTTGCTAACAGCCCCAACTCCCCTTCCATGCAGACACGTTGACGGTCAACACACCGTGCTACTCCAGCTCATGTCCCAGTGATCGGGTGACTGTCGCTCTCCTGGAAGCTGCCGACAGTCCGAGCCAGCAATCAGGCCGCTGCTCCGCGTGCGGCGGCAGCAGGACTGCCACCCGTCTCCACAGGTCATCGGGCACAAGATCGCTGGTCGCGCCGGAAGCGTGCCAGAACAATGCGGTTGAGGTGAACGGTTCCACCAGGCAGGCTCACCTGATGAGCCACAGCACACCACCGGGCAACTGGGATGGCCCCTGGTACCGCGTCCAGACGGAGCAGTTCGAAGCCGCGTTCCTGCCGAACGCCGGCGAGGACCCGGAGGCCGTGGACAACGTCGACGTCTTCGTGAACCTCAAGGACGGCTCACGGTGGAGCGCAACCATCATCACCCTCGCCCAGGTCGAGATTCTCATGAAGAGATGGGCCGCCAGCGGAGAAGCTCTTGGAGGCCGCTACTTCTGGTGCTCGGACGGTCTCATCGTCCGTGACGCCGGTATCAGCAGCATGACCCAGGTCCTCGCCGGCCTGATCGAGACCGGCGAGTTCACACAGATCCTTCAGCGTCTCGACGACTGACAGTCGCTCGGCCTCCGTACCTCATTCTGAAACGATCAGTCATTCCGACCGCGCGCTATTTCGGTTGGCATCCTTGTCCAACGAGCTCGTGCACGGTGGACGGTGAGACGTCGAGCCCTCGCTCGTCGATCACGGTGGGGTGGTGGGCACCGCGTCTCGTGCACCGATCACCAGCGATCGGAGGATCATGGGCCTGTCGCCCGATGTGATCGCTGAACTCGTCGCCCAGGTAGGCCCGTTGTGGCATGAACGGCACCAGGCCAGGCTCGCGTCACGATCACGGAAGCGAGCCGTGGGCTCCGGTGCGAAACACCGACTGGTTCTCGTCGACCGGCTCCTTGCCACGCTTGTGCACCTCCGCCACGGGACCACGCACGACGTGCTGGCGTGCTGGCGCGGTGTGGACCGCTCCCCCATCACCCGCGCCATCGGCGAAGTGCGTCCTTTGCTCACCGGGCGAGGCTGCGCTGGCACTGCCGGAATGCGGTTGTGGACCCTGGCCGAGGTCGTCGACCACCTCTGCCTAACGGCCCACCGGTGGCACGGTCCGGCCAGGCAAGGGCTCCTCCGGCGGGCCAAGGCACCGGCCGTCGCGTAGACCGCTGCGGGGTCGGGACAGGAACCCCGCCCCGACTCCGCGATGCGAGCGGCAGAAGCCCGATGCAGCTCGCGTCTCAGCGTTGACGGACGGTCACCTGTCTGAAAGGGCTCAGACGACCACGACCCGGCGTCCGCGCGTGTGACCGGCCTGGCTGTCGATGTGCGCCGCCGCGGCCTCGGTGAGCGTGTACGACTTCTCGACCGGGATGTGGAGCTTCCTCCGCGAGATGAGGCGGGCGGCCTCGGCGAGCGCGTCCGGCATGCTCCCGGCCACGCCGGAGAATCGGACACCGAGCTCCGGCGCACCGAGATCGGCGATGGAGACCACCTTCCGCGGATCCCCGGTCAGCTCGACGAGCTCGCGGATCACGCCCGAGCCGGCCAGATCGAGAGCTGCGTCGACAGGGCCGAGCTGCCGCGCCCGTTCGACCCAACCCTCGTCGTACGTCGTGGCGACGGCACCCAGGCTCCGCAGATAGTCCTGGTTCGCGGCCCCGGCCGTACCGATCACCCTGATGCCGCGGGCGCGAGCGATCTGCAGCACCGCCGAACCGACTCCCCCGGACGCACCGCTGACCAGCAACGTCTGCCCGGGCCGCACACCGACCTCGCGGATGATGCGCAGCGCGGTTTCCACCACGGAGGGGTATCCGGCCGCCTCTTCGAACGTCATGCCCTCGGGCATACGGGCCCAGGCCGACAGCACGGCGAACTCGGCGTAGGTGTCGGCCCCTTCGCCGAACACGTGGTCGCCGACCTCGATGCCTTCGACACCCTCGCCGACCTCATCCACCACCCCGGCGGCATCCAGCCCGACCCCGGCGGGCAGCTCGATCGGATGGGCTCCCAGGACCTGGCCTTCTCGGATCCTCCAGTCGACGGGGTTCACGCCCGCCGCCCGCACGGCGACGCGGATCTGGCCGGGGCCCGCGTGGGGCTCCGCGGCATCTATGAGGTGCAGAACGTCCGGACCGCCGAACTCGGCGAAGCTCACTTTCTTCATGCGGCCGACCGTAGCACTAACGGTTAGTGTTTTGAAACTGTGAGCTCTTTGCATCTGTTAGCATCACGGCATGACCGTGCCGACCGGACGCCGTGAGCGCAAGAAGGCCGCGACCCGCCAGAAGATCGCCGACACCGCCCTGCGGCTCTTCCTGGAACGCGGGTACGACGCGGTGGGCATCCGGGACGTGGCCGCTGAGGCCGACGTGGCCGTCACCACCCTGTTCTCCCACTTCGCCTCGAAAGAGGCCCTCGTGTTCGAGCAGGACGAGAACTTCGAGCAACGCCTCACCCAGGCGGTCACCGGCCGGGCGCCGCACGAGCCGCTCATCCCCGCGCTACGCCGAGAGATCCACGCCATGGTGCGCCATTGCACGGCGGCCGGCGCCGCCCCGATCTGGCGCATGATCGAAGAGTCGCGCGCCCTGCGGGAGTACGAGGATTCGATGCGGCTGCGCCATGCGGAGGCGCTGGCTACGGCCATCGCCGCCGATCCCGGCCTGTCACAGACCACGACGGCCTGCCGGGCGATCGCGAGGTTTGTGATCGACGCGTATGCGCTGGGCCGTGAGGCGACCGATCCGGAGGCCACGGTGGACGAGATCTTCCGGATGATCGAGGCGGCCTGGGAGGCCACCTGCCCTTCTCGACGTGCGTGAGGGACTTCCTACAGGCAGGGCAGGGGCGGGGGCGACGCCGGTGGAACATCTCGGCCGGCGGACGGGCCACCACGCGTACGTCGGCAAGTCCGGCTTCGCCGGCCTGACCAACCATGCGCCCCGCGCGGCCCAGCTGAGTCGGATCCGGCAGACCGCCAGCGGCCGCCTTCCCTGATCGCCACGCAGACGGCAGCCGATGCCGGCCACTTCCAGCGCGTCGCCGCGATGCTGCGGCGCGGCGACGCCTCACCTCTGCGCGAGCTGAGGTGTCGTACAGCGCGCTCAGGAGTTGGGTGTGGTGGTGACGAGAGAAGTACCTGCTGGAGCCTGTTGTGGGACGAGCCTCTGCCGATCTCCTTGATCCGCCCCTTCGGCCCGGCCCCGCCATGTTCGGGTCGGCGGTGAACTTTCCCACCTGCTCCCACGAGTGGCTACCTCAGGCAGGGCCGTCCTACCGTGTGAGCCACTTGCTCAGCGACCCGAATCCGGATCCTCACGCGGGACGGACGCAGCCCGGTCTCCGGGCCGAGAGACGCAGCCGACGGTGACGGCCAGGCTGCGCAGGACAGTCGTACCGGCGAGCAGGGCCGAGGAGACCGGCCGTCCCAGCCATCGCGTCAGATCGCCTCGCAGGTGGGGATCGACCTCGACGGTCACCCGGAGGTATCTGTTCTGCAGCGTGGTGACATTGGCGGGCTGGGGTGACGAGACGTCCTTCTCGCGCCGCAACGCAGCACGGTAGCTCTCCTTGCGCTGGCTCATACCTCATCCTGACGCTTGATCAGTTCCTCTGCGAAGTCCATGTATGCCGAGCCCTTGGCCTGGACCGGGTTCCCGAAGGACTGGGCGTACAGGTCGAGCCGGGCGATCTGGGTGTCCAGCACCTCGAAACCCCGCTCGGTGAGTGCCTCGCGAGCGTCCGCATCGGGCCCGGTGCGCGTGGCATCGGGTCGGTTGGTGCGATTGAGCAGGACCGCCGTCCGGGCCGGCTCGGTGCGCAGGGACTGCACGTCCGCCATCTCGCCGAGGATGGGCGCCATCCGGTCCAGCTCGATGGGGGCGGGGGTCACGGGCACGATCCACTCGCCGGCGTACCTCATGATGCTGCGGGCGATGCGGGGATGGTCCTCCAACTGCGGCGCATCGAGGACGACGGCCTGCCGATTGCCGAGGAAATCGTTCACACGACGGTGGACGTCCCCCACCGGCAGGGCGATCACCGGAAACGGAAAGCCATCGGCCAGCTCGCTCCAGCGCAGCGCGGAGGCGGCCGGGTCACCGTCGACCAGCAGCGGCGACAGTCCCCACTCATGAAGCGCGTGGGCCAGCCACACAGCACTCGTCGTCTTTCCGACGCCCGGCTTGAGGTTCACAAAAGCACAGCTCAATGACACAAGAGCCGACAATAAGGGGCGCAAACGGTCATTCTCGGTCGGCGCGACGGCGCGGCTTCGTGGTTCACCCACAAGCAGTGAAAAACGTCGGACACCCCGTGGGGAGCGGTCGCAACCGACCGCGTGCACCACCGGTTGCGTCTCGCCGGACTGATGGCAGACGCCGTGGGAGGGCTCCGCCTCAGTCCGGGATGGCGGCACCAACCAGGTCAGCTGTTGCCCTGACCGGTCTGCAGTCACCGGCGTGGGCATCTCCCCACCGCCGTCAGGACGAGACCTCCTTTGTACGGAGCAAGCTTCGTCTCCCGGACGTCGTCGGGGAATGTCACCGCCGCAAGAGCTACGAGCCACGCACCCGAGGTGAGGGAGATCGTCTCAGGCTTGATCCTCCCCAACTTCCAGCCGCGTTGTTGCAGCCGTTCCGCGGCCAGACGAGCATCCCGCATCGTGAGCGTCCGGCGAGACAGGCGCCGGGCGGTCACCATGCAGGCGCCAGGCATGAGCCGAGGGTTCAGGTCCGCGTAGGTACCGAGCCCCTGACCGGCGGCACGCAGATCAGCGGTGACCTCGGCCCGTGTCTTAGCGGGAGGCGCAGACGACGGCTTCGGCTTCGTGCTGGACGGCGGCGAAGGCGTGGCAGACGAGGTGCTCGGCGTGCCTGCCGTCGAGCACCCGGCAGCCACCGCCACAACAGCCATCACAGCAGCGACAGCCAAGAACCCGAACTTTCTCACGCATCCCCCAGGGCACACCGGATCGCTGCACCCGGACAGTCGAGCGGCTGCAAGAGTTCCTGCACGTCGGCCAAAGCGGTTCCTCCCGGCTCGGTGTCCATGCTTCCCGATTCTCGATCCGCACCGAGGCCAAGACGGGACGAAGGCAGAGATCGGCCACGCGCTGGCCGGTGTGCATCCCTCAACACGCATACGCCGGTGTACGGGGACAGTTGGGCGCTCACAGCTTTGTCCGTGCGCTGCATACGGGAAGGGGCCTGGCGTTCGCCAAGGCGGTGGACATGCACCGTCAGCTTCGCCGGGACGGGGCCTTGGCTCATGCTCCACTGGTTCGCTGCCTCGGCGCGCTCCCTCGGCTCCGCGTCCCCCCCGGTGTCGCAAGGAAGCAATCGGCCTGCGCCAGGCCAGGTAGCACGCCGCGATCCGCGTCAACGCTCCCAACTGCCCCTGTAGGGCAGGGTCTCAGTAGGTGACGGTGTGGTTCCGCAGAATCTTGCGCGCCTTTGCGCCCGTGGCGAGGTGTGCGGTAGGCCTCAAAGCGAAGTACTCGCGGAAAGTGGAGATGTTGTGGGTGCCCAGCAGCGCGATGGTGCGGTTCCAGGTGCCGCCGTCCGCGTTGCGCCACGCCTTCTGGTCTCGGCGATGCTGTGTAGGGCGCTCCTGCGGCCAGCACCTGGAGCAGACGCCCCTGTACGGGCCGGCAGGAGAACGCGAACCCGTGTGTCCGCGAGTGTGGGATCAACCGCCTCAAGCGCCACCGGGCCGTCGCCACCGTTACGACAAGCTCGCCGTCCGCTTTGAAGCGAGCGTGCTGGTCACATCCCTCAACGAATGGCTGTGACCAGCACTTTCACAGCTGGTCCTCATGTCCCGTGCCTTGATCTGGACGCTACGGCGTTCCTTCCGGGCCACCTCAACCTCTGCCGGCCAGGAGGGATGGGACGGGGCTCGCTTCTAGTAGGACAGGTCCTTCTGGTCCGTGATCAGGCGACCGGCGATGTGCAGATTGCCGTCGGAGTCGAGCACCGCGATGATCTTCTTCGTGGAGCCGTGGTGGGTCGTGAAGTAGATCTTGTCCGCCTCCTGGGAGGTGGAGTAGTTCGTGTTCACCGACAGTTCGATGCTCACCGGTGAACTGATCAGCAGGTCCTTCTTGGGCGAGGTGGGATAGACCTGGTTCTGCCGCAGCTTGATACGGCCGTGGGTGTCGCCCTCATCCCAGTCCGTCGCCAATCCGAGGTCGATGTCTGCCATGAGGCTTCCTCTCCAGTTACGGCGGGCCGTCCCCTTCCTGTCGGGCTCCAGTCGGGTCGTTCGTGAGTGGGACTCGACAGGACGTGCCCGCTGTCCAGTGAAAGAACCGCGTGGGACGGGTGACATGAGGCAATCACCTGAGCCGTCCCAGAACCTACACAACTCGGGCACCCGGCGGCACCGAACTCGGTGAATATGACTGGTTCCTATGAAGTTGGCGTGATTAGGCGAATCTGTCCCACCGGCCGTTCCGCCAGATCGCCCCGTCCCGCAAGCCGGGATTACCAACGAACAAGATCGGCTTTGGCGACTGGCCCTGGGTCGTTTCCTCTCTCCAGCCCGACCAGCGCCTCCAACCCGACCAGCGGTCCGTTGCCCGCCTGCCCGGCGGGCTCCGGCGGGCTCCGGCGGCGTGCCACGATCCGGCCGTCGGCCGCGGTGCGCCGACGTCGTGACATCCACCGCGCGACATCACGAGCCGCGGCCTTCCTCGGCATTGTGGTTTTCTCCGGGCAGCCGGGTATGCCGGCTCCCATCGCACAGACCCAAGTGGCTGCGGCAGGTGGGCTGATGGGGTCACGCAGGGGTGAAGGCCCTGTTCCTTCCGTCCGGCATCAACCGTTACCGCGGTGCGGCCCTCGCCGTGGAGGCCACCTCAGCCGCCACGGAATCCGGCATCGCGAAACACCGAAGCTCCGAGCCTCCGAACCTCCGAACCTCCGGCCAAGGAATCCGCCCCGCACGGCCAGAGCCAGCACCCGTGCCATGGCGCGAAGAGCGGGATCGTAGCTCACGCGCACCGCCCGGCAGCCGGATTTGAGCATCGTCGCTCAATCCGCTTCCTTGCCTAGTGCAACGGTTAGCGTGGCACCGCCCACCCTCGCCCGGACGGCGGCGCCCGTCGGCAATCCGTCGCGCGCAATCCAGGAGGCACGATGAAATCTCACGCGCGAAACCCCCGGCCCACCTCGAACCGCGGCCGCCTCATAGCCGCCGCACTCGCCCTCACCGCAGTTATCGCTGCCGTGTCCGTGTGGCTGGGGCAGCGGAACAGCTCTGCCGACGAGTCCGTCTCGGCCGATCTGCCGGCCGCGAGATCGGCCCCGGCCGGCCCTGGTGGGGGCAACACCGGCACGGTCTCCGCGTTGGACAAGACCTTCCTCACCAAGGTCCGGCAGGCCGGCCTGTGGGAGATGCCGGCAGGCCGGCTCGCCCAGACACACGCATCGAGCGAAGCCATCAAGCGCGCCGGTATGCATCTGCTGGAGGGGCACAGCAAGCTCGACGAGCTGGCCCGTGAGGACTCCGAGGCGCTGAACGTGCCCATCCCCGATCAGGCCACCCCCGAACAACAGGGCTGGGTGGACCAGCTGAAGAACGCCCGGGGCCAGGCGTTCGACCAGCTCTTCGTGGACCTGTTGCGCGCTTCCCACGGCAAGATCTTCATCACCATCGGCGAGGTGCGCGCCACCACCAAGAACTCGCTGATCCGGCGACTGGCCACGCAAACCAACAACACCGTCCAGGACCATATGGACGTTCTGGAGGACACCGGACTCGTCAAGGACGCCACCCTCGACGACGTCGCCTCGACCATTCCCAAGTGACTGTCCCGCACAGCACTGCACGACACCGCCCCGCCGCCCGACCGTGTTGATCCGCTCTTGGTCGCTCACTCCCTGACGCTCCATCTGGCCATGGCCCCTCCCGTCTTCCCCGAACTCTGGGCTGCGGCTGTCACCGTTTGGCCTGTCGCTCCTCCAACCGCTGCGGGCGGTCGTCGCGTGACGGCGCGCGGCGGACCGCCCCGCGCCGGTGGCGGGACGTCTTCCCCGTCTCCGTCACCGGCCGGTCGAGCCGCAGGTCGTTGAAGAGCCGGGCCGACCTTCTAGCGTCCCACTTCAGGACGTTGCCCTTGGGCGTGGGGACACCGATACCGGACACCGGCACGTTGATCTGCTTGCCGTGTCCGCCCGTGACGCTCTGCACGGCGCGGAAGATCCTGCTGAGATCGCGCAGGCTCATGTCCTTGTCGACGATGAGCGTGTCGAGCCCGGCCTGCACGGCCGGCCCGATCTCCATCGGGTCGAAGAGGGTGTCGGGCCGGGCGGCCTGGTGGGCGAGGGTCGACAGGAACTTCTGCTGGTTCTTCGACCGGCCCAGGTCGCCCTCCTTCTCCTGGTGCCGCTCGCGGACGAAGGCGAGCGCCTGTTTGCCGTTCAGGGTGTGACAGCCCTTGCGCAGATCGGCGCCCGACTTCTCGTCCTTGATGTCCCGGTCCAGGCACATCCGCACACCGCCGATGGCGTCGACGATGTTCACGAACCCCGCGAAACCGATCTCCGCATAGTGGTCGATGCGCAGCCCGGTGTTCTTCTCGATGGTGTGCACCAGCAGTTCGGGGCCGCCGTAAGAGAAGGCGGCGTTCAGCTTGTCCCCCTCGGGCCGCTTCGTCTTACCTGTCGACGTGTCAAGGCGGCCGGGCACGGTGATCCAGGAGTCGCGCGGCAGGCTGACCATGCTGGTTCCGTGGGCCCCGGTGTGCAGCAGCATCATCGAGTCGGTGCGCCGCCCTCCGCCCCCGCCGGCGTGCAGGCCTCTCACATCGTCATCGGAGAGCCCGTCGCGGCTGTCCGAGCCCACGATGAGGTAGTTGGTGCCCTCGCCCGGCGACGGACGGTCCCCGTACGCCCCGAGGTCGACGTCACGTTGGAGCCGGATCTCGGCCCAGCCGTACGTGCCGCCCGCCACGACGACCACAGGGGCCAGCAGGACGAGCACCGCCCGCCGCAGTCTCCTGCGCTTCTTCGGCTGCCGGGCGTGGGCGCGCCGGGGCCCGTAGCGCGAGCTGGGGCGTTCGGCGAACCGCTCACGCGCGGCGGTGTCTTCCGGGGTCGCGTTCGGGACCTGGTCGGCGTGCGGGGCCTGGTCGGCGTACGGCTCCGGATCGGCGGACAGCTCTGGCTCGGCGGACAGCTCCGGATCGACGTACGGCCCCCGCCCGCCCCCCGGCTCCGGGCGCCACAGGTCGCCCGTCACCCGCACCGGTCCCCGGTGCACGGGACGACTCCCGACGTCGCCGGGCCAGCCTTGCTCCCCTGTGGGTGTGGTACGTCCGGCCCGCTGGTCAAGCGGGTCTCTCATGGTCAACTCCCTTGGTCATGTCCGAGGTCCGACTCGCGCGGCCGCTCACCGGTTCCTCTCCGTCCCTTCGTCCCCTCTGTCTCCTCACTGCGACGACAGGGTCCGCCGCGGGGGCAGCCCCTCAAGAGGATCTCCGGAGGTGTCTGTGGACGGTGCTTCGAGGAGATACGGGTCGGCGGTTCCGGTGCGCTTCATGCTGTGCCACTTCAGGCGGGTGCCGAGCAGCGCCGTGGTCACGGAGTGGATGACCACCAGGTACATCAACTGCCGGTAGACGAACTGCTGGAGCGGCAGCACCCACAGCACGCGCAGCCGTTCGCGGTCGAGCCTCAGCGCGTACGCGGCGGTGATCAACTGGACGGAGAGGAAGCCGAACCAGACGAGGGCGGCCTCCCCGGGGTCGCGGAACAGCGCCCCGAAGAGGGCGAACAGGTCCACGACCGGTGCGCACAGCGGCAGCACGATCTGGAACAGCGTGACGTAGAGCATCACGCGGCGGCCGAAGCGTCCGGCGGGGCCGACCTCCGTCACCGAGTGACGGTGCTTCCACATCGACTGGAGGGTGCCGTAGCACCAGCGGTAGCGCTGGCGCCACAACTGCCGCACGGTGCTGGGCACTTCGGTCCAGGCAACCGCCGACTCCTCGTAGACGACGCGCCAGCCGGCCCGCCAGAGCGCCATCGTGAGGTCGGTGTCCTCGGCCAGGGTCTCGTCGCTGACGCCGCCGACACCCATCAGCGCGTCCCTGCGGAAGGCACCGATCGCCCCCGGCACCGTCGGCATGCACTCCAGGACCTCGAACATCCGCCGGTCGAGGTTGAAGCCGAGGACGTACTCCAGGTGCTGCCATTTGCCGAGCAGGCGGCGCCGGTTGCCGACCTTGGTGTTGCCGCTGACCGCACCGACCGCCGGGTGGGCGAGCGGCTGGATCAGCCGGGCCAGCGCCGCGGGTTCGAAGATGGTGTCCGCATCGACCATGA
The DNA here is from genome assembly GCF_055657085.1 of Streptomyces sp. NPDC107765. Lineage (NCBI taxonomy): Bacteria > Bacillati > Actinomycetota > Actinomycetes > Kitasatosporales > Streptomycetaceae > Streptomyces > Streptomyces sp. NPDC107765. Next base: position 222,954 of record NZ_JBVKBL010000009.1, on the reverse strand, counting down.
CGACGATGTCGTGCCTGGCGTGCGCCAGGCCGGTGTTGAGGGCACTGGGCTTGCCGCCGTTGGGCTGCCGGATCACCGTCACCCGCGGGTCGTCGATGTCCTCCGCGATGTCGGCGGTCGCATCGGTCGAACCGTCGTCGATGACGATGATCTGCAAGTGCGGGTGGGTGGACGCGAGCAGCGAGTACACGGTGGAGGCGATGCCGGCCTCCTCGTTGTACGCGGGCACCAGAACCGTCACCGGGTCCCGCACTTCGCGCAGCCGTGGTGCGCCGGGCCGGTACCGGCGCAGCCGGCGCACGTGGAGCCGGGCGAACACCGCGAACAGGAGCATCCGCAGGACGCCGAGGACGCCCGTGAGGGTCAGCGTCCACACCATCACCGTGAGGAAGGCGTGCCCGAGCCGCTGCGACCAGATCAGGCCCTCACCCTTGATCTTCTGGGCGACCGGGACCTCGTCGAGGAAGGAAAGACGTGCCAGCCCGCCGCTGACGGTGGTGAACCGTTTCACACTGCGGTCCCGCAGAAGATCCTCGGCCTCGTGGTAGCCCAGGTCGGTCTGGCTGTGCTGCGTCACCACCCCCTGCCACGGCTTGCGGTCCTTGTGGTCCGAGGCGACCACCAGATACCCCTGGGCCGCCGCGCGCTTCGCGGCCGTCCACTCCGCGCCGCAGAGCGTGTCCGCGGCCGTGGTGTGCGGCAGCCGCAGCAGGGTGGTGTTGATGCCGGCCGCACCCGCGAGGGCGCTCTGGGTGAGCGACAGCTCAAGCCGCGCGCGCAGCGGTGAAGCGACACCGAGGTCGCCGCCGCTGTAGGTGTACGAGCCGATCTCGTGCCCCTCGCGCAGGAGCCGCTGCATCAGCTCTGGGTGCTGAGCCGCGTCCTTCCCGTAGACGAAGAAGGTCGCCCGCACGTGGTGACTGTGCAGCAGATCGAGCAGACGCGGCGTCCACACCGGGTCGAACCCGCCGTCGAAGGTGAGCGCGACGGTCCCCGGCGGCATGGCCGCGGTGGCGACCCCCTTCGGGCCGAACCGCAGCAGCGGCTTCCCGTCGTCCGCCTCGCGCGGGATCGGCCGGGTGCACGGCGGCTTGGTGCGCGCGGCGTCCACCTGGTGGGTCGTCCAGCCCTCGAAGAGGAGGGTGACGGCGACCACCAGGAGGACCAGCAGGAGGACGAGCCAATGTCCGCGCGGCGGGCGCCGAACGGCGCCGGACTGCCGGCTCACTGCTTCAGGCCTCCGGCCGACGGGGCGGATCTGCCGGCCGGCGGGCGGCGGTGGCGGTCCTCGCGGTCCACGTGGGCCCTGGCCGGCGGCCGGTGTGCCTCGGCTCGGGCCGGTGCGCCGTGACCGTGCTGCGACTGGCCGGTGCCCGGGCCCGAAGGCACCAGTCCGTTCATACTCGGCGGGTGCGTGCCGACGGGTTGCCGGAGCCCGGTGATCAGCATGCCGACGAAGAGCAGATACCCGAGGCAGGCGCATCCCGTGGCCAGCGCCACACCTTGCAGCGCCCCCCTGCGCCAGCCCGACTGGCTGATGAAGATGGGGAGTTGGGGTTCTGCGGCCTGAGGACGGCGTGCCGCCGGGGTCACGCGAGGCACGCTCCGGTGCGGCATGCGCTGTGTCATGTCCCGCCCCGTGTGCTGCGCCGGGTACGGCTCCCTGCGGGCAGGGGGTACGGACGACAATCGTCCGTCGTGCGGTGTGCTGGCTATGTGGGGGATGCCCTGCACTGGTGCTCCTGGTCTGCGGCCGCGCACGCGCGACTCTTTGTGTGTGGGGGACGGACCCGGGGGTCCGCTGTACTGCCCGTGAGACGTCGAAGCCGCATCCCGGTGCCCGGCGCGTCCGGAGGTTCCCGTACGCGCGCATGCCATGCGCCCTTCCCGGGTGGGGCCGGGAAGGCCACGTACGCCCGCGCCCTCGCAAGGGCCGGGAGGCCAGGGTGCAACCGTCAGCCGTCACGCAGCCCCCGACCCTACTCGGGCACCCGGGTGGCACGGCAACAGGTCGTTCTGGCCTTCGACCTCGCAAGGAACGACACCTACAACGTCGACATCACCCTCACGCTCGACGTCGCCACGCGCTCCCTCCTTGCCTGGCGCCTGATCTCCACCACGCTCCTGCCCCGTGCTGAGCAAGGAACTTCGAGACCGTGGTGACCTGCCCCGACCGCGGCGTCCCGAGTCCCCGGAAGGTTCCCTGACGGCTCGTCAAGAGGCTACTGCCGGTCACTTGGCGTGGGATATCTCATCCCGCCGGGCGCCTTCTCAGCGCTTGGCCCAGTACTCCAGTCGTAGATCGCTATGCGCCCTGGTCTTGGAGCTGTCGGCAAAATCAGGTGGCCTCAGCGGACCGTCTGGGTAAGGTCGGGCAATGCCCGAGCTGAAGCCGCTGCATGCCGGCCATGCCCCGGCGGTCCTGGCCTTCGAGCTGGCGAACCGCGCCTACTTCGCTGCCTCGGTCCCGGATCGCGGCGACGACTTCTTCGACCGGTTCGCCGACCGGTTCAACGCCTTGCTGACTGAGCAGGCGGCCGGCATCTGCGCCTTCCACGTGCTCGTCGCCGAGGACGGCTCGGTACTCGGCAGGTTCAATCTGGTCGACATCGAGGACCGCACTGCGGAACTCGGCTACCGGGTCGCGCAGCACATCGCCGGCCGCGGCGTCGCGACCGCGACCGTCCGGGAGCTGTGCCAGCTGGCCGGGGCCCAACACGGACTGCGCACGTTGCGGGCAGCCACGACCCGCCGGAATGCCGCGTCTCAGAAGGTACTGGCCAAAGCAGGGTTCGTCCCTGTCGGCCCGGCCGACCCGGCCCACCTCAACGGTGAGCCAGGCACCTGGTATCAGCGCGACCTGGTGGGCCAGCCGGACAGCGCGACCTTGCCTGAGGACCGGCTGCGGGAAGGCCGCGGCCACCGCTGATCATCGGTGTGCGAAGACCAACCATCTTGCCGTGGCCGCTGGTCACGGCGTAGACCCCGCCTGCTGGCAGTGCGCCGCACCCTGGAAGAGGCGGGGGTCGGCTACCTCCTGGCCGAGGTAGGGGCCACGAAACGGGTCAGGGGGGTCGACCCGCGGGGCTCGTTCACGGGACGATTTCGTAGCCGCACAGGAGGTACATCCGGGTGACCCGGCCGATCTCGGCGGGGAGGGCGAACTCTCCCAGCTCCCGATCGCGGGCGCGACGCAGCGGCGCCAACGGCAGGTGCAGCTCGCCGTGGAACAAGCCGGGGTATTCGGCACTGGTCACGCAGGTGATGTCGTGCCCGCCGCACCGGCCGTTCTCGTCGCACCCGTGGGGCACCTCGTACTCGGTCCTGAACCGCACCGCGAAGCGGCCGACGCCCTCGTGGGCCGCGGTCTCGATGAACAACCCGAGCCTGTTGACCCGCAGGTCCTGATGACCGGGGAGGTACGGGAAGTGCTCCCGGCCCAACTGGAGCGGCAACTGCCGCGGACCGGTGGCCGCGGTCAGACGGTGCCAGTCGTCGGGGAAGTCGTGCCGCACGTCGAACAGCTGCATGCCGCCGCCCGGCAGATGCCGCCGTGCGGCCGTGCTCGCGGCCCTGCGCAGAACGTCACCGCCCTCCCTTGCCGTGTAGTTGAGGTGCAGCACGATGTCTCCGAGCGTGTCGAAGTCGAACTGGTTGTTCTCCTGAGGCATCTCGATCCGCCAGCGGCTCACGGCCCCGGCGAACTCGAAGGGGAGGTACCGCTCGTCGGTGAAGCGCAGCTCGAAGAGGCCCGAGTCGTTCTGGCCGCTCGACGTGGCGATCGCCTCGGTCGCGCCGTAGGTGCGTACCACCCGCCGGTCGTCGCCGACAGTCCGGTAGCCGTCGGAGTCCGGGCCGGAGCAGCATCCGGCCGGCGGCTCGACGAGCGCGGGATCGACCCGGGTGCTGCTGGCCAGCAGAGTCAACCGGGCGTGGACACCGGTGTAGGGGCCCACCACGCAGGGAATCGTCACCGTCATGCTCTTGATCCGGCGCATGTAGTGCCCGGGGTGGTCGAGGTCGAACAGCCACTCGGGGATCTCGATTTCGGCCCAGCCGGCATGCTGGAGATGCAGGAAGGCGAGCGGGAACTCCTTGCGCATCGAGAGGTGCTTGGTCAGCTCGTACTCGCGGCAGTTGGCGTCGAGATAGGCACCTTCCATCTGCCGCACCGCCAACTGCAACCGTTCGCCGGCCAGCAGGCCCTCGTGCAGGCCGTCCCAGCCCGCCTCGGGCAGGAAAGCGCGGGCTGTGTGGCCGCGTTCGTAGTTGAAGGCGCGTTGCGCTCGGCGGCAGGTGTGCAGCGTCACCTCGTACAGGCTGCGATAGAGCGCGGCGGTCTCCCGCTGGAGGTGCAGGTACAGCTGCGTGCCGGTGAATTTGTCCCGGAGGAAGTCGGAGACCTCGGCGCTGTGGTCGATCTGCTGCTGGTGATTGTTCAGCTCGCGCAGTGCGATGTCACGTCGCCGGTGGGCGGCCAGGATCTGTCGTTCGATCTGCTCGATCTCGATGCCGATGATCTCGACCTGGTGGTGCCATTCCCGCTCCCTGCGGGCCCAGCCGCCCTCGGTGGAGCTCAGACCCGCGCTGGTGTTGGCGTTGTCCGCGATCGCCATCATGATCCGTGCCGCGGTGGAGAAGCCGGAGGCCAGCTTGTTGCCGACCGGGAGTTGGTTGAACTCCAGCGGGGTACCCGCGATGCCCGCGATGCCGATCCACATGTCCGGGCTGATGCCGATGCCCTGCGCGACGCCCTCCAGCACGTTGCCGGCGATCCGGGACGCGATCGACACCCCGGTCAGCGCCTCATAGCCGGTCTCCCCCGCGTTGAGCCCACCGGCGAGCAGCTCCTGGTAGTACCGCAGCCGGGCGAGCGCGCCCTCCTTGGTCTTGTCCAACGCCTGTACCTGCCAGTCGGCCTCCCGCCACTGGTTCTTCCTGATCTCCAGGGTCAGGTCGAGCAGTTGCCGCTCGTGATTGTTGCGCAGCGCGGCCAGGGCTTCGCCGTCGCCCTTCTCGTAGGCCGCGAGCAGCGCCGCGCCCAATTGGCGTACCTCCCCGCAGAGTTCGTTGGCCTTGGCCACCAGAAAGGTGAACCGGTACGGGCTGCCGCCGCACTTGCAGTCCTCCGCGCAGTCACCGGCGCACTGTTCGACGGTCTCCCGCCACCCTTCCCACAGTCCGGTCTCGCCGAAGGCACCACGCTGGGGAAGCCGGTAGCGGTTGAGACAGTGGTGAATCAGGGCGATACGGTCCGCGGTGCCGTCGTACAGGGCGATCAGCCGCGGGTTCAGCGGCGCGGGACGGGGGACGAGGCCGCCCACCGTCATGGACTCGCCGACGTGGTCCTGGGCCCGCACCACGGTGGGGCGATCGCCCAGGATCCGCTGTACGGCGGCGAGGAGGACGCCCGCTTGCTGTGCGCCCTCCACAGTGTTGCGGCAGGCGTGGGCTTCGGCCCACTGCACCATGGTCTCCAAGTGGGCCAGCAGCACCGCCCGGTTCCTGGCCCGGCCCTCGTAGACGGGCGAACTCGGACAGCACGGCAGGTCCTGCCGTCGTCGGCGTCGCTGGTTGTCCGTGGCGCAGGAGGCCCAGGTGTTGTCGCGGACCTGCGGCTGGTACGCCAGCTCGTACCACTTCAGCGCGGATTCGTACCGGCAGTGGGTGCGCAGCGCGCCGGCCACCGTCATCGCCACGCTGAACGGCGAGGGCGGCAGCAGCGGAGCCCCCGGGGCGACGTGGACGAAGTAGGGGTAGGCGGCGAGCCCGCCGGGGAAGCTCGGCGCGGGGTCCGGCGTCTCGACCAACGGAAGGGGTACGGCGTTGTCCTCGGCCAGGTCGTAGCGGAACCCCGGTGGCGTCGGGTCGGCGTGGCCGATCACCGGAGTGACCGCGCCCACCACCTCGAAGCGCAGGGAATCCGCCGTGCGTCCGGAGAACCTCAGGGTGGCCGTCTCCCCGGTGACCGCGACGCCCTGACTGGACCGGCGCGGCGGGTCGAACTCGCCGTGCCGCACCCGGCTCCAGCACAGATGCACCATGGGTTGGGCGTCCCAGTCCAGCAGCGCGGGCAGCTTCTCCGGCCGGTGCCAGTCGGAGGTGTCGCGGTGGGTCCGGTCCGGCTGAGCGCCGACATCCGCGTGCTGGACCTGCGCCGAGTAGAACGCGGAATCGGCGAGCCAGAAGTAGTACTCGTCGACGTGGTGCCGTTCCTCGCCGCACTGCGCGCAGCAGGTGGTCTCCTCGTGCCAGGCATCGAAGGGCGTCCCTGCGGGCGGGAGCCCGGCGGCGGCGACCCGGACGAACCGGGTGCCCAGGCGGACCGCGGCGGACAGCCACAGCGGAAGTCCGCCGTGGCTGTCCTCGGATCCCTCCTGGCGGTCGCGCGTGTCACCTTCACGTCGGGGGCGGTCGTTGTCCGGGGGGCGGACGACGGGGGTGAGGCCGAGTACCGGCGCGAGCCAGGAGTTACGGGCGGCCCGCTCGGGCGAGCCCAGCAACCCCAGCCCCTCCGGGGCCGGTTGCCGCAGCTGCATTCCGGAGGGTTCACGGGCCTGCAGCAGGGTCAGCGAGGGGTGCTCCGGCGGCCGTTGCCCCGGCCACCATTCCAGTCCGCCGGGTACCGGCACGGTCAGCGTCGACCGGCGCAGCTCGGACTCCAGGAACGCGAACGCCTCCGACTCCCGCGCGGTGCTCAGCTCGTCCCACTCGATCCAGTTCTCGCCGTAGATCTCGCGGCGCCGGCATGCCTCCCACACCCGGTAGGTGGCGAGCCGCCTCTCCCACAGCCGGACGAACTCCGGCCCCGGTGTCAGGGTGGGTTCGAGCCCGAGCCGGGCCCGCTGGACGCATGCCTGCACGGTCCGGATGGCTTCCTCGATCCGGCTCATCCGCTGGCAGATGCCCGTCTCGACGTCTTGGAGCATGAGGTCCGAGAGGTCCTTCGGCGCGGTCGCGAAGGTGCCCGGCGCCCATGGCAGCGGCACCCGGTCCATCCCGCACAGGTACGCGAGCAGGGCCGTCCTCGCCCGCTCCCGCAGGCCGTCGTTGAGCCCGCGCAGGTCCTCGTAGCGCAGCGGCTCGCCGTTCTCGAAACAGCCGTCCCGCACGAACCGGGTGAGGTTCGCGTTGCCTGAATCGGGTGGCGCCCCGGGGTCGTCGGCGGCCCACTTCCACGGCACGGCGTCGCCGATCCACGGGCACGCGAAGTGGCTGCGCAGCCGGGTCAGCCATTTCTCGCCCTGCCAGACCCGCAGCGCCCACCGCTCATCGGTGAGGTCGTCGGCGTCGAGCGCATACGGTGGCGTCGCGAAGTAGGTGTGCAGCAGCGGCGAGTGCGCCAGATCGACGCCCAGATGTCTCAGCAGCTGCGCCGGGTCGTCGGGCTGCTGTTCCAGCACATCGGCGAAGAGCAGCCAGACCGGGCGCTCCCGGGCGGCCTCGGTCTCCGCCCGCAGCAGGCTGTGGTCGAAGAGCCTTTCCCACCAGTCGAAGAGTGCCGCCTGGCGGCGCGAGCTCGGCGCGGTGCGCTGATCCCCCACCGGTTGCGGCGGGTACGGGTCGGACACCGGCAGCAGGTCGAAGTCGAACCAGGCGTGGTGCACCCCGAACGCCGAAGGCCCGGTCCTGGGGTAGGACGTGCCGGCGAAGGATTCCGGATGCGTGATCAGGTGGCCCAGTTCGGATTGCCGGTAGCCGGGCACGATGGTCGCGGAGAGCGCGAACCTGCGGGCGAGCAGTGCCGCCTTCACCGCCCGCTGGTAGGTGCGGCGGATGTCGCGCAGGGTGGCGCCGTAGCGCTGTTCCAGGTACTGCGCGGCGGCCTCGCCCGAGGCGTACAGGCTCTCGGACCCCACCAGGCCGTCGCCCAGCGTCCCGTTCTTGGCGTCCCGGAACAGCCGGTCGAAGCCGATCTCCGTCAGCACACCGTCGCTGTCCGGGCCGCGATACTTCAGCTGGAACCCGGTGTGCTCCGCACAGACCTCCTCGGCCCGCTCGAAAGCCGGATCGGACTGGGCGTACTCGATCGTGATCCGGTAGGCGCCCCGGCGCAGCCGCACGCCCCGGGACGTGGCCGCCGGCGCGTCGTCGGAGGCCCAGTGGTGGTCCAGCATGATCCAGGTCTTCTGGCCGCGCCCCAGGGTGACCCGCCAGCGGTGCTCGCGGGCGCGGGCGAAATCCGGTGCGGTGTCGCCCTCGGTGGGCGCGCCGGCGTGGAAGTGGTACTCCCCCGCCTCGTCCACCAGAAGCGCACCGGTCCAGCACACGGTGAAGGGACTCGCGCCACCGAGCGGCTCGGCGTCCCCTTCCCGGACGGCAAACCCGTTGCGTACGCCGACCAGGCGGGACTGGGCCGGGCTCGGTGTGAGGTCCATCGCCGGCAACACGGTGGGCACGGGAGCGTTGTAGTGATTGCGCACGGGGCCGAACGCGGTGGCCGGGCCGCGGGTCTCCCGCCAGACCAGGTTGCCCGCGCCGTCGTGCAGTTCACCGAGCAGGCCGGTGCCGACGAGGCCCAGCAGCGCGGCGAACGCGCCACCGCTGGGCAGCGGGGCCCAGGTCACCTCGGGAGTCTTGCCGTCGTCGGTCTCCCACGGCGTCGCCGCCGCGTTCTCGTCCGCCCACAGGGTGCGCAGCACCGTGGCTGCCGCGGCGGCGTCGGCCGGGCAGCCGCTCACCGCGGCCACATGTGCCGCCAGATGGTCGACGATCACCTTGCAGCGTGCGTGGAAACGAGCGAACTCCGCCTGGAAATGGGCGAACCTGGCCTGCTCGTCGGGTTCGGAGACCAAGGTGTCGATGGCCGACTCGGCGTTGTCGAAGAGCGCCGCGAACGGGGCGAGCGCGGCCCGGGGCGCGAAGTACAGGTGACGCACGGCGACCCGCTCGGCCTCCCGCAGCGGCCGCAGGTGGCTGAGCGCCTCGATCACCTCGGTGTCGGAGACCGGCAGCGAGGTCCACAGCTCCTGCGCGGTGCTGTCGTAGCCGAACGGCCCTTCCTGCGGCCGCCGCCACATCAGGGGCGAGGTGTCCGCGGCCGCCAGCGGCGTACGGTACTGGCGCTCCCGCACATCGACCGGGCAGCCGCACCGCTCCAGCACGGACGGGAAGAAGTGTTCCCCGAGCGCCTGCCAGGCGTCGGGTCCGCTCGAAGCCGGCAGGTAGCCGAACTCGTCCCGCAGGGCCGCGGTCATCCGGGGCCACGTCCAGGCTTCGGCGTCCTCCTCGGAAACGTGCACGGCCAGCAGGGACCGCCGCAGCGCCCACAGCGTCTGCGCCTCGTCGCACCCGGTCGATCCCGCCGGCTCGGGCAGTGACAGGGGATCGTCGGCCGACTCGTTACGGTCCTGGAGAGCAAACGGGTCGTCACCGTCGCGGTGCTCTTCGACGGTGAAGAGCCACATGATCTCGCCGACGGTGAAGTCGGAGGCGTAGATCTTGCCGAGGACCTCCACGAACCGCAGCGTGTGCGTGGGCAGCGCGTACCAGGTGTCGCTCGCGGTGTCGGGGTCGAACCCGGCCAGCCGGGACAGCACCGTCAGGTTTCCGGCGAGCGCCTTGTCGAAGCGCGGTTCCCGGTCCCCGCAGGAGTAGCGGGCCCGTGCCAGATCGCCGATCCGTTCCAGCACGAGCTCGACGGCCCCGGGGGCCGGGGTCTCGGTGGCCCACAGCCCCAGCAGCGGCAGCCTCTCGGCCGGCGACGCCGCGTCGGCCCGATAGGTGCCCACGAGGGAGAGACCCAGTTCCTTGTGCAGGATGAGCAGCGCCGCGAGCTGGCGGCAGAAGTCCGCGTTGATCGCCGAACCATGGAACAGCCGCAGCACCTCGCACACATCACGCAGCATCGCGAAGGTGATCCCCGGCGCCGCGCCCTCGCCCAGCCGGCGCCACAGCCGGATGAAAACGATCAGCCTGCGCAACGCGGCGCGCGGGTCCTGCTGGTCGGTGGGAGCGGTGAACCTGATGCGCAGATCGTCGAGACAGCACGGCTCGCAGTCGGGAAACTCCGAGGCCGCACCCTCCGGCGCGGCGCTTCGGAACGGAACGAAACCGCTGCGCCACAGGTCGAGGAACTCGCAGTAGCTCAGGCCGGTGCGGTCCAGGAACTGGGGCACCCGCAACACCGTGTCGGTCCAGGACGATTCGCCGACGGACTCCTTCGTGAACCCGTACACCTCGTACAGGCTCAGCCGCCCCCTCGCCTTCTTGAGGGCGATGTCCCGGGCATAGAGCAGGTCGTACTCCTCGGCGGAGATGCCCAGATACTCGCAGGCGATCTCCAGCCGGACCGGGTAGCGCCACCGGTGGCTCTGGAATCCGGCGGGCTCGTGCGCCGGGTCCAGGACCAGCTCGGTGATCTCCTTGCGGAACCGGCGCATCGCGGCGTACCGGCTGGTGCCCAGGAAACACAGGTAGGACCTGTTCACGTCCAGGGGCTGGTGGTAAGGCAGGGCGGGTGTGGTGAAATCCTTGCGCAGCAGGGCGTACGCGTCGAGGTGGGCCCGGGGCAGGGCCTCGGTGGCCGGTGAGGAGTGCTCCGGCACCACGGCGAACAGAGTCGCCGGATCGTGCGGCCGCCCCAGAGCGTGCCCGGCGAGCCGGTCCGCGGCGGTGTCGTGCACCGCGCCCTGCGCGCCGCCGCCCGCCAGTTTCTCCAGACTCTCGTTCACCAGGTCGATCACCGGCAGGGGCGTGCCGAGGTTGGCGGCCGTCACCCGCAGGTCGCCGAGCGGGCCGCGGCGGTCGGCGAGCAGTTCGCCGATCGATGCCACGTTGACCGGCGTGGTGGGGTGCTCGCAGGTCGACTCGGCCGAGATCCGCAGCAGATCGTGCAGGTACTGCGGCGGGCCGAACGGTGACAGGTGGTCCGGCGGGACGCAGTCGGTCAGTGTGCCGTCCGGGTTGACCGGCGCGAAGCTCTCGTCCGGCCGGCCGGCCGGATCGGCGGGTCCCCCCGCGGCCTGTTGGATCTGCGCGGCGAACGGGTGCGCGACGGTGCCGACGAGCGCCGCGGCGAAATCGGCCGCCGGCAGCGCGGCCGGCTGCGACGTGCTGGTGAAACCGGCCGAGTACAGCGATTCCATCAGCGAGAACCGCAGTTCGTCCGCGGCCGCGAACGCGGTCAGTTCGTGCAGCGCGTCGAGCACCGCGACCGCCTGCTCCAGCCAGCGCTGTGCCGCGACGTCCGTGCCGAAGGTGTCGGCCAGCGCGGCCTCGAACGCGGCGTCGTTCCGGGGCTCTCCGAAGACGAAGGCGCCACCGCCGTGGTCGCCGTACGCCGCGATCATGCGGGCGAACACGTCCGAGGCGGACACGCCGAGCGTCGGAAGGGTACCGGCGGCGGGCGCCTTGGCGGTCGGGGGCGTGACGGGGACGGTGAAGAACTTGCGCAGGTGCCGGACGAAGGCATCTGCCCGCTCCGATACCGTGCCCGGCTCGGTGAACGGCGGCAGCAGTGCGGGATCGTCCCGCAGGAGGGTGCGCCACTGCTCATCGGTGACCGCCACCAGCCCGGCGACCGTGGTGACCGAGAGCGGCGGCTGCCCCACCGCGACCACCAGCGGCGCGTGGTTGCCGGTGACCGCCCGCAGCACCAGCTCCAGGTACGGCCCGGGTGACGCGGCCGCGGTCGGGGCCCAGAACCCCACGTCGATGGTCTCCGTGGCCCCGGGATGCGTGCTCCACGCCCGCACCACGTCGAACACCGGCGGTGCCAGCGCGACGGTCGGCTCCGACGTGGTGACCGAGCCCAGCGCGCGCAGTCGGCGGGCCGCGGCATGCGGACCGATTGCCGGTTCGGCGGGCCGGGTGAGCAGCGGCTCGGACGCGGCGACCACGCCGTTCTCGATCGCGATGCGCAGGTGTGCCAGGGACTGCGCCTCGGCGCCGAAACGGGCCGCGTCGTAGCGGTGTTCGGGATCGACCGTCATCGGCAGTGTCGCGCCGAGGGCGTACAGGTACGCCGCCGGCACGGCGAACGTCGGGTCCAGAGCGGTCGAGCCGGCCTGGGGGACACAGGTGACCGCGGCGGCCCCGGTCTCCGCGCCGGTCAGGATCGGGAAGGTGAGCCTCGCCCGGTCGGCGTCCGCGGCCAGCCGTTCGCCCTGCACGGCCGCCGAGGCGGCGAAGACGAAGGTGGCCAGCCGTGCGGCCCTCGCGTCGACGGTGGCGTGATAGCCGGCCAGTTCCGCCTCGAACCGCTGCCGGTCGTTCTCCGCCTGCTGCACGTCGAGGCCGACGGCCACGGGCGGCCTGGTGTACATCTCACCGAGCGGGCGCGGCAGGTCCGGCGGTGGATACACCAGCCGGTCCCAGGTCAGTTCGGCTGCCACCTGCCGGCTCTGTGCCGGGCTGAGCGGCGGGCGCTGCACGAGGGAGCCACCCGTGCCGGGATCCTTCGCCAGCACCTTGTCGATCTTCGTGACCAGGTCGGCGAAGTTCGGCGGGGTACCGTCCTTGGGCAGCTCGACCTGGTCCGTGCCGGGCGAGGTCGCCGGCACCGCCGCGTAGGCGCTCGCGGGCATCGCGAAGTACTCCGGCTGAAGCACCGGCAGCGTGCCCACGCTGGTGACCTTGATGTTGAAGTCCAGCTCCCCGTCGCCGATGGGGACGCCGTCGCGGGTCAGCTCCAGCCGGAGGTCGTACGAGGAGGCCGTCGGGTATTCCGGATGGCCCGCCGGTGGCGTCACCACGATCACCGCGGTGGCTATCGCCTCCTGGAGCCGTGTGGTCACGGGCGGCAGGCCGCCACCGGTGATGTCCTGGTAGTGCTGGATGATCCCCGTGGTGGTCACGTCCACGTCGTGCCGGGTGACATCGGCGGGCGTGACGGCAAGCCCCTTCGCCGAGCCGATCCGTACGCCCTTCCCGGGCTCGGCGAAGGTCAGGTCGAAGGCGGTCACGGTCAGCTTGTCCAGGGCTGCCCGGAAATCCGTCGCGGACATGGGCTTCGTCGGATGCAACCGAACGATCAACAAATCCGGCATATCAATCTTCGCCCTTCCGCCCCGATTTCAGCTGTTTCCCGTACGGCTCTTCCAGTACGGCTATTTCCAGTACGACTTGACGAATCCGATGCCGGCCCCGACGACCGCGCCCACCCCGGCCCCGACCGCGGTACCCACTCCGGGCACGATGCTTCCGACCACCGCGCCGACCCCTGCCCCCGCCGCTGCTCCGGTCAACGTGGCCGCGGCCACCCCGGCGGTCTCGCTGCCGGTCTTCTCGGCGACGACTTCGCCCACCTTGCCGCTGACGTACGCGGTGCCCTGAATGCCGACCGCGGCGATCGCCCCCGGCGCGCCCGCGAAACCGACGGCCGTCGACACGACGCCGATAGCGGCGTCGGCCTTCTCGGCCGTGGTCTTCGCGGTGGCCACTTGAAGGGCGGTGGCGGCCACGGCCAGCGGGGCCGCCACCTTCCCGACCACCTTGAGCACCGGCGCGGCCGCCCGCAGGGCCCGTGCTCCCGTACCCACCGCCTTGGCCGCGACGCCGGCCTCGGAGGCCACCTGCGCGGTCGTCGAAACGCTCTTGGCTACGGCTGCGGTCTCCGTTGCTACGGCCGCGGTCTCCGTCGCCGCCGGCGCGGCGGCTGCCGCGGTGCTGGCCACGGCTTGCTCTGTCAGGTTGAAGGTCTGGGCGAACGACTGCTCCACATCGGCGGCGACAGACGCCGCCGATGCGGGAGCGGATCCTCCCCCGCTGAGCGCCCCCAACTCACTCACCGTGTCGCCGAGGGACCGGTGGATGGCCGCCTGGTTGGTCAGGATGGCCTTGTCCAATGCCCGCCAGTTGACCGCGGTGTTCGTGATCTGGCCCGCGGTCCGGTAGGCGTCCCGGGTGGCCTCGATCAGCGCACCTTCGCTTGCGAGGGCGCCGCTCTTGACCTGCTGGGTGATGACCTTTTGGAGCTTGCCGACCTCGGTGTGGAAAAGGCCCTTGCCCGTCTCGGCCAGAACGCCCAGCTCCTGGCTGGCTTTGGAGACCGCGCGGGAATAGAACGAGGCGCCCGTCGGCGACGTGCGCTGGGCGATCCTGGCCGCCACCTGGATGGGATGGTCCACCTGAACATTGCGGCCGACCTGCGCGCGGTTCGCGACCTTCACGCCGTACTGCCAGACGTCCATCAGCGTCGGGGTCTGCGTCTGCCGACCGTCGGGATCGATCAGGCGCACCGGATTGCCATGGGCGTACTCGTACGAGCTGGCCTGAGGCGTGTCGATCGGGTCGCAGCTGGTCCAGCGGCACAGCCACGGGGCGTAGTAGCGGGCGCCGTGGAAGTACAGGCCGGTCTCGGTGTCGCGCTCCCGGCCGGTGAAGCGGTAGCGCTTGGGCGTCTCGGTCTTGGCACGTACCGCCTGGTAGGCCGTGCCGCCGTAAGGGTGGTACTCCTCGTACGTGAGGATCCGGGCCCGCTCGTCCAACTCCAGCGTGGCGGATCCGAGATGGTCCGCCAGCTGATACCGGACCTGTTGCTCCGGACCGGAATCCGTGCCGCGGGCCCGCCGCTCCAGCAGCGCGACGCGCCGCGTGTCGTCCATTGCGTGCACCGTCTGGCGCTCCAGGGTCACCGCGCCGTCCGCGCCGTACTCCCGGTAGACCTCGAACGGGCCGATGTAGCGGCGTTCGCTGCTTCTCCTCGCCGTTCCGCCCTCGCCGCACGACGAGTCGGTGACCTTGCGGACGCGTTGTCCGGTGGCGTCGTAGGAGTAGTACGTCGTCTGCGGGGTTCCGGCGCCGCGGACCTGCCGGGCGGTGGCTTCCAGCTGGTCCTCGGGATCCCAGCGCAGCACCGGCAGGCCCGGCATCGCGGTGGTGTTCCCCCTGGCGTCGTACGCGAAGTCGCCGTCGCCCGCACCGCTCAGCCGGTTACCGGTGACCTCCGGTTCCAGCGCACTGGGCTCGGAGTAGCTGAAGCGGCGGGTCCAGCCGGGAGCGGTGGACGCGCGGTGTTCCAGGGCCAGCATGTTGCCGACCGCGTCGTAGACATACCGTTGCAGGTAACGCCCCATCGCTCCACCGTCACCGGGGTGGGCGAGCCCCACCCTGGGCGCGTCACCGGTGTCACCGGGATCGGTCTGGCCGAGGTGTTCCCGGCCGGTCGCCTCGATGAGCCGGTACACCGCGTCGTAGGTGTAGTCCGCGCCGGGCTCGACGACCCGGTTGCGGAAGAACGTCTTCTGTTGCGCGGTGTCCCGGATCGAGACGATGTTGCCGACCGGGTCGTGGCAGTAGGTCAGGTGCTGCACGGTCCTGCGCTCGCGGCGGGAACGCGACCGCTCACGGCGGGACCGCAGCGCGGTGAGTCGGAAGGTCTGTGGGTCGTAGGTGTAGCGGGTCCGCGCGCCGTTGCCGTAGTCGATCCGGGTGCGCTGCCCGCGGGCGTTGTACTCCACCGCCGCGACCAGCACGGTGTCCGTACCGTCGGACGTGGCCTCAAGACGCTCCAGAAGGTTCGCCTCGTTGTAGTACGGACGGACCGTGGTGCCGTCCGGGCTGGTGATGCTGATGGGGCGGTCCAGCGCGTCGAAACGGGTGCGGCCGGTATAGACCTCCTCTTCGAGCGCGACCTCCTCCCGCCAGTCGGGCGCTCGGCGGTATTCCACCGGGAACCGGCGCGTCGCCTCCAGCAGGTTGCCGCGGAGGTCGTACGCCTCGTGGGTGCTGACACCGGAACCGTCGTGCCGACGGAACACCCGGGTCCGCAGGTTGCGGGCCGGATCCTCGCCGTATTCGGTCTTCTGGTGCAGAGCCTCACCGGCGAGGCCCGGACCACTGACGTAGGCGCGTACCGGGCGGTGGCCCGCGTCGTACTCGGTGCGGAAGCGGAAGCCCCTGCTGTTCCAGCTACAGCGCGGGTTGCCGAGCACGTCCGGCAGCAGCGCCCCGGTGCCGGAGTCGATACCGGCCCGGTGCACCTGCATGCCCACCATCGAGTAGTCGTGGCGGATCGCGACGCGGCCGAGCGGGTCGCGCACCTCGCGGACGTTGCCCTCGACGTCCGTGCGCGTGCGGGTCACCAGCTGTTCCTCGACGAGCGTCCGGTCCTTGGCGTGCCGGTTGTGCGCCACGGTGCGGAACGGGCGGGCGAGGGAGTCGAGATGGGTTTCGGTGGGGGTGTCCGCGTGGAGTGCGGCCTTCTCGGCGGCGCGCCGCTGCTCGGGGCCGAGGGCGCCGTCGGCCCTTGCCCCGTGCCATGTGGTCCACCCGGGCTCCGTGGCCAGCAGCCGGCGGACCTGGTCGCCGATGTCCGGATCCTGCCGGGGATCGGTCAGCACGGTGTCGTTGCCGTCCCACACCCGCTGGCGCCACGGGTCGAACACCGTTTTCGCATAGGTGTGGTCGGGATGCAGGCTGCCGATCACCCGCTCCATCGGGTCGTAGAGGAGCACCGTGCTCACCCCGGCCATGACCGCGAACTCGAAGGCGTGGGTCTTCGTGAAGAACGGTTCGAAGGTACGAACCGGGTTGCCCTTGTTGTTGAAGATCGTCCATCCGGTGCCGACCCAGCGGGGCTCGACGACCGGGCCGCCTTCGGACAGCGGCCCGGGTTCGGCCTGGACCTTGGACTGGACCTCGCGTCCGAAACCGTCTCCATGAGCGATCGTGTGGGTGATCCTGCTCTGCTCACCAGGGGCGAGGTCGGACCGGTACGAGCACCGGGCGAGGGTGGCGACCACCGCCGGCTCCCCGCGCAGCCGGAATGCCGACTCGTCGTAACAGAACCTGGTCCCCGCCGACTTGAGCAACGCATGTCCGGCCGCGAGCGGATCGGCGAGGTACCGGGCCACCAGCGCGGGCGACGGGTCGGGGTCGAAGCCGTCCAGGGAGTCCCCGAGGGATTCCTCGCGCTTGCCCATGGTCGCGGTCCCGGCGACCCTGGCATGCACGTCGTAGGCCACCTGGACCCGGTTGCGGTTGGGGTCGGTGACGAGGGCCGGCCGCAGCACGCGGTAGTCGTTGCCCTGGGAGAGGGTCCTGCCGTCGGCGTCGCGTTCGCCCACCGTGTAGCGGTTGCCGAGCTGGTCGGTGCTGTCGACGAGGAGCAGGTCGTAGTCGTCGTAGGTGACCGTCGAGGTCTCACCGAGCGGATCGGTGAACCGGCGGGGCAGGAAGAAGTGGCGTGCCGCGTAGTCCAGTTCGCTGGTGTCCGGTGGCGCGTACGCGGTCCGCGCCGAGGGAATCCACCATCCACCCTCGTGCCGCAGATATCCGGCGGTCCGCAGCATCGGCTCGTCGACCCGTTCCCCGTACAGCGCAGTGACGAGGTCGTCGGGGAAGGCGAGCCGGTACTCCTGGTAGGGCAGCGCGCGGGACTGGAGTGTGCCGAGGGGCAGCGGCCCTGAGAGGTCGTCGCTCCGGTACAGGGTGCGTACGTGCTCGGTGAGCCGGAGTGCCGGTTTGGGCGGCAGCGCGTCCCAGTCCTGGTAGGGAATCGTGTGATCGATGCCGGTCAGCGCGTGGGTCAGCTCCGGGTGGGTGAACCGGGCCCCGGCGGTGCGGCTCCCCTCGGACGCAGTCTGCCCGGGCGCAGCCTGGGGGACGAGCCCCAGCACTTCGAAGGCACGGGTCCGGCAGCGCAGGGGCGCGCGGTGGCTGTCGGGTTCCTCGACGGCGTTGGTGTAGTCGTGGTCGGTGAGCACCATATGCGTGCGCCGTTGTGGGCCCGCATCCCGCTCCTCGAGATCGAGGGAGGGGCCGGTACGGCCGTACCCGACGGTCACCGACCGCAGCACATTGCCGTATGCGTCGACGGCGAGGGTCAGCTCATGGCCGATCCGCGGGTCCGCGGTGCGCTCGTAGTGCCCGGTCAGGGTTTCCCTGGGATGTACGTCGAAGACCGCGTGCCGCATGCCGGACGAGTCGGCCTGCGGGGCGGCCGGTTGCACCCTCCTGATCAGCTGGTTGTGCTCGGTGACGCGGTACGGGCGCCCTTCGGTGTCACTGCCGTCGAGCGCGTACACCTCCGTTCGCAGCACCGATCCCTTCAGGGACCGGCATGCCTGCCGGGCCTCGTCGGCGGTCAGGCCGTCCGGCAGCACCGTGTCGGGAAGCAACAGGTCGTCGCTGTGGTACTCGCGTGCGAACTGCCGGGAGATCCGCTGTCCGGAGAGGAAGGCACCCGTGTGGAACCAGGTCCGGGTGAGCGTGGGTGGCCGGTACGTCGCCTCGTCCACATTGCCGGCCTCGGCCAACGCCTCCAACGCCTCGGTATCGGTCTGCTCGACCATGCCGAAACCCCGGAACTCACGCTCCGGCCCGTCGAAATAGCCGTGGTGGTAGGCGTACCGGCTGACGAACCGCTGACGACCGATCACGTCCACCGTCTCCACCCGCTCGACGACGTGCACGACGAACGGCAACCGGGTCAGCCAGGGGCGTCCGGCGGCGGCGTCCTCGGCGTAGAAGCGGGTCGAGGGGGCGTAGCGGATATGTGTTTCGGCACCCAGGTTGTTGCGCACCCCGGTCAGCAGGTGGGGTTTGCCGCCGCGCATCAGGTCCAGATAACGCAGCTGGCGGCCGGAGTCGGCGGGCAGCGGCGAGGACCACACCAGACAGCTGGTGCCGGAGCCGAGCAGGTCGATCACGGCGACCTGGGACGCGTTCTCGATCCGGGGAAAAGCCACGGGCAGGGGGTGGGGAGCACTCCAGGCGTTGCCCGAGCGGTTCAGGTAGAGGCGGACCCCGTCGCGGTGCAGGTAGATCAGGTCCGTCGGACCGGACCCGTCGACATCGGCCAGCCGGATCCTGGCCGGGTCGAACTGGTCCGGATGGTCGAGCCGGGGAGCGCCGGCCATGCTGACCTTGGCGCCGAACCGGCCGTATCCCAGGTTCGGCCAGTAGCAGATCTCGCCGTTGCGGATCCGCACCAGATCGGCGAGCCCGTCGCCGGACAGGTCCGCCAGGTGGATCGACGAGGAGCGGTCGGCGAAGACCAGCCGAGGCCCGGATTCCTCGTCCCTTGCCGGCCAGGCCCGGCGGCCGGTGTCGAACCCCTCCTCGCCCAGCGATCGATACCAGGTCCAGCCCGGTTCGCCGGTGACGAGTACGTCCGCGCGGCCGTCGCCGTTGAGGTCCACGAAGCGCAGATTCGGGTCGTCCCACGCCAGGTTCGGCCGGGACCGGAACGGCCGGAACGTCCCCCAATCCCGGTCGGACCGTTCGGTGAACCCCGGTGTGGAGCCACCGAAATCCACCACGGCCGGGCGGCCGTCGCCGTTCAGGTCCAGCAGTTCGGTCCGTCCGTCGGCCGGGTGGCTGCGCACCACGCGCATCGGCCCGAGGTGGCCACCGCCGAGGTTGGGCTTGTAAAACCAGGTCCCGGCCTGCTCGGTGAGCAACCCGGCCAGCCCGTCGCCCTCCAGGTCCGTCCACCGGTATGCCGATCCGTCCACCCCGATCGGCGCGTTTTCCAGGTCAGTCGCGTCGAGCGTGCGTATTTGGGTGTCGATCTCGGCCGTGGAATAGGAGAATTCCAGTGGTGGCAACGACCTGGTGAGGTATCCACCGGAAGTCCGCCGCCAGCCGCTGTGTGACACCGACTCCAGGAACGCGCCCGTCACCCCGCCCCGTTCGGCATCGCCGCGATAAGCCAGCTCGGTGGAGCGCACCAGGCAGTCACGACCGACATCGGGCTCGTCCGGGAAATGATGGAACATCAAGACCCGTCGGCAGAGCCGATAGCCGCGGATCTCGAATCCGGCCCGGTAGGAGGAGAACGGGTCCAGCCGACAGGCCCAGGGCCGGACCTCGACCGTACTCTCGTCGTGTTCGCCATAGTCGAACACGACCTCGAACAGGTAGTCCGAGTCATCGGAGACCAGCCGGGAAACGGTGTTTCCGTAGTGGATTCGCTTCAGATACCGGTTGGTGGCGCGACCGGCCGTGGTGCGGTTGCGTTCGCAGTCGGCATCGAGATCGACCCCGGCGTCGTCCTCGGCCTTGTACTCGTAACGAACCGTGTTGCCGAGGTCGTCATGGCTCTCACAGATCAGCCAACTGAAGATCCGGCGTGCGTCGGCCGGGTCGGTGATGCGGCTGGCCGCATCACGCCCATAGACAGTGGTGACGTTGTCCCGGCTGATCGAGCGCCAATGGACGTCACCGGAAGGTACGTGGGTCCACCGCTCGATTCGCGCATAACTGCCTTCCACGCGCGGCCGGTATCGGCGCACCACGTAATCCGCGCCGTCCACCGTCCGCGACTGACGATGCCGGGTCCACTCGCCGTCGCGTTCGACCAGGACGGGCACCAGGTCTTCCGTGCCGGCCAGGATGAACGTGTCCTCGATGTCGTCGGCATAGGTCGGGATGCCCTTGTCGGTCTTGCGAGTGATCGCCGGAAGCCCCGTCCCCCAGCCGATCCCGAACGGACCGTTGCCGGCAGCCGAGTCGTAACCCAACGCCAAGGACGGGCCGAACCCGGACCGTCCCGGGCTGAGTGCGAGAGGAACCGAGAGGCCGCCGGTGCCGGTGACCAGGTTCGCGGTGAACTTCTCCCCCATCCCCCGGATGGCGCCGCCGCCTTTGGGCAGCGAGATCGCCGGTCCGTCCCGCAGGCCCGGGGCGGTATCGCCGGAGGGCTGCGACGGCGTGCTGGCACCCACGACGGGTGCAGACTCGTTCGGTCCAACTCCACGGAGCACATCCGCCTCCCCCGGGGATGTGGGGTACCGGTGCCGGACCAGCGGCTCGGCATAGAGCCGAGACGGCCGTCCGGATCGCCATCACGCGCAAAGCCGTTGACAATGCTGTACACCACGTCCGAGGACGCGACCCACGGCAGCTCCAGAATCAGGGTTCGTCGAGCGGCATCCTAGGCACCTGAAGTTCATGAGTGCTGGAAAATTTCGATATTGACGCCCATTCGACAGAATACGAGCGAAACGGGAAGCACCTCTTCCCTTTTCTCTGGACATGCGTGGACACCGCAACGGACTTGGCGGCGCTGCACGACAGGTGCGGCCGTGCCCCTTGGTACTGTTCCCCGACCCCGACCCCGAGCAGATCAAGGCCGAGCTCGCCATTACCGCCGAGTGGGCCGCAGCCGGCGGCCGTTAAGTGGTACGGCATCCCGATCGAAACGCCGCAAAAGGCATCAACGTGCGG
The DNA here is from genome assembly GCF_055657085.1 of Streptomyces sp. NPDC107765. Lineage (NCBI taxonomy): Bacteria > Bacillati > Actinomycetota > Actinomycetes > Kitasatosporales > Streptomycetaceae > Streptomyces > Streptomyces sp. NPDC107765. The sequence goes on along the minus strand of NZ_JBVKBL010000009.1, from coordinate 201,840 downwards.
TGATCCGCGCTTCGTTCCGAATGACAGCCACTTACGATTTGCGGGCCAGTGCACACGAAATCAGCTGCTCCCACACCGTCACATCGCGTTCGACAAAGCCGGTTTCGGCGACCTCGTCGCCGGACGCACGTTCCGGCCGCCACAGCGAGCAGTTGACCAGCCCCGGTTCGAGCAGATCAAGGTCACCGAACAGGGCGACGATCTCTTCGTCGGTGCGCCAGCGGCCGCGGCCGAAACTCCCCTGCAGCTTTTGTTCCGCGACCCGGGTTTCCTCGTTCTCACCGGAGCAGAAGTGGGAGATGTAGACCTGGCTGTCCGACGGAATCCGGTCCGCCCACCAGCGCACGAGGTCGGCGGGCCGCTCGTCGTCGTTCAGGTGGTGCAGGATCGCGCTGAAGATGACACCCACCGGCTCGTCAAAGTTGATCACCTTCTGCACGTCCGGGTGGTGGTAGATCTCTTCCGGCTCACGCAGATCCGCTTGAATCACTGTGGTGCGGTCGTCGGTGGCCAGCAGGGCACGGCCGTGGGCGAGCACGATCGGATCATTGTCGACGTAGGCGACGCGCGCATCGGCATTGCGTCGCTGGGCGACCTGATGCACGTTGTCGGCGGTGGGCAGGCCACTGCCCATGTCGACGAACTGGCGGATGCCGTCGCGTGCCATGGCGCCCACGGCGCGAATCAGGGCCTGGCGATTGGCGTATGCGATCGCCACCGAACCGGGCAGGTCCTTGATGAAGAAGTCGCCGATCTCGCGGTCGACGGCGTAATTGTCCTTGCCGCCGAGCAGATAGTCGTAGACACGGGCAATGCTCGGCTTCGACTGATCAACCCTTGTGGTGCTGTCGGCCATGAGAACCCACCCCTGTCCCTCGCGCAACGGTCGCCTCAATCGTAGGAGAACCGCCCCGGCCCGGGTGTCCCTAACGAGTGATGCCATGTGACGCTGCCAGGACTTGATGGGGCGGACGGGAGGCCCAACGCCCGGGATGCTCATGCCGGTGCGCTGGCGGCGCATGCGCACACTCCCCCGCGACCGCTGTGCATTCGTGCCGTCAACTCGCCTACTTCTGGACCGACTTGCCGGGCCAGCAGGGTGGGGGCGGCCACCACCCGCTCCAGCCTGCTCGGCCTGCCGTTCGCGCGCTGGTCGGTGCGGAAACTCGCCGTCTACCTGCACAAAGCCCCGGGACCGTGCATACGCATCGGCCGGGAGACCCTGCGGTGCCTGCTCTTCCGACGCCAGACCACCTTTCAACGGACCAAGACGTGGAAGGAGTCCACCGACCGCGGCGGTCGCCCTCTCAATGCCGCGGCCTGACTGCCCACCCCCGTGATCGTCGGTGATCTGGGATACGACTCGTAGGACACCGGACGGCCATAGCCCTGGGTCGGCTGCAGCCGTTCATCGCCGACATACTCTCCCCAGAGCAGGTAGCCGCCGGGCGCGAGCGTGCGGTGGAACTCCGCGAACACCGCCGGCAACCACTGCGGGGGCGTGTGGTGGGTGGAGTACCAGGCCAGGATGCCGCCGAGCTCGTCGTCCCTCATCGCCAGCGCGGTCATCGAGCCTGCGGTGAACCGCAGTTCGGATAGGCGTGCCGGGCCAGCCCGATCATCTTCGGTGGCAGATCGACGCCGAAGGCGGACACTCCAGTTGGCCAACCGGCCGGCGATGACGGGGACATGAGCAGCCGCCGAGCCCTGAAGGTGCGGAGTGTGGTCCATCGCCTTCTCCCAACCTCACTGATCAACTACTGGGAGTCTCTGCATCAGCAGGTCCCCGCAGACTTCCCTCTCAAGTTCAGCGTGTCGAAGTAGGACGTGATCCCCGCCTTGCACTGGCCGGCTTCGGTATCCAACTCTCGCCGGATCCGGGGAACTTGTGCTGGGCGGCGGAGGCTACGGGGTGACTGGGTGCCACGGGGCCTCCGGACGCGTGGGCAGCGCGCCGGCGGCCAGTTGGAGCGCGTACACGGGCCGGTCGATGCCGGGCACGGGGCCGAGGTAGGTGTGGCCGGTCATATGGCACCAGGCGGGCAGGTCGAGCGGGGCGGCCGGGTCGGTGGCGATGACGTGCACGACGGTGCCCGGTGCCGCGCCGTCAATCTGCCTGCGCAGGCGCAGCAGGAGGGTGACGCAGAGCAGGCCGGTGCCGTCGACGGTGATGTCCGCAGCGGGTATCGGCGCGGTTGTCATCGGGGCAGTGTCTGGGTGACGCGCCAAAGGCGGCGGGGCAGGTCGCCCTCCTCGAAGGCGTGGACCTCGTTCAGGGCCCAGCCGTCGGCGAGGGCGTCGACCAGGGCGCGGTCGAAGAAGTGGACTGCGAAGCCACCGTGCTCGTAGATGTCGTCACCGTGCGCGGTACCGGCGCCGTAGTGGGCGTCACCGGTGTGCCGCACGGTGTAGACGAAGACACCGCCGGGCCGCAGGACGCGTCGGATCTCGCCGGCCACGGCGTGGATCTCCTTCGTGGACAGGGCCATGCACAGCAGCATGTGCGCGAAGACCGCGTCCACGGAGGCGTCCGGCAGGGGCAGCGGGTCGCGCACGTCGTGCACCACCGTGGTGACCCGCCCGGCGACGCCCTGGGCCCGGGCGGCCTCGCGCAGTTGCTCCAGCCCGGTGGGGCTGAAGTCGATGGCCCGGACGGTGAACCCCTCACGGGCGAAGTACGCAGCGTCGCGGCCTTGCCCGGCACCGAGCTCCAGCACGTCCTTGGCCCCGGCCGTGCGGAAGACGTCGGCCGCGTGGACGGCCGGTGCGGAGGGCTGCTCGCCGTACATGCCGGGGTGGGCGGTGTAGGTGTCCTGCCACTGCCGCCGCTGGACCTCTGCCAGCTCCTGCTCGTCCGCCACGTCCTCGGCCTCCCGTTCGGGTACGGGAGCAGCTTAGATCTGCGATTGTCCCGGCCCGTCAGTGCATGGTGCTCACATCGCCGACGGTAAACCTTCGACCCCAAGCCTGCGGGAGTGCGGGCTGGTCGTCACCGTGCTCACGGCCGCCGCACGGCGGGACGGGGAAGACGCCGCGCCCTGCTGGCACCGGGGTCAACGTCTCGTTGAAACTGCCGGCACCCCGCACCCCGCACCCCACATCGCTGCGGCGGTGAGCCACGCTGCGAGATCGCCGGCGGACTCACCACCACCCGTCCTCTGAACGGACCGGCGACGAGCCCGAACCCCCGCCACCGGCACGTCCCACCGGACGAGACCTACTAGTGCAGCGTCTTCAGCGCCGCCGCGTCGTACGGCTTCAGCTCCTCGAACCGGTTGTCCAGCACCTTCGCCGCCCACTCCGGGTCCTGGAGGAGGGCGCGGCCGACGGCGACCATGTCGAACTCGTCACGCTCCAGCCGGTCGAGGAGGTTGTCGATGCCTCGGACCGGGGCGCCCTGGCCCGCGAAGGAGCGGAGGAAGTCGCCGTCGAGGCCGACCGAGCCGACGGTGATGGTGGGCCGTCCGGTGAGCTTCTTGCTCCAGCCCGCCAGGTTCAGGTCCGAGCCGTCGAACTCCGGGAGCCAGTAGCGGCGGGTGGAGGCGTGGAAGGCGTCGACACCGGCCGCGGCCAGCGGGGTCAGGATCGCTTCCAGCTCCTCGGGGGTCTCGGCGAGGCGGGCGTCGTAGTCCTGCTGCTTCCACTGCGAGTAGCGGAAGATGACCGGGAACTCGGCGGACACCCGCTCGCGGACCGCGGCGACGATCTCCGCGGCGAACTTGGTGCGGGCCGTCGGGTCGCCGCCGTACGCGTCCGTGCGGCGGTTCGTGCCCGCCCAGAGGAACTGGTCGACGAGGTAACCGTGGGCGCCGTGGATCTCCACACCGTCGAAGCCGATGCGCTCGGCGTCCGCGGCGGCCTGCGCGAACGCGGCGACGACGTCGTCCAGGTCCTGCTGGGTCATCGCCCTGCCGGTGGGCTCGGCGCCCGCGGTGACCAGGCCGGACGGGCCGACGGCCGGAGCGTCGGCGAAGGGCGGCTCGCCCTGATTGCGGACCATGCCGATGTGCCACAGCTGCGGCACGATCGTGCCGCCCGCCTCATGCACGGCTTCGACGACCTTCGTCCAGCCCGCCAGCTGCTGCTCGCCGTGGAACCGCGGCACCCGGTCGCTCTGTCCCGCCGACTCGTGGCCGACGTAGGTTCCCTCGGTGACGATCAGCCCCACACCCGCGGCGGCGCGGCGGGCGTAGTACGACCGCACATCGTCACCGGGGACGCCGTCCGGGGAGAACATACGCGTCATCGGCGCCATCGCGATGCGGTTCGGGACGGTCAGGCCGTTCAGCGTGACGGGCCGGGACAGGATCTCGGCCGCGCGGGAGGCGGCGGACGCGGTGTCGGTCACGGGGGCTCCTTCTGGGTACCAGGCGGTATGTGCACATGCACTCAACGCATTGCAGGCGTCAACCCTCACCCCCGGCGACGGCATTCCGCCTGCCCGGCCGCCCGCCCTGTGATTCCCGCCACGTACCCGAGGCGGACCTCCGGTCACCGAGCCGGCAATCCCCCCTGAATTCGGTGTAGAGGGTCAGAGGATCTGCAGTTCGGCGTCGGACGCGACCGCTCAGCGGCAGGTGATGAGGGGACCGGCCCAGTCGGCGTGGTCGGAGTTGTTGCCGTTGCCGCCGTCGGTGACCACGAGCCGCATCTCGCTGCCGCCGGTCAGGTCTGCGGTGAGGTGCTTCGCAGACTGGTCGACCGTCATCAGCCCGCTGTCGGCGACCTTCGTGCCGTCCCGGTAGATCTGGAAGACCACCGAACCGTTCGCGCCCACCTCGTCGTCGATGCCCACGTCCACACTGAGGGCGGAGCAGGCGCCGCCGAGGTGGTAGGTGATCTCGCTGGAGGCGTGGGCCCCCAGCCCTTCGGTGTAGCTGGTTCCCTGGATGGTGAGGGGGTTTCCGTCGATGCTGCGGTTCAGCCCTACCGGCCCCCAGCCGTTCGTGCTGGAGGTCCACGGCCGGGTGGCCAACGAGGTGATACGGGCGGGCGACGGCTTGTCCTCGGAACCCGGACGCCCGGAGGGCGACGGCTTCGCCGACGACGAGGGCCGGGAACGCGGATGCTTCGACGCTGGGGGGCGGGTGGGGGACGGGGAGCCCGACGCCGAGCGGGAAGCGGTCGCCGAGCCGTTGGGCGGAGCCGTCGGCGGGTGGTCCGGAGTGGTCGCCGATGAGTGACCGGACCCTTCGGGGCTGCCGGCCGAGGCGTCGTGGCGCGCCGGTCCGAGCAGGGTGCCGACGGATATGGCACCGCCGGCCAGGACAGTCACGGCAACGGCGAGCACGGCGATGCGCCCCGGTGAGAACCAGGACACCTGGGCACCGCGCAATGCGCCGGACGGCTTCCGCCATGGAGCGGGCCCAGCGACGAAGGGTTCGCCGCCGGTGGCAGGCTCCCGTTTGCTGTCGAAGGGATCGGGTCCCTCCCCTGACTGGTCGGCCAGCCAGGACTCGAAGTTGTCGCGCAGCTCGGTGTTCCGGGAATTCTGGTGCCAGGCGGCGGCGGTGTGGCGTACCGCCGCCAGCAGCCTGTCCCGCCATACGGCATCAGACCCCTCCTCCGGCCCTTGGGAGTGCAGAACGCCGTCGATGGCTTCCTTCGCCAGATCCGCGGCGGCCTGGGAGCTTCTGCAGCAGGCGCGGGCATAGGCCAGTACGGCGGCGTAGTGCCGGCGGTGAAACTCGTCGAGGGCTTCCTCGCCTGGCCCCGCTGCGCCGTCCGGAGCCGGTCTGCCATACGGATCAGCCTGCGCCCGCCTTCCGGTCCGGGCTGCCGCACGGATGCGCTGGACCAGCTCGGTGTCGGAAGGTGTTGCCCCACCGATGGTGTCGAATTGCTCATGCATGATTGGGCTACTGACCCTTCAACGTCCTGACGATGAGTGAAACTACCGCAAGACGTGGGCAGATGTGAGGGCCGGCCGTGTGTGAGAGCGTCACTGTGCAGGACCCGGCGTGAGAACAGGAAGCCGCTCACGGTCAGTTGGTTCATCGTGGCACGACGGCAGCCTTGGCTCCGGACAACTCCCATGCCCTGCGGTCGTTGCGGTTGCCGGGCAGAGACTGGCCAACCGCGACGACCAGCCGTGTATCGGCGTCGGTGACGACCTGGTGGTTGGTGGAGTACCGGTGTCTCGTCGCCGGCCGATACTGTGCGGCGCAGAACGAGGGGGGATGAGCTGGTGCGCCCAGTGCTCTTGGTGGACGTGGACGGACCGTTGAACCCGTATGCCGCGAAGCCGCACCGTCGGCCCGCGGGCTATCAGACGCACCGCCTGCTGACGCCTCGCTGGGAGGCCGCCGAGCGGCGCCGGCTGACTGAGTGGGGGCTACCGAACAAACCCGTGAGGCCACTGCGGGTGTGGCTCAACCCGGATCACGGCCCGGCGCTGGACGCGCTCCCCTTCGACCTCGTGTGGGCGACAACGTGGGAGGAAGAAGCCAACACCTTCATCGCCCCAGTCCTGGGTTTGCCCGAGCTGCCCTTCATTCCCTGGCCCGCGCCGCGTCCCGAGCCTGGAGGCGGTGTGTTCTGGAAGACGCCTGAGATCGTCGCGTGGGCAAAAGGCCGTGCGTTCGCCTGGGTCGACGACGAGATCACAGAGGCGGATCGCACCTGGGTGCAGGAACACCACGACGGTCCCGCCCTACTGCACCGGGTCGACCCGCGATGCGGCCTCACCATCAGCGACTTCGCCGCGCTGACGAAATGGGCAACCGGCCTTGCCTGACACCGCAGCCGGACGACAACCGACTTCGACGACGTCCGGGATGATCGTGGAGCTGATCGACCCGCAGCGCCGCGGAGCGCCGTTCTCTTTCCAGCAGAGGGACACACCACGCCTCAGCGCAACCGGGTGCACGTCGACGTGTGGGTGCCCTATGACCAGGCCGAAGCGCGCAAGGCGGCAGCCATTGCGGCTGGCGGACGTCTGGTGAGCAAGGCCCATGCTCCCTCGCACTGGGTGCTGGCCGACCGGAAGGCAACGAAGCCTGTGGCGGGACCGCCGGCTGGACCGGCCCGGAACCCGCCCGGCGGTCAGCGCCCCACCACGCGAACACCCCCACCAAGCGAACACTCCAACCACGCGAACGCCCCAACCAGGCGAGCACTCTCACCAGGCGAACTCCCCCACCAGGCCGGCGACGGCTCGTTCGGCCTGCGCTTTGGTGTGGGCAAGGCGAGAGGACCACTTCGGTGCTCAACGTGGCCCTACTCGACTTGCCCGGACGTTCAGTTCCAGTGGCCCGCGGCAGCGGTATCGGTGACGAAGGTCTCGAAGGTTCTGGGCGGTCGGCCGAGGGCTCGTTCGACGTCGTCGGAGGGCGTGGCGCCCGCGCCGTTACGGATCGCGACCAGCAGCCCCGTCAGCAGCTGGGCGACGTCGGGTGAGGCGCCGGCGGCGACCTGGTGCTCGACGAAGTCCGCTGGATCCACGTCGATATGACGGACCGTGCGGGCGGTGGCCCGGGCGATGAGGTCGGCCGCTTCACCGAAGCTGATCGCCCGTGGGCCGGTGAGCTCGTAGATCCGGCCGCTGTGGCGGTCTTCGGTCAGTGCTGCCATGGCGACTTCGGCGATGTCCTCGGCGTCGACGAACGGAGTGCGCCCGTCACCGGTGGGCAGGGCCAAAGTACCGGCGAGAATCCCGTGCCGCCAGGGTCCCTCACTGAAGTTCTGCGCGAACCACTGCGGGCGCAGGATGGTCCAGTCGACGCCGCAGGCACGCACGGCCTGTTCAGCGGCATGCAGGGGATGGCCGTCCTCGCCCGCGCGTGGGGCGGACAGCAGCACCAAGCGGCGCACGCCCGCGGTGACCGCCTCGCTCACCAACTGCGGTATACGCGCCTCGTGGTCCGTGCTCCTCGACAGGCTGGGCTCCACGAGGTAGACGGCAGTGACGCCGTCGAGTGCGGGCGTCCAACTCGCCGGGTCGTCAAGGTCGAGGCGGAAGTCGCCGCCGGTGCGGGAGGCCGTGCGGACCGGCAGGCCGGCGGCCTTGAGGCGCCGGGCGATGCGGCTGCCGGTCTTGCCGGTGCCGCCGAGAACAAGAATGATCTTCATGCCGTCCAGACAACCTCAGGAGCACATGGACGATCCATGGGAGAACGTCCCCACTTCCTTTGCGTTCGTCTAGCGTGGGAGCGTGGACGTCCTTAGCGATCTGCTGCATCGGGCGCGGGCCAGGAACGCGTGGGTCAGGCAACTGATCCAGCGGCCTCCGTGGTCGCTGAGCTTCACCGACCCGCCGCCGCTCACGGTGGTGACCACGCTCGCCGGTCACGCGTCGGTGCGCATCGACGACACGGACACCGCACCGGTACGGCTCGCGGCGGGCGATATCGCCCTCCTCACCCGCCCCCGCCGGTACACGATCGCCGACGACCCTTCCACCGCGCCTCAGGTGGTGATCCACGGGCAGAGCAAACGCGTCGTCGACCGGTCCGCGCAAGCGCCGGACACGCAGCGGAGCCTGGCTCCCCGCACGTACGGCGACGGTCTGCCCGGGGCCACGATCATGCTCCGCGGCGCCTACGACCTCAGCGGCGACGTCGGCGACCGCCTCCTCGGCATGCTGCCGCCGCTGGCCGTCGTACCCGCCGGGCCGGCGACCCGGGCGGCACTGGACCTGCTCGCCACTGAGGCCACCCGCGACGAACCCGGTCAGGACGCCGTGCTGGACCGGCTGCTGGACCTCTTGCTGGTGCTGGCGTTGCGGGCCTGGTGGGCCGGTGCGGAGGCGGCGCCCGCCTGGTACCAGGCGCTGTCCGATCCGGTGATCGGCGAGGCGCTGCGCCTGCTGCACGAGCAACCAGCCCGCCGGTGGACGGTCGCCGAGCTGGCCTCCCAGGTCGGCACGTCCCGTGCGGCCTTCGCCGCCCGCTTCACCGCGCTGGTCGGCGACCCCCCGCTCACCTACCTCACCAGCTGGCGTATGACCCTGGCGGCGGACCTGCTGCGGGACGCCGGGACGACCGTCGCCACCGTCGCCCGCGAGGTCGGATACGAGGACCCCTTCGCCTTCAGCGTGGCGTTCAAGCGCAACCGGGGCGTCAGCCCCTCGATCTGGCGCCGCCAGACACACTGATACGGCGCGAAGAGGTCTGAGGTGGCATGGTCTTGCGTGGCGCCCGAGTCTTTACTTGCCGGGCTCCGGCCCGGGGTCGGGTCCGTGCACTCCACGGTCCTGCGTCCTGCGTACCCACCAGCATGCGGCCGGGGCCCGCAAAATGGAGCCCCGGCCGGCGAGCCAGCAACTTTCGTCGGAGCCAGTCAGCCCACCGGTACGTCGTTGCCGGTCAGCTGCGCCCGAATGCCGTTCTTCGTCACGGAGATGTCGCGTAGCCGGATGTCGCCCGGCAGGTTGTCCGGCAGCTGCACGGAGAACTCCATCTGCTGCGCGACCTTCGGCTCCCGGAGCTTCTGTAGGCCCTGGATGAGCGAGGGATCGATGCCGGTGGGCTTGAGCAGCGACGGATGGTCCACGAGCGTGTCCAGCACGGGACCCTTCATCAGCTGCTGCGGACGGACGTGCTTCCCGGTCGCCTGTTGCAGCTCGTCCTCGTCCATCTTGTCGGCGACGGGTGCAGTCAGCTGCAAGCCACCGCCCTTGCCCGGTACATACGTGAGCAAGCCGGGTATGACCACGCGCGCGTCCTGCACGGTCATGCGCAGGCCGCGGTCCCCGGTGCGCTGCAACTGCGCACGCCCCCGTATCTGGGCCTGCTTGTCGCCCACCGGCAGGTCGCCGCTGGCCAGCACTGTGTTCTCCTCGGCAGCGGGCCTCAAGTGGACCTGTGACGCGGCGACTTCGCGGTTGAGGTCCTTGAAGTCCAGCAGGATGTCACCGCGCACCCGGCTCAGCACCGCGCCGGTGACCGAGGACGGCAGGCTGCCGACGATCCGGATGTTGTCCACCGTCCCCTTCACCTGAGCGACGGATACCGGCCCGGCGTCGACATCGGGGACGTTGACCTCGACGTGGTCGATGGTGCCCGCGAGCACCTGCCCGAGGAACGGGAAGCTGTCGATGTGCACCTCGGGCTCGGCATGCAGCTTCAGCGCCTTCCGCACCTGCTGCGCCGCCAGGTTCTCCGCGTAGAGCACGGCCCACCGGTCACCGAGCGCAAGAAACGCAAGAACGACGGCCAGCGCGACGACCACCTTCGCGGTCCTCCGCACGATCCGTCGCGGCTTGCGCTCGGCCCGTGGGTGCTCCTTCTTTTCGCCGGTGCTCGTATGGTCGGTGCTTGCGTCGGTTGCGGCTACGGGTGCGCCGACGGCGTTGCTATCGGTGGCCGTGGTCGAGTCCGTGCTTCTGCCGGCGGCGGTAGCAGTAGCGGCTGTACGGGTGCCTGGGCAGGAGTCGGCGCCGACGGTGTTGCCCTGGGCCGACGGCGCGTCCGGGCCCTGGTTGTCCGAGGCCGGGCCGTCCTGGGCAGCACGGCTCGCCGGTACCCGCGCGTGGGAGTCTGCTGAAGGTTCGTTGGAGAGCATCGCCACCATGCGATCACAGTCCCGGTACCTGAACCAAGTTGTGCACAGTCTTCGAGATACCTACGCGCAGGGCGCCGAAGCCGGAGTCGGTGCCGTGCCCAGAAGGCAACCAGGCGCAGCTGCCTGGTCGTTGGATCGGTGGGTGGCGCACTCGCCGATGCAGCCCATCAGTCCTTCGGCCTCGCCGAGGCCCTCGCGCAGAGGTAGGGACGCGCGAGCAGTAGGCCGGTGCCGGTCATGGCGATGCCGAAGTAGACCGGCGCGAGGTGGAGGAAGTCCATGTAGTGGATCGCGCCGTGCACGACGACCGCCGGCAGGAAGCCGGCGGCTGCCGCCGCGGCCAGGGTCCAGAACACCCAGGCTTCACCCCGCCGCCAGCCCCACGCGCTGAGCAGGACGATCGCCACCGCGGCGGCCATCAGGGCGCCGCCGAACCCCGCGCGGTCGTGGGCGACGAACGGCACGAGCCGAGGACTCACGGTTTCCAGCGCCTGTGCGCTGGTGCGCAGGAAGACCAGGTCACTCGGCACGAAGACACCGGTCAGACCGACCACCGAGATCGCCGCTCCGCCGACGAACAGCCCCGCTCCCGTGACGATCAGCAGCAGCTGACCGACCAGCGCCCGTCGGCGTTCCGGCTCCGGCCCCTCGGGCGCCAGGCGCCACCGCGGTGCGTGCGGAGCCCGCCGGACCGCGGCCACGAACATCGGGAACAGCACGATGACAGTGGCGGTGTGCAGGGGCTCCACGAAGCCGGTGGCCAGGAAGTAGAACAAGGTGGGGAAGCCGATCAATCCCGAGAGCAGATACACCTCACGGGCCCAGGGCCAGCCGCGTCTGATCCCGCCCACGGCAAGGCCGGTGTAGAGGGCGCCGATCGCCACCATCGTCCCGGCCATGGTGATCCGGTCGTGCTGGAGGAAGTGCACGAGGTGATGGTTGGCCGCATGCAGGTCGTGCAGCGTCATGCCGAGGTAGTCACGGTCGTACCAGAGCAGCACCGGCCCCAGCGTGATCGCTGCGGCCCCGAGCCCCGCGCCCGTCATACCCAGCCCGACGAGCAGTGCCCACCACCAGGCGGGCCAGCGGCGAGGAGCGCGGCCGACGTCCCGTAGCCGCGGAGCGGGCGCGGTGGGCGTGGCTGCCTCGGTGACCCGTGCGAACCAGCCGGGCCCGGCCTCGACGAGCACTTCGGGCCGGGCGAGCACGATGGCCTCCGGCTCCTCCAGCACGGCGGCCGCGGCGGTGACGGACGGGTCGGACACCTGCACCACGTGCGGGTCGTCGCTGCTGGTGAACCCGTCGACATGGGACGTGAGGGCGGCCTCCGTCTCCGGATCGCGCACGCGGGCGACCACCGGGATCGATCGGCCGGCAGCGGCCTCGCGTACCGTCTCGGCGTCGCCCAACGAGACGGGAGCCACCTCGACGACACCGGCCCCGAGCGGGTGCATGGCGCGCACCGCCTCGCGGGCGAGCGAGGGCGGGACGGATATCCCGAGCCGGACGGTCACGGGCACGCCAGCGATCTCGCCCGCGAGCCGCTCCGGTGGATGGCGGTGGCCGAATCCCCGGGCGATCAGCCGGGCACCGGCCGGGCGGGAGCCGATCGACGCCAGCAGCCGCAGTGCGGTTCGCTGCGAACGGCGCCGGCCGACGGCGGCCGCGGCCAAGCCGCGCAGCGGGTGATAGGTCCAGTCCGGCATCAGTTGCTCTCGCTCTCCGTCGCGGTCACCGGGTCAACGGGCGCCGTCCAGCTGAGCACCGGCGTCATGGAACGGAGCGTCGCCCACATCGGCGTCAGCCAGGCGGCCGTGTCGCGCAGCAGCACCGCAGGCGGCCACGACAACTGGCCGACCGTGCCGAGCCGGGCGGACCGACGCGTGAGGGCCTGCGTCCGCGGGCGGCGCTGCAGGTCGTACGAGCGGAGCCCGGCGGCCACGTCCGGGGTGCCGTCGAGGCAGTGGGCGAGGGTGACCGCGTCCTCCAGTGCCTGGCACGCGCCCTGGCCCAGATTGGGGGTCATGGCATGGGCAGCGTCGCCCAGCAGCGCTACCCGGCCGCGGACGAAGGAGCGCAGCGGCGGCAGGTCGTACAGGTCGTGGCGGAGCACCGCGTCCGCGGGGGCGGCGGCCAGCAGGGCCGGCACGGGATCCGGCCAGGACCCGAAACGGCGCAGCAGTTCGGCGGACTCCGACGAGCCGGAGGCCGTTCCCGCCGGCAGCGACGCGGTCGCGAAGCAGTACATCCGGCCTCCCGGCAGCGCCGTGTAGCCGAACCGCTCCCCGCGCCCCCAGGTCGCCGCGCCCTCGGCGGGCGGCTCGGCGAGGGGCTCGGTGACCATGCGCCAGGCGGTGTAACCGGCGTACCGGGGACCGGCCGCGTCGGGCCACAGCGCGCGTCGTACGGCACTGCGCAGCCCGTCGGCGCCGACCACGAGATCGGGCCGGGACGCGCCCCCACGGTGTTCGACGACCAGGCTGTGGCCGTCGTCGCGGACCGCGGACACCTCGCTGCCCGACCGCAGGCTGTCGGCGGGCAGCGCCTCGGTGAGCACCCGCAGCAGGTCGGCGCGGTGCAAAACCACCAAGGGATGGCCGAATCGGCGTGCCAGCTCCGCGTTGTCCGTACGGGACAGCCAGCGGCCCCGGCGGTCGCGTACGCCGCCGGTGGCCTCGACGGCACCGAACGCCCGGACGGCGTCGGCCAGTCCGAGCACCTCAAGCGCGTGCAGCGCGTTCGGCCACAGGGAGATACCGGCACCGATCTCGGTGAACTCCGCCGCACGTTCCAGCACTTCGACGCGCCAGCCCCGGCGGTGCAGGGCGATGGCTGCCGCGAGGCCGCCGATCCCGCCGCCGATGATGGTCGCGGCGCGCTGCGGCATGGGTCCTCGCTCTGAGTTCGTGGGCGCCGCCCCCGGTCAAGTGGCGGTCGATCCGGTGCCCTAGCGGCATGCATGCGACGCAGGTCCAGCTGAGCAGCGCCTCATAGCAACATGTCGACAGAAGCCTGTCAACGTGCCGGGGGACGAACCTGCGTGGGGAGGACTGACTGGAGCGTCTTTCCCACCGTGCACGGACAGGGCCTCGCCGCAGGGCGACCGGTCCTGGTCCTGCGGCGATCCCTCGCCCGGGCACGGTTCGAACGGTCAACGGCAAGGACCCGGGGCGGCTCGAAGAGCCACCCCGGGAACGGAACGTGCGGAGACTACCGTCCGGTGTAGGTGAACTCGTCGTCCGGGCTGGTGGGAGAGGTGGCCTTGCCCACCGTCACGGTGATGTTCACCGTCTGTTGGACGTCGAGCTGACCGGGCGCGGTTGCGGTGATCTGGCCGGTGGAGACGAACTTGACCGAGTCGGATGCCTTGTCCTTGAAGTGCACGGTGGCGCCATTGGCGAAGCCCGAGCCGTTGATGGTGACCGGGGTGCCGACCTTTCCGCTGGTCGGGCTGACCGCACTGACCACCACAGGTGCGGGTCCGCCATACGCGAACTGCCCCATCGCGACGGCCGGGGAGGTGCCGAGGGTGTTGGTGACGCGGACGTGGACGACGCCGGTTCCGTTGGGGACCTTGGTGGTGATCTTGAGGCCGGAGGGGTCGATGACGGTGTCGCGCTCGGTGCAGGCGAAGTGGCCGAAGTCGACCTTGCTGTCCTGACTGAAATCCTTGCCGTTGATGGTCACCGTGTCGCCTGCGGCGCCGAAGGTGGGGCTCACGTCGGTCACCACCGGCGGCGAAGGGACGGCAGGCGCCCCCACCAGGTCCAGGTAGGTGGAGTTGGCGTGCTGGAAGGCGACCTGGCCGAGGAAGTCCTGAGTGGTCTTGTTGACCAGGTTCTTGGCAAGGCTCGTATATCCGGTGTTCATCAGGCAGAGCGTGCCCGGCTGGACGTAGACGTTGCCCTTGGTGCGCTTGGCGATCGTCCCGATGAGCAGCTTCACTTCGTCGGTCGCCTGCGGTCCCGGGCTCGGGTACCAGCCGGCGGTGGTGTCGAGATCGGCCCACGCGTGGGGTACCAGGTCGTAGGCGTTGTTCTGGCGCTCGTCGATGACCCACGGCAGGGAGTTGAAGTAGTCGACGAAGCTCTGCACGCCAGCGGTGGGAGCGGCATAGGTGATCACCGCGAACTTCGGCTGTGTGGTCCAGGTCTGTGCCTGCAGGTACGGCGCGAGCATGGTGGCGATGCAACCGCCCAGGCTGTGACCGGTCAGATAGACGGTCGGCTGCGGCGAGGAGGGCGCCGACTTGAGCGCGACGGCCAGCGCCTGAGCGAGCGTGACATTCGGGGAGGGTGAGGCGATCGAGCGGGCGTTGACAACCCGTTTGAACGCATCCATCGCCCCCTTGGAAACGGCGATGGGCTTCGGCGATCCGCTTTCGGGGAACGGGACGACCGTGCCGACGTCGAGGTCCTCAAGGATGTCGGTCAGATCGGCGTCCGTTCCGCGAGCGACCACGGCGAACTCGTTCGAGCCGTTGGTGCTCCGTGCGATGTAGGCCATATTGGCGTTGGCCGCGCTCAGTGCGAGCCACACCAGCTCCCACTCGCCCTGCGTCGCAAGGCTGGGATCGCTCAGTTGCGCGTCGATGCCGGTGATGATGCGTTCGGTCTGCTGCTGCAGGGTTTCCCCGGACGGACGCGGGGTAGCGCCGGTGGCTGCAAAGGCAGCCAGGGTCATGGTCACCTGGGCGACTGTGGGATCGGGTGCCATCGTCGTTCCTGCTCCTCGGAAGTTGCCGGTGCGGAGGGGGGGACGGCCTTTCGGCAGCATCAGCGCAGATCTGTGCCGAACCGACCGTTGGATGGGATCGCCCACAATCAGACCTCCCCTCTGCGTCGTCCGGTGTTTTCCCTGCCTTCAGGTCGACCAGGTTCACCTTGTTGGCCGTTCGTCATACGTGCGTGCGGTGCGCAGAGCCAGGTACGCAGCGCGGTCACCACCAAAGCTGCAAGCAGCTGGCCGCCGTCGGCATGCGTGGGATGTGAGGGCACGGAGGAGTGACAGCCCAGCGCCACCCCCAACCCGATGCTGCTCGGCCGCCCCACCACTCCATCCGCCCCACCACTCCATCCCCTCAGCTACGAGCCGAGGGCATGGGGCCCTGGGCGCAGGTGAGGTCGACGGGGGTCAGGCGGGCCTCGCCGTGATCGATGGGGCCGTAACCGGGGACTGGTCTCGTCGTGCGTGGTGACTCGCTCGCCCGGCCGGCGTCAGCCCACCGCCTTCTTCACGAGCGCGCTGATGCGCTGTTCGTCGGCCTCAGTCAGCTCCTTCAGGGCGTAGGCGGTCGGCCACATAGCGCCGTCGTCGAGTGCCGCCTGGTCGCTGAAGCCGAGCGTGGCGTACCGCGACTTGAACTTCTGCGCGCTCTGGAAGTGGCAGACGACCTTGCCGTCTTGGGCGTAGGCGGGCATCCCGTACCAGAGCTTGGGCGTGAGGTGCGGAGCGGCAGTGGTGATGATGTCGTGGATCCGCTCGGCCAGTACCCGGTCGGCGTCCGGCATCTCGGCGATCTTCGCGAGCACGTCCCGCTCCGCAGCCGCCTCCTTCTCCCTCTTCGACGCACCACGCCTCGCCGCCGCCTTCTTCTCCTCCTGCGCGTGCTCCTTCATCGCGGCCCGCTCCTCGGCGGTGAATCCGTTGTACTGCTCGGCGCTCGTGCCGGAGTTCTGGGCGGACGACTTCGTGGACTGCATGGCGGGTTTCCTCTCGTAGAAGGATGAGCGGGGTGGGGCGGTAGTGCCGGGGCTACGCATCAGGACGGCGTAGGGGTGAGTGAGGCGGATGCGAGGGACATGGTGGGCGTGGTGGACGTGGTGGATGCGCTGGAAGCCGTGCTTGTTTCGATGGTCATCACGCTAGAGGCTGCTCGGCGGCCCGGGCTTCTCGATTCCTGACGGGTGGTGTCCCTTGCTTCGCCGCACGCGCAGGCGTAGGCGTCACCTCAACCGTCATCGCAGAGGGCGCATCGTGGCCTCCATGGACTGCATGGGCTGCATAAGTTGCATGGACTGCACGGGTTGCATGCGCTGCTCCCCCAGTGTCGGCATGGCGGGCCGCTTTCGCCGCCTGGCGCCGGAAGGCCCCGGGCGGCATGCCGACCAGCTCGGTGAAGCGGGTGGTGAACGTGCCCAGCGACGCACAGCCGACCGCGAAGCAGACCTCGGTGACGCCAAGGTCGCCCCGCCACAGCAGCGCCGTCGCACGCTCGATGCGACGCGTCATCAGGTACACGTACGGCGACTCACCGTAGGCGGCCCGGAATTGCCGGCTGAGGTGGGCGGCGGGCATGTTCACCTCGCGGGCAAGCGCCTCCACGTTCAACGGCTGCGCGTATTGCCCATCGATCCGGTCGCGGACCCGGCGCAGTCGCGCCAGATCAGTCAGGCGCTGCGCCTGGACGCGCGCCCGCCCCCACTCGGTCAGGCACATGCGAAGACTCCCCCTTTTTCCAACGTTCGTTGTTTGTCGCCTCTGCGCTGGTGCGCGGCCGCGTCCTTGGAAGTTCGCGAGTCGGACTGCGCGGCCGCGTCGATACCCGCACGCTCAGCGCAGCCCCGGATGCGAACCAGCTTGCCCGCAGGGCAGCGAAAAGCCCAGGACATCACGGTAGACGGCAAGCGAGGCATCCGGGTCGTCGTGCAGGAGAGAACTCGGCTGAACGGTGATGTCCATAACCATCAGGTTAGAAGCGGCCGTGTAAACCGTGCTTCTCGATTCCTGATCGATCCGGAAGCGCTCGGACCATCACCTGCATGTCACATGGAGTACGCATGTGCGCATGTCTCCCGACGTCCACTGATGCCCCGCCAGCCGTCCGCGGAGAGAGAGGGCAGGCAGGCCGGTGCGAGAGCAGCCGCTATCGTCCGAGCACAGGGCCCGGGCCCGCACCCGATCCCCGGCCCATGGCGACTTGGCCACCGGCCGGGGGCCTGGCATTCGTAGGGCGCGGACGTCAGGGGTACGAGACCACCGTGGACGGCACCGTCGTGGTGCCTGAGGTGGGGGCGCCGACGTCGTTGATCACGTGCTCGTACTGGCCCTTACCGCCCAACGAGACCACGAGCAGATCGTGGAACTTCACACCCCGTTTGTTCGGGGCCTCGAAGCCGTGGTCCTGCCGGATGGTGGGATCCACGTTGTAGTAGCAGTAGCTGCCCAGGCCCCACCCTTCGTGGGTGGTCATCGTGTCGGCGACCTTGTACGCGGCGAAGCCCTTGGTGTTGCCGTTCTGGACCGCGGCCTGATTGGGCGCGTCGTACGCCTTCTCGTTCTGGAAGAAGACCGTACGGCCCCGCTCGCCGCGCCACTCCACGTCGTACTTGTTGAAGTGCTCGACGAACAGCCCGGTGGCCAGGACATCGGCACCGTTGACGCGGATGCCGTAGTCGGCCCGGTTGGTCTCCCAGCCCACCCCGTCCCCGTGGTCGGCGCGCCAGACCCAGGTGTGATCGATGATGGTGTGGTTGCTGTTGATCACCATGCTGGTCGTCGCCTTGCCGGGGCCGGCGCCGCCGATCCGTACGAAGACGTCCTGGACCGTCGTCGGATTGGCGGCGTGGCCCGCGGAAGCGCCGTTGGGGCCGATCTCCAGCAGTGTGGCCGAGTTGACCGGGCCGGCGTCGATGAGGAACCCCGCGAGGCGCACCCCGTCGACGTCGGCGACCTTCATGGCGGTCACCCCGTTGTCCGGCACGATGGTCGCGTACCCCAGCCCCAGGACCACGGTGTTCGCCCGCTGCACCTCGATCGGCCGGTCGACATGGTAAATCCCGGGAGTCAGAAGCAAGTTGAGGCCCTGGGCCAGTGCGGCGTTGAGGGTTGCCGCGTCGGTGCCGGGCTTGGCCACGTAGAACCGGCTCAGCGGAAGGGATGCGCCCCGCGGTGTGCCGTTGCCCCAGGTGGTGCCGCGGGCGTTGACCCGCTTCTCGGGGAGGAACACCCGGTAGTCGCCGCCCTCAAGGTAGAGGAAGGGCTTTTCGCGCGAGATCGGAGTGGTGTCCAGCGCTGTGTACGGTGGGTCCGGAAACGTCTGCCCGGGGGCTCCCTCGACTCCGGAGAACACCATGTTCCACACGGCGTTGCGCCAGCCTCCCACCGAGCTGTCGCGCGTGTACCACTGCTGCTGGGAGTACGGGCCGACCGTACCGTCGATCCGGCTGTCGGCGATGTACCCGCCGCTGGCCCAGCCGTAGCCGTTGGGCGCCAGGTTCAGTCCGCCCTTGACGTGCATCCGCCGGAACGGTGCCGCTTGCGCCACCGCCCACCGGTTCGTGCCGTTGACGGGTATGAGCGCAAGGTTCTCCGCCGAGCGCCAGAAGTTCTGCGTCGCATTGCCGTTGAACCAGCCGGCGTCGACGGTCACATCGCCGTTGATGGTGGTGTCGTCGGGCGAGAGTCCCAGGCCCGCGATCGAGGTGTAGAAGCCGAGTTGGGCGTTCAGGCCGTTGTACGTGCCCGGTTTGAACAGGAGGGCGTACCTGGCGGTACCGAACTGGGCCGACTCCTGCTGCTTGAAGATCTCGTCGAGCTTGCCCTGGATGTTGGGCGTGCCGGGGTCGAAGACCAGCACGTTCGGGCCGAGGTCGCCGCCGCCGGGCAGCGCAGCGGCGGCGGGCGCCGCGGAGGCTCGGGAGGACAGGACGGGCAGTCCGGCGGCGGGGAGTGCGGCCGCCATCGCGGCCAGGACTGTGCGGCGTGAGGGTCTCGGTGTGGGGTGAGCTGTTGCGTCTGAGGGGGGTGTGGGCATGGAAGCTCTCCTGATTCGGATTCAGGAAGTGAACGAGTGAAGTCCATGGGAGCGCTCTCTTGCTTGTTGCATGTTCACCGTGTGTGAATGGTGCGTCAATAGTTCTGTCCAGAGTCGCGGGCAAGACGCGACTGAAGATCTCGTCAACTAGCTTGCATTTTGGCGCAGTTGTTGGCGATTTGGCCTTGAACGTAGGTCCGCCTGCCGACCGGGATCGGCCCGGCGACCGTGGGGAGCTGACCGCTTTACGTTCAGGAGGTGTTGAGAAGTAAGGGGCCGGTCAGCCCACGACGGGGCCTTCCTACGCAGCCTCTCCCACTTCCGCTGAAGCTCACCTTGCTGACCTTGCTGACCTTGCTGACCTTGCTGACCTTGCTGACCTTGCTGACCGATCCTTACGAACCCGCGTGGCAGGTTGCACACGTCTGCCACCGCTCGGCAGCCAACACGGCGCGCGGCGACCGGGTCCAGGCGGGCCCGAACCAAGCGCCGCCGAACCCAGCCGCCGGTTGGACCTGAGGACCGAGCCGCCCGGCGATATTCACCTCAACGCCGGAGCCACTCAAGTAGTTCGTCGTGGCGTACCTGGTAGACGGTGCCGGCCGACCTCAGCAGTCCTCGGTCATGGCACCAGCGGAGGAATGCGGCCAGGCGCCACGGCAGCTTTCCACGGGTGGCCAAGATCAGGCCGAGGTACTGACAACTGGTGACCGCGACAAAACCGGGCCCGGCAGCCACACCGCAGGCCAGGGCCGTGATGACGGCGAGCGGCCAGGGAACCCGCAACCACTCGACGCTCAGCGTCCCGTAGAGCGTGAGGGCCACGACGACGGCGCCGGACACCACCCCTGCCATCGCGTCATTGCGCAGTGGGGACAGCGGCGTGGGCACCCCGGGCGGGTCCGGGTCCGGGTCTCCGCCGTTGTTGCGCCGAGCGGCGCGCAGCGCTGCGGGTACCCCCACCGCCAGCCCGATTGCTCCGGCGCCGCATCCCGCGATGAGACCGATGAAATCGCCGAGTCGGCCGACGAGGAACCCGGCCGCCACTGTCACCGCCAGGGCAGAGGGGATGCTGACCCCCACCAGATGGCGGCGGTCGATGTCCGCCCGCACCGACAGCGCCAGACCGAGGCCGAAGACGCCTGCGAACCCGGCGCCGGCGGCCAGCGCGAAGCCCGGACCGAACAGCGACGTCAGCGGCAGCATGAGGACGCCGCCCAGCGCGGAACCCAGGGCGATCCGGCTCCAGCCGAGTTTGCTGCGTAGCCGTTGGAACAGGATTCGGCGGGGCTGGACGTACCGGGCACGTGCGTTCCAGGCCGAGAGCAGCGGCGCAGGGGTCAGCAGTGCGAGCAGTACTGCCCCAGGCAGTGGCAGGGCGTGGTTGCGGTGGAGGCAGACCGCCAAGGAGAGCAGGGCGGGCAGCCAGCAGGCGAGGGCGATCGCTGCGGCGGCATAGCGGGCGCTGCGCGGTCCGGCGACCGGCCACAGCGTATGGATGGCGAGGTCTCGGGACGGCATGACGGGATCGCTGCCGTCGGCCGGTGCCGCGTGGCCGCCGCGCAGGCTTGCGGTGAGCAGCCGCAGCCACTGAGTCACGGCTTCCGCCTGGTACGGCCGACGCCGGTCGGCCGGATCCGGCTCGCACAGGGAGGGGATGAGCTCCTCCAGCAACGCCGCGTGCAGGTCTTCCTGCTCTCGGCCGCCCGAGGCCCGTACCCCGACGAAGGAACGGAGTTTCGCGGCTCCGGCTTCCGTCTGCGAGGCCAGGGACGCCAGCGTGAGCATCCACGGCGAGGACAGCACCGCTCTCGTGGCCGTCCCCGTGGCGAAGAGTTCGTCCTGCAACCCGGCGAGCCGGGCCCTGTTCCTGCTCCGCTCGTCCAGGAACCGCCGGCCGTCGACGGGCTGGACCTCCTCGATCCGCACCTTCGCACAGTCCAGCAGACGTTGATCGGCGCGGCTGAGCTCGGCGTACTCATCCGAACGGCAGGTCAGCACCACTGGCCCGGCGAACCGGTTGAGCTCGGCCAGCGCGGCGACGGCCCTGGGCCGTCCGCTGTCCGTAGGGTCCATCTCGTCGAGCCCGTCCAGTACCGGCATGATGCGCCCGGCCGCCCACAAGCCCCGCGCCCTGGTCTCGGAACCACCCAGGTACTCCTGCTCCAGGCGAGCGCTGAACCAGTCGGCGAACGTCACGCTGGTGTCCCACTCCGACAGGCCGACCGGTACCGGCACCGGACCGTCGTAGTGCTTGCGGGCGAGCACCCGATGGACGAGTTCATAAGCCAGGAGCGTCTTGCCCGAGCCGGGACCGCCCGTGATGACCAGGCGCTTCGGCCGGAGCCCGTCCAGGTAACGGGCGACGCCGTCGAAGTCGCCGCGAGGCCAGGCCCTGTCCGCGTCCCTGCCGTCCTGCGGCACGGTGACGAACGTGACGTTGATGGCCTTGCTGTCGTTGCCCAGCAGTTGCCAACGACGTCGCTCCACCTCCCCCCGGACGGCCTCACGCAGCCTTTGGACTGCAGCTTCCCGGCCGTCCCCTGCCGACTGCGGGCCACGGAGCCAATCAATGCCCCACCCGGCCAGAACGCCGGAGAGTGTCGATCCGATCGGCCACGTGACACCCGACGCGGGCGGGGACAGTGCCAAGAGCGCCAGGATCGTCATCATCCCTCCGGCGGCAGGCACCAGCAGCTTCTTCATACGGTGCCGTGCGGAGGGCGGCGGTATGGCAATGGGCGCGTAGTCCGGTTCGTCGTCGGGATCCGGAGACGCCTCGCCGATGTCCTCGGTGACGAAGTGGACGCCGTGGGCACGTAACGTCTGCTCGAATCCTGGCAGTTGGGCGAGGACACTGACGGGTACGGCCTCCAGCACACCCGGCGCGAAGCTCTTCTCCGTCGTCACGACCGCGACCAGGTGCGGTCCGCACAGCAGCCCGGCCCCCGAGCTGCCGCGCCATCCCGAGCGGCTCGGCACGATGCCCACGTCGACATGCACCGTGGTCATCCGCGACTTCATGCCGTGCAACGGATCCACATGGCCACGTATCGGCATGGTGTCCCGAGCGTGGTCGGGACGCGTGACGGCGTCGGGAAAGCCCAGCCCCAGGCAGGGCACGCGGTCCTTGCCCACGATCCGCCCGAATCGCACCGGCGGAGTCACCGGCGGTTGCCAGTCAGGCCCGGTGATCCGCAGCAGCGCACCGTCCGCGTCCGGCACCACCTCCGAAGCTGCTGCTTCCGGCAGCCACACCAGTTCGGCAGCCGTCCAGTCCGTCCCGCCTTCCGGATTCAGCTGCCGGACCTCCACGGTGCCACGCATCCGGACCCCGTCCACGACGTGGTGCGCAGTGAGCACCACGTCGTCACCGATCAGGTACCCGCTGCCCGACTTCCCGAGGACCGGATTCCAGATCTCCATGACCCGTGCCTGGTCCATCCCCCGTCCTGTTCCTCACCCGACGAGCTGTTCTCCACGCTGATCGTTTGCGGCTATTTCGGACGCTGCGGAGAGTCGGCGGAGATCCTCAGATCGTTGTTGTCGTCGTCGACCGGCTGCAGGGTGAGCTTGACCCGGTGGGTGCGGCCCACGCTCGCCGCACCATGGGCCTCAACGGTCCAGGGAAGAACGAAGACCTTGGCCTTGGCCCCGCCGTCCTTCTTGACCTCCACGCTGAACTCGAGCTCCACCGGCCCGGTCCTGAATTTCAGGGACTCCTCCCTGCCCGCTTCCATGGCGCTCTGCAACTCGGCACGAATCGCGCTGACGGTCTCCCCCAGCTCGGCCCATGGTTCCTGCGGCACGTCGATACCCCCTGATGACTGACCCTGACGCCCGGCCGGCGCACAGCGGGCGCGGCCAACCGGGCGCCGTCCCGCTTCGTTTCGAACCGTATCCGGTCCCGAGCTCCCCAGGGGCAGGGACCAGCAAACACCTGCCGACTCGGTACGCATCACCACACGCACGCAATGGCGCTTGTGTCCAGGACCCCTTCTGCCGGCGCTTCTTCCTCTCCCGCCAACGCGACTTCCGCGAAAGCCAGGTGGTGTGAGAACACCGGGCGAACATGAGTGGAGATAGCGCCGGAAGTCACGATCGCGGCGGCCGGTTGCCTGGTCTTATCCGGCCTGCATTCAGCCAGGTTGGAAGAATGCGAGCATTTTCTGGGCGGCGTCCGGCGACGTCAGCAATTCCTGCAAGTCTGCGGACATCCGGGCGGCGGCACTGGTGCGTTCGAACATCTCGCGTTCGTATTCTTTGACGGCGGCGGGAAAGTCGTCCGGGTGCGCGGCCAGCGCGAGACCCAGCAGGGCGCCGTCGAGCAACGCCATGTTGGCGCCCTCTCCCACCGGCGGCATCAGGTGCGCGGCATCGCCGAGCAGCGTGACGCCTGGCGTCGACGGCCACGTCAGGCCGACCGGGAGAGTGGTGATCGACCGCGGCACGACCGTGTCGTCGCAGGCCGCTATCAGCGCGGTGAACCGTGAGTCCCAGCCGGGGAGCAGGTCGATCAGCCGCGCCCGGGCGGCGGCCGGATCGTCGAACGGGATCCCACTGGTAGCGAACCAGTCCTCGGCGGTGTTGTAGAAGCTGAGGCCGATGCGCACGCGGCCGTCGCCATTGCGCTGCGCCGCCAGGGACAGTCCGTTGCCGAGCACCCAGTAGGTGCCGCGCCCGACCATCGCCGCGAGGTCGGGGTGCGTGCGGTCGATGTCGGGAATGCCGACCTCGACGACGTTGTGGCCGGTGTGCGCTGGGCGGGCGTCGGTGAGCAGCGGGCGGACCCGGGAGTTCGCGCCGTCGGCGCCGACCAGCAAGTCATACGTCGCGCTGCTGCCGTCGGCGAAGTGCAGCAGGCCGTTGTCGGCGAATGTGAACGCGTGCCCCCAGCGCACCACGTCTTCGGGGAGGGAATCCAGCAGCAGGTTGCGCAGATCGGCACGGTCGACCTCGGGTCGCTCAAGCGGGGCGTCGTCGGGCGTGTCCTCCTGGAGCAGCAGGGTGCCGTCCGGCTCCAGAAGACGCATGTCCTGCCCTTCACCACGGGCAATCGCGTAGAACTGGTCGATCAGGCCGGCCTCGCGCAACGCCCGCTGGCCGGAGTGGATGTCGAGCATGCCGCCCTGACCGCGCGCACCGCGTGACGCTTCACGTTCATACACGACGGAATCCATGCCGTTCACGTGCAGTACACGGGCGAGAGCCAGGCCGCCGAGCCCGGCTCCGACGATGGCGATGGTCATTGGTGCCTCCCCTTCAATACGCCGTACTGGTCGATACACTGTATCGCCCGATGCGATGTATCGTGGGCGGCATGTTGGTATGGGAGAGGCCGGAGCCACCGAATCGACCCGTCCCGGCCCCGCTGAACCGAGAGCGGATCGTGCGAGCGGCGATCCGGTTGGCCGACGCGGACGGCCTGGAGGCGGTGTCGCTACGCAAGGTCGCCACCGCACTGGGCGTCGGGCCGATGCGGCTGTACAGCTACATCGCCAGCAAGGAGGAGTTGCTCGACCTGATGGTCGACGCGGTCCACGCCGAGATCCGGCCGGTCGGAGACGACTGGCGGGAGGTGCTTCGGTCTCTCGCCGAAACCACCCGGCAGGCCGCTCACAAGCACGAATGGCTTGCCGATCTGCTCGGCGGGCGACCGCAGCTCGGGCCGCACGCGCTGGCCGGGGGGGAGGCCGTGGTGGCCGCGCTGGGCGGCGTCGATGTGGACGCCATCATGCCGGTGGTCACCGCGGTCGACGCGTACGTGATCGGCGCGGTGCGTCGGGAGATCGCCGAGCGGCGTGCCGAGCGGGCCACCGGGATGGACGAGAAGCGCTGGCAGGCCTCCCTCGGGCCATATCTGGAGCGGACCTTCGCCACCGGCCGCTTCCCCGCGCTGGCCAGGGTGGTACGCGATGCCGCCCACCTGGACGCCGACCACACCTTCCGGACCGGCCTCGACTTCCTGCTCGACGGCATCGAAGCCAGCATGTCAAAGTGACGCGCGGCCGAGGACCGGACCGCTACCACCGAAAGCCCCAGGTGGGCGCTGGGGCGTTGGAACGTTGGGGCGTTGAGGGGTTGGGGCGTTGAGGGGTGGAGGCCACGCCACCTCACCACAGTCAGGGAACTGAAGAAGTGCCAAGGAACTGCGACTCAGCCGCCTCCCGTGACACACCCCACCGATTCCCGCAGCCCGCGCCCAACCAAGCGTCATCGGCGTCCCCCTCTCACGTCCAACCCAGCCGGACACGATCGCCAGCACATCGAAGCCGTGCCGGCGGGGTTCGGGACGCGCGGTGCGGCGCCGTCCCGAACTGACACGCCCACTGGCCGACGAGCCGTCAGAAGTCGTACGGCTTCTTGGTGTTCCAGTTCAGCACGTCGGCCTCGTTCCAGCTGAACTGCGGCTTCTCGCCCTTGAGGTCGACGGAGTAGAAGGGGCCGACGTGACCGTCCGCGCCGCGCAGCGCGAGGGCGAAGGACTGCGCCGTGTGGTTCTTCGAGCCGTAGTCGAAGAGGTTCACCGCGCTGTATGCCGTGCCGCCGGGCTGGAGCGTGATGTGCTTGTCGCCGCCGGGGTTGTCCTTCTTCGAGTGCGGCAGTGCGGCGCCTTCGCCGTCGAGCTTCACGGCCGGGTACGAGGTGACCCAGCACGGCTTGGTGCCCGCGTTCGACGCGGTGACCAGCAGGTGGTCGCCCTGCTGCCCGGCGAACCGGTGCACCGCGGTGAGAAGCAACTCGTCGCCGCGGCACTGCTGGGCGCCGGCCGTTGTGCCCTTGCCCGCGTTCTCGCCCGTCCCGCCCGGGGCGGTCTTCGAGCGCGCGCCCTGCTTGGTGTCACCGCCGCTGTTGGCCTGCTCCGCGCCGCCCTTGCCATCCCCATTGGACGCGGACCGGCTCTGCGCCGTACCAGCGGCGGTCTCGCCGCCCGCCGCCTTCGAACTGCCGTCGGCGCCGCCGCAAGCGGTCAGGCCCAGCGCCAACGCGGCGGTGACGGCGGCCAGGGTGGCGGTACGAATCCGGGAAGTACGCATGCTCGGGTTCCCCCTGTTTCGTGCGGGAGTCTTCGTTGGCTGTTCCCGCGGTGTGAACACCACTTTTCCCGGGGCCACTGACGTTCCGGTAACGTCTCACTCACGTCCCGCAATCAAACCGCAGGCAGCGATGGCGCCGTCCTGCTCGCCGTGGCTGCGGTGGTCGCTGCCGTTCAGACGAAGCTGCCGCCCGCTTGGCCCGGAGCGCGCAACCCTTCCGTACTGCGGTGGCAATCTGGAACGACTGCCGCGCGAACCGCCATTGGCACGCCCCGGTCCTTCACGCTTGGCCAGATGAGGTGATACGCAATCGAAAGCCGGAGTGCCGGCCTGACCACCACTCAACATCCAGACATACGTTGCCTGATGCGGCATGAGCGCCGGCCCGGTGAGTGCAGGCGACGAGACGGGCGTCCATAGCAACCGCCTGGTCAACCTGGGCGTCTCACTGGCTGACTGAAAATGACCACGAGACGTATCGGGGGACCGCGGATGGCCATCACGCTGGCCGAGGAGATCATGCTGCTCTCCCTGGACGAGGAGTCCGGGGTGCCGGAGCAACGGCAGGCGGCGGGCTGGGCCGTCGCGGGTGGGATCCTGCTGGAACTGGTCCTCGCCGGGAGGGCATCCGTTGAGGGCAAGTACCTCAAACTTGCAGACAGGACGCCGACCGGTGAGCAATTGCTCGATGACCGACTGGCGCTGCTCGACGCCTGGCTGGGCGACCGCGAAAAGCGCCGGGTGACGGAGTGGTTGACGAAGGACCGGGGCAAAGCCGGGAACGCGGCTGTGGAAAGCCTGTGTGCGCGCGGAGTGGTCGTCGAGCAGCAGCACAGGGCCCTCGGTCTGTTCACCACGCGCCGCTACCCCGAGGCCGACGGCGCGCCTGAGAAGGAGCTGCGCCAACGGCTCCAGGCCGTCGTCCTGGACGGCGCCGCCCCGGACGAGCGCACGGCGGGCCTCATCGCCCTGATCCACGCTGCCAAGCTGCACCGCCTGGCGTTCCCCGATGTGCCGCGTAAGCAGGTGGCCGACCGGATGGCGGAGGTCGCGTCCGGCCAGTGGGCCGCCGAGAGCGTTCGCGCGGCGATCCGTGACATGCAGGCGGCCATGGCCGCGGTCATCGTTGCCACCACTGCCGCGGCCGGGAGCTAGGCCCGTCACCCGATCCACCATCGGGCAGCCCCTGGTGCGGTGACCGGAAACCTTCGCCGGGTCTGGTGACATGCTGCCCGAGGTCCGCGACGCCGGACCTCGGGCAGCAGCCGTGTGTCGATGCCGCGGGCTGGCCAGTGGAGCACCGTTCTCGGCGCAATGCCGCCGTGGAGTTGCTGACTGCCGCGCTTCCCGTGGGCTCCATGATGTTCGTTGCCGTCGTTCGTTGCCATCGTGGGTTACCTCCAGTGCCAGACACAGCGAGCGGCGCCATGCCTGGAACGCGGCGCCAAGCCGGGAACGCGGCGGCACGCCAGGAACGCGGCGCCAAGCCGGGAACAGGCGACGCGCAGGAATTGGAGCAGGCGGAGCGACGCCGCAGCGCCCGCGGACCGTATGACCAATGGCGGCTGGAAGCCCTCCAGGAACTGCTCGGCAATCTCCGCGGCTGGAAATCCATTATTCCGCGGTGGAACGCAGAAGGGCGGGATCTGCGAGCCGGCTACCGAACGGCAAGACGCCCCTTTCCCGGGTGCGGGCGGTGTGGGCGCGGGATAGCCTTTTGGGAGGAACGTGAGTTCCTCTAGGCGGTTTTGCGGACGCCACTCGCCTTACGGCGACGATCAATTTTTGGCTGCGGAGACCCTACGAGCGCCGAGCGGCGAGCGCCGTGCACCCCCTCACAGTTCGCAGCGGCGGGGCCACGGCCACGTCTTCTCGCGAAGTCTGTCAGGCGCTTAAGCGTCAAAGTGGCGCCGGCTTCGGGGCCCGCAGTTCTGCAGCGGAGGCCGGGGATGAGAGTTGTCGTTGATCTTTCCCGATGTGAAGGGTATGCGCAGTGCGCCTTTCTGGCTCCGGACGCGTTCCGGATGCACGGCGAAGAAGCGCTGATGTACGACCCGAACCCCGACGACGCCCGGCGTGACCAGGTGCTGCGTGCCGCGGCGGCCTGCCCGGTCCAGGCGATTCTGGTTGA
This sequence comes from Streptomyces sp. NPDC107765, assembly GCF_055657085.1. Taxonomy (NCBI): domain Bacteria; kingdom Bacillati; phylum Actinomycetota; class Actinomycetes; order Kitasatosporales; family Streptomycetaceae; genus Streptomyces; species Streptomyces sp. NPDC107765. Next base: position 173,414 of record NZ_JBVKBL010000009.1, on the reverse strand, counting down.
TCAGCTGGAGGGACGGGACGCACCGGCGGAGAGTGGGGGCGCACCGGCGGGGAGTCGGGACGCATCGGCGGAGGCATCGCCGTCATGACCAGCGCCGACAACCTGCGGGCGTTCAAGCGCGAGGGCCGCATCGTGATCGTCGGGGCGTCACTGGCGGGACTGCGGGCCGCGGAGGCTCTGCGCGGCGAGGGTTTCACCGGATCGTTGACCATGGTCGGTGACGAGTCGGCCGAGCCCTACGACCGGCCTCCCCTGTCCAAGCAGGTTCTGTCCGGGTGGGTGCCGGCCGACGGCACCAAGCTGCCGCGCCGCCGTGACATCGATGCTGAGTGGTTGCTGGGCGTGCCCGCCGCGGGGCTCGACCTGGCGACCAACCACGTGCGGCTCGCCGACGGCCGCGAGGTTCCCTTCGACCGGGTGCTGATCGCTACCGGGGTGCGGGCCCGGCCGTGGTTCGTCGAGAGCGAGGCGGCCCTGGACGGAGTGTTCGTCCTGCGGACCCGCGAGCACGCCGAGGGCCTGCAGCGAGCCCTCGCCGCCGGGCCCTCCCGCGTCCTCGTCATCGGTGCGGGATTCACCGGCTCCGAAATCGCCTCCATCTGCCGCGAGCGGGACATCCCGGTGACCGTCGCCGAACTCGCGGCGGCCCCGCTGGTCGGCGCGCTGGGCGCCATGATCGGTGAGGTCGCGGCGGACATGCAGCGCGCGCACGGGGTCGACCTGCGCTGCGGTGTCAAGGTCACGCGGCTGGAGGGCGACGCGCAAGGGCGGTTCTGCCGGGCCCACTTCGACGACGGCTCCACGATCGACGCCGACGTGGCAGTGGTGGCGCTGGGGGGCATCCGCAACACCGAGTGGCTGCGCGGGTCGGGACTGGCGGCGGGGGTCTGGGGAATCGCCTGCGACACGGGCTGCCGTGCCCTCGACCTCAACGGCCTGATCACCGACGACATCTTCGTCGCCGGGGACGTGGCACGCTGCCCGAACCCGATCTACGAGTATCGGCTCATCTCGCTGGAGCACTGGGCCAACGCCGTGGAGCAGGCCGAGGTCGCGGCGCACAACATGGTGAGCTCCCAGGCGGACCGCTGGCCCCACCTGTCCATTCCGGTGTTCTGGTCGATCCAGTTCGGCGTCAACATCAAGACCGTCGGCGTGCCGACCTACGCCGACGAGGTGATCGTCTCCCAGGGATCGGTGGCCGACCACCGCTTCGTCGCCGCATACGGCTACCGGGGCCGCGTCACCGCTGCGGTCAGCTTCAACAACGCGAAGTGGCTGGACCACTACCGGCAGCTGATCGAGACGGCCGCACCCTTCCCGCCGCCCTGCCCCACGCCCGACCAGCCCGCCGACAGGAAACCGGTGGCCGTCGACTTCCCCGGCCCGACCCTGCTCGCCCAGGGCGCCACCGTGGTCGTCACCGGCCATGACCCGAGTGAGCGGCGCGTCACGTCCGCGCAGTACCGGTAGCAGGAGGGGAAGCGAGATGACCACGACCGAGACGCCCGACCTGCTGCGCCGAATCCTCGACTATTCCTCCCGGGCCGACCCGTACCCGCTGTACGCCGAACTGCGCGAGACGCCGGTGGCTCTGCAGGAGGACGGCAGCTACGTCATCAGCACCTATCGTGAGCTCACGGACGTCCTGCACGATCCGCACCTGAGTTCCGACGTCCGCAACCTGTCGCGCCCGATGGAGGCGTTCGAGAGGCCCGGCAAGCCGTCGTTCATCAACCTCGACCCGCCCGAGCACGACCGCCTGCGGCGTATGGCGATGCGCCACTTCGGCCCCCCGCACACCCCGGGCCTGGTGACGGGCATGGACGGCGACCTGGTCGCCATCGTCAGCAGCCTGATCGACGGCTTCGCGGGCAAGGAGCGGATCGACATCGTCGACGACTTCGCCTACCCGTTCCCCGTCACGGTGATCTGCCACCTGCTCGGCGTGCCGCGCGAGGACGAACCGAGATTCCACGTGTGGGTGAACGACATCGTCAACTCGATCGACTACAACCCTAAGACCGACCCGAAGGAGAAACTGGAGAACGGCGTACAGGCCCGCAAGGACTTGCAGGAGTACCTCGGCGGGCTGGTGGAGCAACGCCACGGCCGGCCTGGCGAGGACCTGTTGGCACGGCTGGTCAACGATGACGGGCCGGACGGGCGGATGACCGACGAGGAAATCATCAGCACCGCGAATCTGCTGCTGATCGCCGGCCACGAGACCACCGTCAACCTCATCACCAACGGCATGCTGACCCTGCTGCGCCATCCCCAGGTACTGCAGCAACTCCGCAACGAACCGGGCCTGGTCGTGCCGCTGGTGGAAGAACTGCTGCGCTACGAGCCCCCCGTGCACATCATCCCGTGGCGGGCGGCATACAGCGAGGTCACCGTCGGCGGTACGACCATCCCCAAGGGCTCGCGGATCATTCTCATGCTGGCCTCGGGCAGCCGCGATCCGCACCGCTTCCACGATCCCGACCGCTTCGACCCCGATCGGCGTGACAACCAGCACCTCGGGTTCGGCAGCGGCATCCACCTGTGCTTCGGCGGCCCACTGGCCCGGCGGGAAACCCAGATCGCGCTGACCGAGCTGGTGCGCCGCCTCGACCAGCCCCGGCTGGTCACCGACCCACCGCCGTATCGACGCAGCCCCGTTCTCCGCGGTCCGATCCATCTGCACATCGAGCAGAGTGAGGCTTGACGGACTGACAAGAGCCCCGCGGGAGCCCGTCGCCCCCGACCGCATCGGAGGCAGCCATGGGCAATGCTCTTGGTGAAGCGTTTCGCCCCGTAGGGCTCGCGTCAGCGGGAGGGCTCGATGCCCCAGGCGACGGCTCGGGCGGCGGCGGCCGCGCGGTTGGAGAGGTCCAGCTTGGCGAGGATGTGCTCGATGTGGGTCGCTACGGTGCGCGGCGCGATGAACAACCGCTCGGCGATCTCCCTGTTGGTGCGGCCGGTGGTCAGCTCGGCCAGCACCTGGACCTCCCGTGGCGAGAGCCCGCCAGGCCGGCGCGCGTCCGCGGCGGGGTCGGCCGCGGTGGCCTCCTCGGACGGCGGGCCTCCTCGGGCGACGGCCGCGGCGAGGGCCTCGGTGAGCAGGGTGACCACGGCGCGCGCCGGATCGGGCGCGCGCCGCGGTCGGCGTGTGCTGACGTTCAGCATGCCGACGTACCGGCCGTCGGCGGAGAACAGGCACTGGGCCACGCCGCCCTCGATGCCGAGGGGACGCAGCACTTCCTGGAAGCCCGGGGAGGTGGCCAGGAGTTGCCGAGGGACGTCACTGAGCCAGAGACCACCTCGGGCCGGACTGCGGAGCACGGGGAAGACCGGGTCGTGGTGGAGGCGGGTCTCGATGTAGGCCGTGGCGTCATCCGGGTAGCTCCCGGCCAGGGTGGTGTGGCGCCGGTGCAGCGGATCCCACCGGGTCAGGGAGGCGTGGTCGTACTCCATCACCTCCGACAACGCCGTCAGGACCGTGTCGAGGCCACTCGCGCCGCTCGTGGCGTTCCTGGCGGCCGCACGGACCTGGACGGCCGCGTCCAGGATGTCCGCCGTGCTCCGCTCCAATGGCATCCCCCAAGGATGATCATTTCTCCGGAACAGGTCAATCGCGACGGGCGTCGTGCACGACCTGCCCGTCCACGACCGTGAGGACGACGGGCATCCGCGGGATGTCGTGGGGGTCGGCGCTGAGCAGGTCCCCGTCGAGCACACACAGGTCGGCGACCTTGCCCGGCTCCAGGGAGCCCTTCCAGTCGTCGGCGAAGTCCTGCCAGGCCGCCTCGATCGTGTACGTACGGATCGCCTCGGCCAGGCCGATGCGCTGCTCGGGGCCGCTGACCCGGCCGGCGGCCTTCGACTCACGCAGCACCATGGTGGCGACGCCCTGGCGCCAGTCCGGGTACGTGACGGGGGCGTCGGACCCGCTCGCGACCCGCACGCCGGCGTCGATGGCATCGCGGTAGGGCCATGCGTACGCGGCCCGTTCGGCGCCGACGAACTCCTCCTCCATGTCGGCGACGGTCCATTTGATGGTGGGGTTCATGTTGGCACCGAAGCCGTGCGCGGCCAGCACCTTCATGCTGTGCGGGGTGAGGAAGTCGCCGTGGATGATGTAGTGGCGGGCGTCGGGCCGCGGGTGCTCGGCCACGGCGGCGGCGAAGGCGTCCGCGACGGAGTCGCAGGCCCGGTCGCCGGTGACGTGGACGCCGAGTTGGTGCCCGGCGGCGTGCGCATGCCGGATCATGGCGTCGATCTCCGCGATCCGCTCGGCGTCGGTCTCACCGCCGACGCACAGAGAGCCACAGCCGCCGCCGACGTACGGCTCGTGCATCCAGGCCGTCTTGTTGGGGACGATGCCGTCGGCGAAGATCTTGACTCCGTGGATCGCGAGGCGGCGCGGATCGACGTCGCCGGAGTCACCGGAGTCGTCGAGTGCGGTGAGGGTGCGGGCGAACTCCTCGGCGGTGCTCGCCATTCCGGTGGGCAGGACCAAGACGCCGACGCGGGCGGTCAGTTCGCCGTCGGCCAGCAGCTGGCGGTAGACGTCGAGGGTCTGTGCGCCGAGTGCGCCCCGCATGATGCCGTCGCCGCCGGGGCCGAGCCCGGGCTCGGTGTAGCTGGTCACGCCGAGCCGGGCGAGCGTGGCGAGGGTGGATCTGATCGCGTCGGTCCGCTCCTGCCGGCTGAGCGGCGGCAGCGCGTTCTGCACGAGGGTCTGGGCCCCCTCGTGGAGCAGCCCGGTCGGCTCCCCGGTTTCGTCCACGACGATGGCCCCACCGGGCGGCGCAACGGTGTGCCGATCGATCCCGATGAGCTCCAGTGCCTTGGAATTGACCCAGGTGGCATGCCCGGAGAACGAGTACAGGACGACAGGGTGGTCCGGGCTCACGGCGTCGAGATCGCGCCGCGAGGGCTGCCGCGAAGGATCGGTGACGCACTCGTCGAGGAATCCGGGGTCCCAGCCGTGCCCCGTGACCCACTGCCCGCCCGGTACCCGACCGACGGCTTCCCGTACCGCCTCGGCCACGTCCGCGAGGGAGGAGACGGCGGGATGGCCGAGGTCGAGGGAGAGCGGCGGGCTGGCCATGCCGAAGGCGCATCCGTGCAGATGGGAATCGTTGATGCCGGGAAGCAGCGTCGCTCCCCGCAGGTCGATGACGCGGGTGTCGGGCCCGACGAGCGGCGCGACGTCGTCCCGCCCGCCGACGGCGCTGATGACCCCGCCGGTCACCGCCAGGGCCGAGGCGACGGAGAACTCCGCATCGACCGTGACCACCTTCCCGCCGAGAAACACCAGGTCCGCATACGTGTCCACAGAAGGGTCCTTTCGAAAACCGGGCGCACCTCGGCCGCCCGCAAACGATCTCCCGAGGACTATGAACCCCACCCCCCTCCCCCGCACATCGGTCATCCCACCGATACGCGCTGCGGAGCTTGGCCGGCGCACATGAACCCGCCAACGTCGTCCGCTGACCCAGAGAACGGACAGCCCTCTCGTCCGCGCCGAAGCCTGCTTCGAGCGTGGCCTCCTGAAAGAGCGTTCTGAAACGATTGCCGCGTGACAAGCCATCGCAGCACCAGCGCAGCACCCTGCCGGCAACTGAGCGAACCCCATCGGCTGGACCTGGCCGATCCAGGCACCTTGCGGCAGTTGTGGCAACTTCAGCGCGCTGCCTACGCAGTGGAGGCCGACCTCATCGGATTCGACGGCATCCCGCCGCTGCACGAAACCCTCCAGGAGTTGCGTAGTTGCACGGAGTCCTTCCTCGGAGTCACGGACGGGACCGGGCTGGCCGGAGCCGTGTCCTGGACCCGACTGCACGACGGCACCCTGGATATCTGCCGACTCGTGGTCCATCCCCGTGCACACCGCCGCGGCATCGCGACAGCACTGCTCAACAGCCTCGATGCCATGGAACCCGCAGAAGTGACCGTGGTCTCCACCGGAACCGACAACCAGCCCGCGCTCGCCCTCTACCAGAGACGCGGATTCACTCCCACCAGCAAGCGTCGGATTGCACCTGACGTCACCGTCACACTGCTGGAACGAAAGACCGCTGCGGCACCTGACGGACTGCCGATCCACCACCCTTGACATCTACTCGGCGCGGCGGTCCTTCGAGGCGTAGGGCGGCCATCGCGGGCGCAAGAGGCTCAGCGTCCTCGACCGTCAGGGACCATATGCGGAGAGAGGTGGGCCGGTGAGACGCAGATCACGCCGAGGCGATATTCGCACCCAGCGTGTATGCATAGGGTCGAATGTCCGGATTCCCCGGTCCCTTATGACATGTTCCGTGCCGTCCGCCCCGCTGGCACACCTTGTTTTGGTCACGCTCCGTGGATCACTCCGGTATTCGTTCCCTTTCGTAAATCCATTTACCGGATGATCACTCCGGCATAAAGTCCGATACGGCTCGGACGGAACGCCTGACGTTCCACACTTTCCCCCACCCCAGCGAGGGACCCTGTGAGCGACGTCAACGGCTTACCACACGTCTACCGGATCGCTATCGTCGGATCAGGACCGAGGGGTCTTGCGGTTCTTGAGCGTATTGTGGCGCGACTTCAGAACCCCTCCCCTCGTTCCCGGATCGACATCCACCTGATCGACTCGACCGAAGTCGGGTGCGGCCGCATTTGGCGCACCGACCAGGACGATCTCTACCGGATGAACACCGTCGCCGATGAGGTGACCATGTTCTCCGGTCCCGCGGACAACGGGCCGGTCCGGCCAGGCGCGGGACCGTCGCTCGCAGAATGGTGGCGGTCTTGCGATCCGCAAGTGGGAAGCAATGAATACGCCCCCAGAAAGATTTACGGCCGGTACCTGCGGTTCGTCCTGGACGTAACGAAGAAGACCCTGCCGCCGGAGGTCTCCTTCGAAGGGATTCATGACCGCGTCGTCGACTTATGCCGGGAAGCCGGAGTCTTCCACGTACGCCTCGACAGCGGACGAATCCTCCAAGCCGACAGCGTCGTCCTGGCAACCGGGCACGGCCTTCCTCGCCTTAAGGGGGCCGAGCTCGCCTTTGCGGAGTTCGCCGCCCGAAAGCCGGGAATCCAGTACATCCGAAGCGACTCCCCCGCGGAGATGAACCTCGAATGAATTCCCGCCGGCGCGCCGACCGGGGTCATCGGGCTCGGCCTTTCGGCCTATGACGTGATCTTTTCTTTGACCGAGGGACGTGAAGGAAAGTTCCTGGAGGTCGCGGAGAACGAGTACAGCTACCAGCCCAGCGGTCACGAGCCGCTGATCATCGCGGGCTCCCGCAGCGGGCTGCCGCTGCCCGCCCGGGGGCGGAACCAGAAGGCGCCCGACTACTCCTACCGGCCCACTCTGTTCAAGGCCGACGAGATCCTTGAAAGGTCTTCCGGTCGCCCCCTGGACTTCCGGTCGGACGTCGCCCCGTGGGTGCTCGCTGAGATGCATCTGGTGTATTTCTCAACGCTTGTGTGCGATCTGGCCGGCGCATCCTCAGAGGCTGCTTTCGTCGAGGAGGTCAGGGAGCAAGGAGCCATCGATGCCCTGACGATCAGGGACGTCGCCCGGGCCTTCGGCGTCCACGCCGAACCTGTCGACTTCTTCGCCCTGGCGCGCCCGTTCGACGGGCTCTCCTACGAATCGCCCGAGAACTTCACGCACCATGTGTTGGCGTTCATGCGCAGGGACCTCCAACACGCCGAGGCCGGGAACCGGCTCGATCCGCTCAAGGCCGCGCTGGACGTCCTGAGAGATACGCGCAGCGAGATACGTAGACTGGTGGACTTTTCGGGGCTCACCGCGCAATCACACGCGAACGATTTCCTCGGATGGTTCAGCCCCCGAAGCTCCCTGCTGTCTTCGGGGCCGCCGAGGAAACGCGTCTATCAGTTGCTCGCGCTTCTCGAAGCCGGGATCGTGCGCATCGCCGGCCCGGGTGCCCGCTTCGGTGTTGGTGAAGCCACCGGCCGGTTCACCATCGGATCGTCGGCAGTCACCGGCTCCGAGACGGAACTCGACGTGCTCATCGATGCCAGGATTCCCGGTACGCATCTGTCCCGGGACACCTCCCGCCTCCTGGTCAACCTCCGCGATCGGGGGGTGTTGACGGAATACGTCAATCCCAACGGAGTGACCGCCTTCAGAACCGGCGGGGTCGCGACGACAGGCTCCCCTTTCCATCCGGTGGCACGAGACGGCTCGTCGTCCGAGGGCTTGCACGTGATCGGCATTCCGACCGAGAACACTCGCTGGTTCACCTTCGTCGGAAGCGGCAGGCCCGGCCCCTGGAATGAATTCTTCAATGACGCGGACGCAATAGCCAAACATATACTCAGCAGAGCAGGATGAGGCATCGTGGAAAACATAATCATGTCGCCGCTCAAGGTGTTGCTCCGCAATACACCGCAGGAATGGTCCGACGCCACCCAGAACACAGCCCACTTATTGACGGGCACAGACCAGGACCATCCGCCGGAATGGATCGAGGCTCATTATGGTGGCGCATTCCCGAAAATTGAGTGCTTCCAGAATTATGCGATGAACGACCTGGTCGGTAAGCGGGCCGACCACCTGCTCGCGAACGGCGGGTTCAAGCGGATCATTCCCATGGCGGAGGCCGACGTCCTGCGAGCGGCATGGCTGCGCGAACGACACGGGCTGACGGGTATCCCTCCTGAGGACGCGGTCTACCTGCGGGACAAGTTCCTCATGAAGCAGTGCGCATCTGCGGCAGGCGTTCCGGTGGCCGAGTTCAGGAAGGTCCGCAACGCCTTCGAGCTGCTCGACTTCGCCGACGTGGTCGGCTTCCCGTTCGTGCTGAAGCCGATCTCGGGCAAGGGATCGGCCGAGACCTTCATCCTGGACTCGGAGGCGGAGCTGGACTCCCTGCTGAGTGCGGGAATCTTCGCCGGAATCGACCGCGAGCCGGACATGCTCGCCGAAGCCTTCGTCGACGGGACCCAGCTACGTGTCGACGGCTACTACTCCCAGGGCGTCTGCCGCTTCATGAGCGCGGCCCGGTACATCGGCAGTCATATCGATTTCCTGCACGGCGGCTTCATGGGCAGCACGATGCTCGACGCCCGCAGCGACCTTTCCCGGGAAGTCATCGGATTCACCAGGAATCTTCTGGAGAAGGTGCTTCCCTTCGGACCCGACGGGCTCTTCCACGTGGAGCTCTGGCAGCGTCCGGACGGCACGCTCGTCCTCGGCGAGGCCGCACAGCGGCTCGGTGGCGGCTCGATATTCGAGGAGAACCGGGCCAGTTTCGGGGTCGATTTCAAGATGGCCGCGGTCCGTGCGTTCTGCGGGTTCGCACCACATGACTGGCCGGCGACGGAAGCCCTGCAACAGCGGATCTCGGGGCAGACGACGATCTCTCCCCGACCTGGGGTCCTGACCAAGGTTCCCCAGTCAACTCCGTTCGACTGGGTGCTGGACTACACGCACGCCCCTGCCGGACGCCGCTACCAGGCCATGCGGCACACCAACGGCGAGATAGCGACCTTCCTCGTTTCCGGCGCGACCAGTGACCAGGTCGAAGAGCGTCTTCGCACCTGTGTCGACTGGTTCTACGCGAACACGGAGTGGTCGGATGCCTGAGGAAACGGCAGCGATTGCCGAACACCTCCTCATGATCGGTGGAGCACGCGAGGTCCCGAGGAACTGCTTACAGGCCGCTCCCGGACTGCGGATCAGCGTGATCTGCCGGCAGGAGGTTGAGAACAAGGTCTGGGACAGGGAGGACCTGCACCGTCTGCTGATCCTCGATCGTGAGACCGGTCGGGAGGAATGGCTGGGCATCGCCAGGGCCATCCATGAGCACGACCGCATCGACGCGATCGTCAATTTCACCGAGTCCGATGCGGACAAGACCGGCTACATCGCCGAGAAGCTGGGGTTGAGGTGCTACTCCGAGCAAACCGCTCAGTGGGTCACCGATAAGTACCTCATGCGCGCCCGCCTGAGCGAGACGGGTGTCGATGACACTCCCGCGAAGAAGATCGTCGGTGCGGACGAGCTCGCCAAGGCCGCCGGGGAGCTCGGATACCCCGTCATGTGCAAGCCCGCAGGAGGTATCGGAAGCCGGGGCATCAGCAAACTGGCGTCGCCCGCGGACGTCCCCCAGGCCTTCACATGGAGTATGGAGGGAACCTCAGGCCTGGACGCGGAAGAGCTGATAGTCGAGCCCTTCCACCAGGGCCGGGAGTTCAGCGTCGAGTGCATCAGCGAAGCAGGCCGGCACTTCGTGGCAGGGATCACCCAAAAGTCCATCGACCAGGACAGCTTCGTCGAGGTCGGGCACCTGGTGCCGGCTCCGCTTCCCGAAGCGGAGGCGGCGGCCATCGGCGACACCGTTCGCCGGATGCTGGACGCGCTTGAGGTGCGGGACGGCGCAACCCACACCGAGGTGATCCTCACCGGGAACGATGTCCGGATCATCGAGACCCATCTGCGCTACGGCGGCGACAGGATCCCCCACATGCTCTCGGCCGCGACGGGGATCGATATCCAGAAGGCCTGGGCTCGTCAGGCGGTCGGCCACTCGATCAGCGCGGAGATCGAGGAGGCGATGAGACGTCACCGGAGCGGCGAACGCGCGGACTTCGCCGCGATCCAATATCGATGCGCCGACCGCCGGGGCGTGCTCACCGCAGTCCACGGCGTCGAGGACGCTCAGCGGATGCCGGGCGTGAGGGAGGTCGCCGCTGTTGCCGCTGTCGGTGAGCAGGTCGGCGATCTCACCGGTTCGCTCGCGCGGCTCGCCTTCGCCTGGGCGCTCGGCGCGACGCCGGAGGAAGCCGCCGAGCGTGCTCGGGCGGCAGTGGGCTCGCTCACCTTCGACCTCGACCACGAACCGGAATGCCGCCCGTGATGCTGCGATCCATGTCGACCAGTGTCCGCTTACTGGGCACAGCGGTCTTCTTCAACCTGCTGGGCCGGGGCGCCTTCATGGCCTCCTCGGCGCTGTATTTCACCAAGTTCGCGGGGGTGACGCCCGGCCAGCTCGGCGTGGGACTCACCATCGCCGGCGCCACCGGCCTCCTCTCCGGTGTCCCGTTCGGGCACCTCGCTGATCGGCGGGGCCAGCGTGACGTGGCCGCCGTGCTCCTGATCCTCAGCGCGCTGGCCGCCGTGTTCTTCCTGGTGGTCGACGGAATCCTCCAATTCACGGCGGTCGCCGTCGTGTTCACGTTCATCGAGAGAGGCGCCTACGCGGCGCGGCAGGCGGTTCTTTCGACCCTGACCGCCGGTGAAGATGCGACCCTGGCGAGAGCCCAGATCCGCACGATCGGCAATCTGGGCGTCGCGATCGGCAGCGGTATCGCCGGCCTGGCGATCTGGGTCGACACCCGCGAGGCCTATATGGCCGTGATCGGCTTCAACGCGGCGTCCTATCTCCTCTGCGGTCTCATCCTCTTCGCGCTGCCTCGCATCGCGGCCGTGCCGGTGAAACCCGGCGCCGCCAAGCTGCCGGTCCTGCGGGACCGCCGGTATGCGGCCGCCACGATGGTGAACATGATCATGGTGATCCATTTCGCCATGCTCGACATTGGATTCCCGTTGTGGATCGTGCAGCACACCAGTGCCCCGCATTGGATGGCGGCGGTGCTGATTCTCTTCAACACCGTGGGCTGCGTCCTGTTTCAGGTATCCGCGTCACGCAGGATCGGAACGCTCGACTCGGCACGGCGGTCGTGGCGGCTGGCCGGCTTCCTGTTCCTCGGCGCCTGCGTTCTCACCGGCCTGACAAACGGCGTTTCCGGAATCGGCGCCTGTGTCCTCTTGCTCGTCGCGGCGGGCCTCCATCTCTACGGAGAGATCATCCAGTCGGCAGCCGGCTGGGTGATCAGCATTGACCTCGCTCCTTCCGGTCAGAACGGCCAGTACCAGGGACTCTTCACCACGGGATTCGCGTTCTCCCAAATGGTCGCCCCATTCGTCATCTCGACCCTGGTCATCGAGAACGGATCGATCGGCTGGATTGGTCTCGGTGCGACGTTCGCGCTCGCCGGGATTGCCATGACCCCGGTGCTGCGCACCGCCGACGGAGCGCCATCGGCCGGCCCTTGCGACAAGGAGATAGCCCGCTCATGAGTTCTCGGCCCCCCGTGGCGGTTGTCACCACCATCAGCTCTGACGCCCACACTTGGAACCTGGTCTATCTGCAGCTCTTTCTCGAAGAGCGCGGGTGGCAGGTGATCAATCTCGGCCCCTGCACCCCGACCGGACTTGTGGTCGAGTCCCTCACCGAGTCGGATGTCGATCTCCTCCTGGTCAGCACCGTCAACGGCCATGGCCTCCTGGAGGCTCCTTCCCTGCTCGACGCCGTCTTTCACGTGCCGGAGCGAGTCCGCCCGCCTGTCGTCCTCGGTGGCAAGCTCAACACCCACGGAGAGGTCAATGACGACGAAGTACGGCGTTTACGCGATATGGGCTTTGCCGAGGTGTTCGTCGGAGAGACGGCCGTCGATGCGTTCCGCTCGTACCTGTCCAGCCTGTCGGTAAGTTCAACGGCGACCGCGGCGTAAGGATCGGCAATCGGTATGGTGCAGATATCCAGCCTCGGCACGTATGTCGCCGAGGCAAGCAACCGGGGTGAACTGGTTGTTCAACCCCGCATGGGCTTCGCCGGCCCTGAACTCATGAGGGCCGGTCTCGATGCGACCCGGGGTGCCGGCCCTCGTGTGGTGGGGACCATCACCCTGGACAGTTTCACGCGCACAGGGCAGTTCCTACGGGCCGGCCGAGCCATCGCTTCAGGTGAGTCACTCAACGGCTACCCGCTCGTATCGCACAGCGATTCGAGCAATTCCCTGCTCTTGCGCGGCATGGACCTGGACGCTTTCCCCGTTCAGGTCAGGCATGGATCCCCCAAGCCCCAGGACATCTTTCGCACCATGCTCAGATTCGGTCTCACCGTTTCCGAGGGAGGTCCGGTTTCCTACTGCCTGCCCTACAGCAGGGTGCCACTGCGGGAATCCATCGACGCCTGGGCAGAGGGATGTCAGATCCTTGCGGAAGGCGGGCAGGGTTCCGCACATCTTGAGACCTTCGGCGGGTGCATGCTGGGGCAGCTGTGTCCACCGAGTCTTCTGGTCGCCCTCAGCGTCCTCGAATGCCTTTTCTTCGTCGAGAACGGCATCCGCAGCGTTTCCCTCAGCTACGCCCAGCAGTCAAATCCACAGCAAGACCTCGACGCGATCCTGGCTCTGCGTACCCTCGCCGAGGAACACCTCAGCGATATCGACTGGCACGTGGTCCTCTACACCTTCATGGGGGTCTACCCCAAGTCGACGGACGGCGCCACCGCGCTTCTTCGAGAGAGCGCCGAACTTGCAGCAACCTCCGGCTGCGAACGTCTCATTGTCAAGACAATGGTCGAATCCCAACGGATCCCCACCATCGCGGAGAATGTCGCTGCCCTCCGCATCGCCGCGAACGCCGCGAACGCCGCCCACGGTGTCCCCCGCTCCGCGCGCCTTCCAAGACGCGAAGTGCTTCACGAGGCGTCAGCGCTCATCAACACCACGCTCTCCCTCAAGACCACGGTGGGCGATTCCCTCCACGAGGCGTTCCGCCTCGGCCTGCTCGACGTCCCCTACTGCCTCCACCAGGACAACAGAAACCAAACGCGCACCTCGATCGACAGCAACGGCTCCCTCTGGTGGGCGTCCAGGGGCAGCATGCCCCTCCCCGCACAGTCACCACCGGACGAACCAGGAGGAGCCGCCGACCGCCTCCTCCAGATGCTCTCCTTCAACCAGCACCGCTTCGACGCCCTCCGGCCACGCACTCTCACCGGCGGGCTGTCCGACCGGTGATCACACATGCAGAAAGTGCCGGGCATCGCCACCCGGTCCGGGGCAGGGGCATGCCTGGTGCCTTGGGGTCAGTCTGTGGGTAGTTGGGGGCTGAGCGGCTGCGGCGTCGGTGTCTTGTAGTGCTCTCTGGCCGTGCGGCCGGTTTGCTGGGCGGGGATCTGGCGTACGCATTCGATGAGGTAGTCGCCGGTGTCCGGAGCGACGGTGACGCCGTGGGTCTCGCTGCGGAAGCCGGGGAAGCGCCGGTCGAAGGACTCCAGGGCAGTCAGGTACCGCAGCAGCGGGCCGTCGGGGGTGCCGGTGTTTTCGCCGGGCATGAGGACGGGGATGCCCGGCGGGGTGACGGTGACCATGGCGGCGGCCACCCGATCGGCCGCGTCGGTCAGCCTCACGCGCTCGGTGCCGCCGCGGATGAGGCGCTGGTAGCAGTGCTGGGGCGGGGTAACGGGCTCGGGCAGGTCTTGGAAGGCGGTGTCGAGCAGCTCGACCAGGCGGGCATCGCGCAGGTGGTGGTGCATCTCCTGGCACAGTTGGCGCAGGGTCTGGCCGGTGTAGCGGTGGGGGTGGGCGGCGACCAGCTCGGGCAGCACCCGCTCCAGGGGTGCGTTGTGGTCGTAGAGCGTTTTGAAGTCCATGAGGGCGTCCATGAGAGTCCCCCACTTGCCCTTGGTGATCCCCATGGAGAAGAGGATGAGCGTGGTGTAGCTGTCCGTCTTCTCCACCACGATGTCCCTGGTGGCCAGGTAAGCGGTGAGGACGCGGGCAGGGATGCCCCAGGGGGCGATCCGTCCGGTGGCGTCGATGCCGGGGCAGGTGAGGGTGACCTTGATGGGGTCGAGCAGGCAGTAGCCCTCGGTCAGTCCGGCGAAACCGTGCCAGTCGGCGTCGGGCTCCAGCTGCCAGCAGGACGGTTCGGTGCGCAGCAGTTCAAGCGGTGCGTCGGCGAAGGGAAGACGCTCGCCGGTGGCCGGGTCGGTCACGGTCTCGGGTTGCCAGACACCGAAGAACCAGTCGGGCCGGTCGTCGGCGGCGGCGATGCGCCGGGCGACGCGTACGACCGTCTGGCGAAAGCGGATGGCTTCGGTCACCGCTTCGTCGATAAGGCAGTGGCCTTGGGGGCCGTCCATCATCGCGGCCGCGACGTCGAGGGAGGCGATCATCGGATACAGCGGTGAGGTGGTGCCGTGCATCATGAACGCCTCGTTGAACCGGTCGTGCTCCACCGGCGCCCGGGGTGCGGATTTGATGTGCACCATGGCGCTCTGTGACAGAGCGGCCAGCAGCTTGTGGGTGGACTGGGTGGAGAAGACGGTGGGGCGTTCGGGGCCGGGGAAGGTTTCGGGGCCCACCGCCATGCCGTAGCGGCCGGCGTAAAGGGGGTGGAAGCGGGCGTAGGCGAACCAGGCTTCGTCGAAGTGGAGCCGAGGGGTACTGGGTGCGAGGGCCTGGGCGACCTGGAGGGTGTCGTAACACAGGCCGTCGTAGGTGGAGTTCGTCAGCACCGCGTACTGGGCCCTGGGCGAGACGGCTCCCTGGGTCAGGGGGTTGCGGCTGGTCCGGGAGGCGACCGACTGTGCCTGAATCTCGGCGGGCGGCAGGGGGCCCGCCAGTCCGTAGCCGTTGCGGGTGGGGACCAGGTAGACCGGCCTGGCGCCGGAGAGGACCAGGCCGTGCAGCACCGACTTGTGGCAGTTGCGGTCCACCAGTGCGATCTCGTCCTGGGTGACGCTGAAATGACCGACCATCCGGTCGCAGGTGGAGTCGCCGTGGAGTACGAAGTAGGTGCGGTCGGCGCCGAAGACGCGGGCGGCATTGCGCTCGGCGTCACCTACCGGGCCGGTGTGTTCGAAGAGGGAACCGAGTTCCTCCACGGAGATCGACAGGTCGCTGCGCAGCAGCCGTTCTCCGAAGTAGTCGTGGAAGGCCCGGCCGACGGGGGACTTGAGGAAGGCGACACCGCCGGAGTGGGCGGGGGTGTGCCAGGAGTACTCGTGCGCGTGGTCGAAGCGGCGCAATGCCTTGAAGAACGGTGGGAGCAGGTTGTGCTGGTAGCCGCGGGCGGCGCTGGCGATGCGTCCGGCGATGAAGGGTGCGGTGTCTTCGAGCGGCCAGATGTAGCCGATCACCGTTTCGGCCACCCACAGGGGCAGGTGTTCCAGGTCTTCGCCGTCCGTGACCAGGAAAACGGGGAGATTCTGGAAGCGCCGGCCGGCGTGACGCAGTACCTCGGCGCCGCCTGTTTCGCCGCCTTCTCCGGCGGCCTGGGGAAGGTCCCAGTCGATCACGGCGGCGGCCATGCCGGCCTCGGTTCGCAGCACTGCCTGGGCATCGTCGGCTGTGGTGGCCCAGCGCACGTCAAGCCCTCGGGTCTCCAACTCGTTGCGAATTCTGCGCAGTTGCTCCGCGGCGACGCCTTGACTCTGTGGGAACTCGCGTACCGCGAACAGAACCGTCCCGTCGGTCATAGTGGCCCCTCTGCTTGCGCGTATCGGCGCATGGTCTGCTCGTGCGCACCATGCCTGCTGTCCGAGAGGCAACCGGAAGATCACCGGATGCGGCCCCGTGGCCGGGCGAAACCACTCCGAGGAGGGAAACGGGAAACGCCGCATCTGACCGCTATGCGAACGCTTGCGGCGGCGGACCTCGGCGGGTCTGCTCCCTGCTGAGCGCTACGGGTCCCGCGGCGGGCTGACCGGCGCCGCGGGGTGAACCGGTGACGGTCCACTGGTTGACGTGCTGACGGTCGCACGGCGCCGTTCGGCCATGCACGGAGGGTGCCCGGCCGACGCCTGCGGAGCCTGGGCGGTGGCCGAGGAGATCGGCGTATTTCCGGTCGAATACGGGCGAGCACCGATTCCGAATATCTCCTGCCGCAACTACAGAATTTACCACCGGTGGGGTGAGGATTTTTTACGCTCTCGAAAGCGTCGGGGTCAAGTGCCGCGCATGGCCGCCAAGACCGTGCTACCGTCGATCTTCAGTTGCAGTTGTGGTTCCCAGACTTCAAGCGTCTCGCCGTCGTACATGGCGGAGCGCTTTCGTATTTCCGGTGCTTATTTCCGGACGGGCAATCAACGCAGCGATACGGAGCTCGCACGGTGCGGGCTCCGGGCACTGCCCGAAGGAGATATGACATGGCTACTGGCACCGTGAAGTGGTTCAACTCGGAAAAGGGCTTCGGCTTCATCGAGCAGGACGGTGGCGGCGCTGACGTCTTCGCCCACTACTCGAACATCGCCGCCCAGGGCTTCCGTGAGCTGCAGGAAGGCCAGAAGGTGAGCTTCGACGTCACGCAGGGCCAGAAGGGCCCGCAGGCCGAGAACATCGTTCCCGCCTGACGCTCACGCGTAACACCGTAGCTGGGGCCCGCACCTTGGGTGCGGGCCCCAGCTCGTTGCTTTTTTCGGCCCCGTGTGCCGCACCACGGCCGCACACGCGGCGCGCGGGCAGCCAGGCCATTC
Source organism: Streptomyces sp. NPDC107765 (assembly GCF_055657085.1). Taxonomy (NCBI): domain Bacteria; kingdom Bacillati; phylum Actinomycetota; class Actinomycetes; order Kitasatosporales; family Streptomycetaceae; genus Streptomyces; species Streptomyces sp. NPDC107765. The sequence continues at coordinate 156,135 of NZ_JBVKBL010000009.1, read as the reverse complement.
TTTGCGGCGTTGCCGGCCCCACTTGGGCGCACACGGCCGCCATATTTTCGCCCCGCTTCGTTCTCTCTCATTTCACCGGTTCGTTCTTGCGATTCTTTGTGTGCGGCTCATTGCCTCCGGGAATTCCTCGACGCACCGCATCGAGGAAGGTTCTCCATGAACCGCACAGCTCGCACGAATGACCGCTACTCCCGCTCTGCCGGCTCGTCCGGCTCAGGCCGTGGCGGCTACCGCCCCGGAGGGTCGAACCGCTCGGGCGCGGGTCGTTCCGGGGGTCGCGGACGGCGCCCCGCGTCACTGCAGGGAGAGTTCGCCCTGCCCGTCACCCACACTCCCGCCCTGCCCCCGGCCGAAACATTCGCCGAGCTGGACATGCCGTCGGCGCTGCTGGCGGCCCTGAGCGCGGAAGGCATGTCCGCCCCGTTCCCCATCCAGGCCGCCACTCTGCCGAACTCGTTGGCCGGACGCGATGTCCTCGGCCGCGGTCGCACCGGATCGGGCAAGACGCTGGCCTTCGGTCTGGCCCTGCTGGCCCGTACCGCCGGGCAGCGCGCCGAGCCCCGCCAGCCACTGGCACTGGTCCTGGTCCCCACCCGGGAACTGGCCCAGCAAGTCACCGACGCCCTCACCCCCTACGCCCGGTCGCTCAAGCTGCGGCTGGCCACCGTCGTCGGCGGAATGTCGATCGGTCGCCAGGCCAGCGCACTGCGAGGCGGGGTCGAGGTGGTCGTCGCCACGCCGGGACGGCTCAAGGACCTCATCGAGCGTGGTGACTGCCGGCTGAACCAGGTCGGCATCACCGTGCTGGACGAGGCCGACCAGATGGCCGACATGGGCTTCATGCCCCAGGTCACCGCCCTGCTCGAACAGGTTCGGCCCGAGGGGCAGCGGATGCTCTTCTCGGCGACCCTGGACCGCAACGTCGATCTCCTGGTCCGGCGCTACCTGACGGACCCGGTGGTCCACTCCGTCGATCCTTCGGCGGGCGCGGTCACGACGATGGAGCACCACGTGCTGCACGTCCAAGGCGCCGACAAGCACGCCACCACCACCGAGATCGCCGCCCGCGAAGGCCGGTCGATCATGTTCCTGGACACCAAGCATGCCGTGGACAACCTCACCCAGCATTTGCTGAACAGCGGTGTCCGCGCCGCGGCCCTGCACGGCGGCAAGTCCCAGCCCCAGCGCACCCGCACCCTGGCCCAGTTCAAGGCCGGCCACGTCACCGTCCTGGTGGCCACCAACGTCGCGGCCCGCGGCATCCACGTCGACAACCTCGATCTCGTCGTCAACGTCGACCCGCCCAGCGACCACAAGGACTACCTGCACCGCGGTGGCCGTACCGCGCGCGCCGGCGAGTCCGGCAGCGTCGTCACCCTCGTCCTGCCCAACCAGCGCCGCACCATGAACCGCCTGATGGCGGACGCGGGCATCACCCCGCAGACCACCCAGGTCCGCTCCGGCGAGGCCGAACTGAGTCGCATCACCGGCGCCCAGGCACCCTCCGGCACCCCGGTCACCATCGCCGCACCAGTCGTCGAACGTGCCAAGCGCAGCGGCTCCTCCGCACGCGGCCGCCGCAGCCGCCCCGCCCGGGCCCGCCGTGTCGCCGGATCAGCCCGAACCGCAACACCCACGGCGCGGCAGACCTCGTCGACCCCGACCGCCTAGACCGGTTCCGGACGATCACGCTCGGCTCGTCGGATCACCATCTTCACGGAGGCTTGCGTTGATGCTGCAGAGCCACCCCCAGGCGGACCGCTCCGGCAAAGCAGCCGGCGACGTCATGTCGTCGCCGGGACCACAGGTCGGCGACGACATGATCGTCGACGTGGCCCTGTCCGTCCTCATCGGGGCCCGTGCCGACCATCTCCTCGTCCGTGACGAGGACGGGCGCTGTACGGGCCTGATCACCCTTTCCCAGCTCACGGCCCACGACCAAAGCTCCTGGTACACCGAGGAAACCCGGTTGCGGGACCTCAGCTACGACCGTGGGCCCTTCACTTCGCCCGTGACATCTGCACACGACGCGGAACGCGCCATGCGTCAACGCGCGCTGCGGGCCTCACCCGTGATCGGAGAGAACGGCCACGCCCTCGGCGTCGTCGTCCTCACCCCTTGATCCCTCTCCGCCCGGGCCGGCGATCCGTTGCCGGCTTCTCTTCGACCTCGTCGAGGCACTAGGCGCGTCGTCGTCGCCGCTGCCCTTTCGACCTGCTCAAGGTAATGGCGGCGACCGATGAGCACGGGCTCAGCCGTGACGGCCTCGGCTTTGATACCCCTCATCGCTTTGACGGGGTCACACCAGGAGACGGCGTCGGCCTTGCTGGGGCACCCGGCCCGAGCAAGGCCGGACCGCTGCGGGGCAAAGTATCCGCCCCGCAGCGGCCGACTCAGCGGTCGGAGTAGCGCTCGGCTCCTACAGTCCAGGCGCCGGCATCCCCCTGGCGACGCGGTACGTACCGCCCGTCCCGGGAAGGCCGGGACTTCCGTGCAGGTCCGGGTGGGCATGGAAATTACCGGCAGGTATACCGCGAGTAGTGAGTTGCCCACTCTCGGGCGAGTTCCGTGAGATGACCGGTCACAGGTCGTGTACACCGCGAGATGGATGATGTGCCCCCAGACGATCCAGCACTGCGGATCACGTGCCCTCCGAAGCCGCCGGTGCCGCCGTTGAGTCAGAGGTGCGTTCGCGTAGGGGCGCCGGCAGGGGCGTCGGGCTGAGGTCGCTGGCGGCGCCATTCACTGGCTGCGCCGCGGTCCGCGCGGTGGCGCTGACTTCGAGGGTGTAGGGGCCGCCTCCCGGCGCAGGGCATTGGTGGTGCGTTCGGGGACCACCAGGGCGAGGGTTCGCCGCGGCCTTGGAAGCCAGGGCGTCGGCGCAGGCACGGGCGACACCGCGGGCGCGTGGGGTGCTGGCAGCTGTCCTCTTCGAGGTCGAGCGGGGGTCTCGGAGCAGTCGTGGGTTGTCGTCGTGTCGTTCATGCGCCCACACCCGGCTTGGGTCGGTTGCGCCGCCGGGCTCAGCCTGCGCCCGCCGGGCCGGTCTTCCACCATGGATGGCACTCTTCCGGGTGCGCATGAGGCAGAAGCCCACTCGCTGAGTGTTGAGAAAATCTGTCACGGCGAGAGTAGACATGGGCGCGTGCGGGGGTTAGTGTTTTCTCGTACCCAGGAAGTCGAAGAGGGCACGGCAGAGATGAACTGCCGTGCGAGCAAGTCAGGCAGGATGCGGAACGGCAGTGGAGCGGAGGGGCCGGAAATGGTGGGTTCCTTCACTGGCTGCCGGGCCGAGCGGCCCCAGGGGCCGCATGCAGTACCCGCGATATCCAGCAGTACAACCGAGTAACCGAATGAGATAAGGAGCAGACGCCATCAGGATCGCCCGGGCGAGGAAGAACACCGCTCGGGTACCGCAGGCCCCGGATTGGAAGGTGGTCCCCGGTCACGCATCCGCGATCCCCGCACTTCTGCCCTCCCAGGCAGACCTGCGGAACAAGAAGGCCGGCGCAGTCAGCCGGTAGATGGTGTTAAAAGCTCGGGGCCCGGGTGCCAGTACGGCACTCGGGCCCCTCGACGCGTCCCCGAAAGAAGAGGTCTATGCCCCCTCGCAGTTCCCGCCCCGTCGACAAGTTCGACGACGACGACTACCCCGCCTACACCATGGGCCGGGCCGCCGAAATGCTCGGCACCACCCCCGCCTTCCTCCGCGCTCTCGGCGAGCACCGCCTGATCACCCCGCTGCGCTCCGAAGGCGGTCATCGCCGCTACTCCCGCTACCAACTGCGCATCGCCGCCCGCGCCCGCGAACTCGTCGACGACGGCACCCCCATCGAAGCCGCCTGCCGCATCATCATCCTCGAAGACCAACTCGAAGAAGCCCAGCGCATCAACGAAGAACTGCGCGCCCACGGCGCTACCTCCTAACGGCGTGTTGAGACCGCCCTGCCGTGCTGAGCACCGCTGCGGCCGCGACCTGACCCGGGACGGCAGATGTTGGCCTGGCGGCCGGGCCCCGATCGCTTCTCGGTAAATTCGAATAGCGTGTGAGGTGCCCCCGCCGGACTTCGAAGCCGGCGGGGCACCTCAGGGTTCACGGATCTTCATAGTCCAAGCTGGGTAGGACCGTTCGATTGATCAAGGCTGGGCGACTCTAGGCGCTAGCAGCGGGTGCCGCCGACGCCGAGATCCGGATGCTGACGTGACATCAACTAGCCTGCACCTTGGCGCAGTTGCGTGCGATGAATCTTGCCTTGGGTCCGCCCTGCCGACTGGGATGAGCTAACTGCTACGCCTTCAGGAGGTGTGGAGAAATAAGGGCCCGGCTAGCCCACGCCGGGCCTTCCTCCGCAGCCTCTCCCCTCCCCGTCGAAGCTGACCTTTGCTGACCGGCCCCTACGAACCCGCGCGGCAGGGCAATCGGGGCAATCTCGAACCTTCCGGTGTGGTGAGGGGAGCGTCCGGGAACGGCTGGTGGGTCAGGCGGAGGGGCCGGTTACCACGAGTGAGAGGCGGGCGTCGTGGAGCATGGCGTGGATGTGATCGACTGGGAGGGCGGCCGGGCAGGCGTCTCAACCGTTCGGCTCGGCAACGTTCCGCGGCTGGATGCGTAAGGCCGAGCTGCTCACATTCGGCCACAGCACCGCAAGTCGAGAGCAGTTGATCGAGCTGCTGCAGTGGGCGAACGTGAGCTCGGTGGTCGACGTACGGATCGGGCCGGGCAGCAGGCGCGCCCCTCACCTGGCCCGCAGCAGCCTCACCCACTGGATGCCGGAGGTCGGCATCAGCTACCGATGGGAACCGAACCTGGGTGGCTTTCGCAAGGCACCAGCCGACTCCCCGGACGTCGTCTGGCGCAACTCCTCGTTCAGGGGCTATGCCACCTATATGCGTGAGCCCGCATTCGTGGCCGCATTGGATCAACTGCTCGACGAAGCCTTGCATTCCCGGACGACAGTGATGTGCAGTGAGGCGGTCTGGTGGCGCTGTCACCGGCGCCTGATCGCCGACTTCGCCACCGTGTCCCGGCACGCCACCGTGCAACACCTGATGCACGACAAGCGGCTTGTGCCCCACCCACCGACCCCGGGGCTCCGGCTACGTCCCGATGGCCTGCTTGTCTACGACGACACCTCGGCCGCCACCGTCCGTCAGCCCCGCCAGTCGGGTCGAGACGCTGACGCATGACTCCGGCGAGGCATACGGCAGCCGACCTGAAGGGCCGTGGAAGGGGCGTGCCGGCGGAGCGGCTGCCTGTTTCGGTCCTTCGGTCGAGGTCGGGTGTGCGGGGGGGCGACGTGGGGGTGCCGGGCCCATCCACTCATTCGCTGGCGACGTCTGTTACGGCCGGCCCGAGCCCTCGCTCAGCGCGCTGGACCCGTGGGAAGGTAGGGCGGGGACCACTCAACCGGCATCACCGGTACGGTCCCCGCCGTCCGTCCTCAGTCGGGGCACTTCTCCTTGATCTTGTAGGTCATGGCCTTGGGGTAGTCGTGGCGGGCGAGCCTGATCTGGGCCAGGGTCGGTCCGGCGTTGAGGCTGTCCTCCGGGTTGGCCAGGCGGTCCAGCAGGGTGGCCAGCTGGCCGTGGTTGTGGATCTGTTCGCCGGTCATCGGGGTCTTCTCGGATCCGAAGACCTCGGCCAGGCGGTCGTAGTTCCAGGGGTGGAGGACGTTGTAGAAGTCGGCGCCGTCGGACGTCCGGCCCTTGAAATAGCAGGGATTGACCAGCATCTGCTCGATGCCGTAGAAGCCCTCGTTGTCCAGCACGAAGATCACGGGATTGAGCAACTGGCGGACGTGGGTGGCGAGTTCCTGACAGGTCTCCTGGAACGATCCGTCGCCGACGAACACCAATGGGCGCTTGTTCCGCCGCTTCCTGGCGAGGGCGATCCCGGTGGTGGCACCGACCGAGTAGCCGATGGACAGCCAGCTGTTCTGCGCGATGTACGAGGCACGTTCGGGCATGCGCAGGTTCATCGAGCCGATCAGGGCGAACGCGGCGTCCGAGATCACGGTGTAGGGGGTGGTGGCGCCGGTGCCCGAGCCCGTGGTCTGCTGCTGGAGGAACGCGCTGATGTGCTCGAAGAAGCTGTCGTAGGTCACCGGCAGGTCCGCCGGCTGGTCCGAGGAGCTGAGGCCGGACAGGTAGGCGTTCGTGCTCGCCGGTACGTCCAGGCCCTGCTCATGGGCGTGCACGAAGGCGTCGGCGGCCAAACCGCGGTGGCCGAAGCGTTCCCTCAGGGCCTTCTCCAGCTCCTCGATGTAGTGAGCGAGTTGGACGCTGGGGAAGTACCTGGCACCGACGCTGACGCCGTCGCGTACGGCGACCGCCCAGTCGTCGCCGAGCGCCTGCTCGCCGCCGAGGTTCTTCGACGTCGACCAGGTGCCCAGGCCGATCCGGCAGCCGTGTGCCTTGAAGGTCTCGCGCACCTTGGGATCGCTGGCCTTGCCGTTGTAGACGCCGGAGAAGCCCGGGGTGTTCTCGGAGACGACGGACTTGGCGCCGATGGTGGTGCAGAACGGGATCCCGGTGTTCTCCACCAGTGCGGTGAACTTGCCTTCCAGTCTTTGGCGTTCAATCTCTTCACCGGCCCACAGGATGGGGTTGCGGTGCCGGTCGATCAGTTCGACGGTGGCCTTGACCGCCGCCCGGCACATCTCGTCGTTACGAGTGGTGTACGGGCGCACCCGGCGTTCGATGGTGCCCGTCGGTTCGGGACAGGGCGCCTTCCAGACATCATCCATGATCTCCAGGTACACCGGCCGAAGCTCGGACAGGCACGCGGTGAGCGCGGTGTCGATCTGGACGGGAGCCAGCGCGGCGTTGGAGATGACCTGGGCGTCGACGGTGACTTGGCGGTAGACGTCCAGGTTGCTCTCGCGGCGCTGGCTCATGTGGGAGGTGAGCAGGCCGATTGCCTGGTAGTTGAGCCATTGCTCGTAGGACGGGGCGGCGTTGATGGCGACCAGCGGTACCTGCTCGACGTAGGCGCCGCCGATGGGGTTGAGGAGGTTGAAGGAGCCCACGCTGTAGGTGACGGCGACTGCGCCGATGGCCACCTCGCCCTTGTCCGGGTCGGCGTCGGCGGCTTTGGCCCGGGCGTAGGCGTCGGCGGCGTAGCCGGCTCCCACCTCGGTGGGGGTGCCGACCCACTCCACATCGGTGGTTTCCTGCATGATCGACAGGAACGGTCCGAGATGGTCGCCGGGCACCCCGAACAGGTGGGTGACGCCGAGCTGTTGGAGGCGGGTGGCGAGGTAGCGGCCCACGTTCCACGCGCCGGTGTGGGTGGTCGTCATGACGTCAGAACCTCCTGAGGACGGGCGGCAGCTGCGGGTTCCATGGCGGCGAGGTCGGCCGGCCGTGGCGTCTCGTGGACCGCGATGGCGGCGGCCACGGCGGTCTCCACCGCACCCTCGATCCAGGCGTGCTTGAGGGAGATGTGTTCGCCGGCGAAGTGGACCGGGCCCTCCGGCAGCATCGCGTCCAGATGGAAACTGGTCATCTGGTGCGGGGTGTAGACGGCGGCTTCCCCGAAGGCGTACGGATCGCGCAGCCAGCTCTGGGTCCGGCCGTGGAAGGTGTAGAACGCCTCGATGCGGCGGCCGTGGAGGGTCTGGAGGTTGCGCAGGGCGTAGATGTAGCGCTCGTCGTCGTCCATGGAGTCCCAGCGCGCCGCGTCGTCCGACCAGCTGTAACTGGCCAGGACCACGCCGCCCTCGCTGCCGGCGACGGGATGGGAAGGGTAGTACATGAAGCGGTTGGGGTTGTCGGTGGTGGAGCCGCCGCCGAAGACATGACTGGCCTCCCGGACCGGCGCCTGCTGGAGCGACCAGTTGCGGTAGTGCTTCAGCTGCGCCTCGCTGACCTCGGTGTCCGCCACGCCGCTGAGGAGGCCGAGCGGCCCGTGCGGAGCGCTGCGCACGTGCTCCGGCATGGCCCGTGCGGCCTCTGCCTCGTCCTCGCCCTGCTGCTGGTACCACCGGTACAGGTCTTCGCCGAGCTCCCGTTTCCAGTCCTCCTCGGTGAACTCCCACCAGCGGCGGGAGAATTCGAGCAGTACCTTGGTGGCCTGGTCGTAGTGGGTCTCGATGATGGCGCGGCGCTTCTTGTACGAGAACGGCGGGTTGACGCGGGTGAACCGGAGGCTGGAGAACGGGACGGTGACGATGGCCAGGTCGCCTTCCCAGGTCCGCGGCGGGGCCTGTGGGTCCTGCTCGCTCACCGTGTCGATCTGCACCCGGTGCCCGGACGACCGGGTGACCCGGCTGGTGGCGCCGTCGCTCCAGGGGTCCAGATACTCCAGGCGGGTCATCCGCTGGCCCATCTGGATGTTGTCCTTGAGGCCGTCCGCGAGCCGGTAGGGGAGTTTCCAGCTGCCACCGTCGATCTCCCAGTAGGTGGCGTTGGGATTGATGTCGCTGCGTCCCAGGAAGGTGTGGAAGAAGGCCAGGTGAAGGCGGGAGGTCATGTTCTCGATGGTGCCGATGGCCTCGATCGCCTCGTCGCTGAAGCCCGCGTACTCCCGGAGGAAGCGGCCCATCGAGTAGCCGTCGAAGTCCCGGATGACCCTGGCCCAGCCGTCCAGCCACTCCTCGAACGGTTTGTTCTCGCGCTCGCCGTTGGACTTGAGCACCGAGTAGTAGTCCCGGACCGGTTCCAGGGCCTGGTTGACCAGTTGGGACACCTGCGTGCAGGCCTCGCTGCCGGAGAGGTTGAAACCCTCGTTGACGGGGCGTGGGTTGAGGGCGTAGTCCCTCCGACGGACCTGGACGCGGTTGGTGCGAATCCAGGTGCGGTTGGCTTTGTTCGGGGCCTTGAATTCGGGGCTCTCGTTCCCGTACTGCCACTTTTCGTTGTTCTTGAAGGAGCGGTAGACAACCGGGGGGACGGTCACGTTCTCGCAGCCGGTGCCCGGTTCGATGTCGACGTTGTAGAAGAGCCTTCGGGCCAGGCCGAGTTTGTCGATGAGGGCCAGGGTGAGCGGGTGGAAGTCCGGAATCCGCATCGCCCCGGCCTCGGCGTACTGCTTCGCGTCCCAGAACGCGGGATTCTTCGGGTCCTCGGTACGGAAGGTCTTCAGCCTGCCACCCACCCGGTTGGCGTTGGCCTCCAGGATGGTCACCTCGTGGCCGGCGTTCTTCAGCAGGTGACCGGCGACCAGACCGGCGATGCCGGCGCCGACGATCAGGACACGCTTGCGCTCGGCGGCGGTGGCCGGGGGCAGACCGTTGTCGATCAGCGTCTTGAGATAGCGCAGTTTGAGGTCTTCGTCGTTCGGGCCGATCAGCAGCAGAGCACGGGCGAGCTGCCGGTGGAGTTCCGAGGGAGGTTCGGGTTCGGGGCCGTGGCCGTTGCCGTGGCCGTTGCTGGATGGGGGGACGGTGGGGAAGGTGAGGGGGCTGTTGTCCATGCGTCGCTTCCTACGTCAGAGGTGGGGGAATGCCGGACCAACCGGATGGAGGGGCCCGTCAGCGCCTGGGCAGTGGATCGCCCGCGGCGAGGTGGCGGAGCGTGGTGAGGGAAGGGGTGAAGGTGGAAGTGCCTGTCTCCGGGCCGGGAACTGCCGTCCTTGGAGCCGAAGCGTGCGTGCCTCTTCAGATCGCCGGGCGGGATCTCGCCCAGATTGCTGGGCAGGGTCTCGCCCAGATTGCCGGGCAGGGTCTCGCCCAGATTGCCGGGCAGGGTCTCGCCCAGATTGCCGGGCAGGGTCTCGCCCGGATTGCCGGGCAGGGTCTCGCCGTCGTCCTGGTGGACCGGCGTCACCCGGTGGGCCCCGTCCGCGACCTCGATGTTCCGCAGTCTGGCGTCATGCGGCGCCTTGCTGCCCGGGGCGACCAGGAGCACCGCGTGCCCAACGGAGCCGGAGTCCGGCGAGCCGAACAGCCGGTTCTTCGCATCGCTGTCTCCGGTGCCCCCCAGCCGGTCCGCGCCGGCGGCCGCCCCCCTGACGAACTGCGGGGCGTTCTTGGGGTCTGCTTCGAGCTGCCTCTGCTCGTCCACGACAGGGCTCGGGCCAGGGCGGGTGGGCCACACGCCGACCCAGGTCGCCCGCTTGTCCGGGCTCTGGATCTTCCGCGACGTACGCAGCAGGGGCACGGGCAGGTGCCGCATGACGGGCGGCGGCTCAGGGCGCACCCGCGTTGTGGCCATGCTCGAACTCCTCGTGGACGGGACACCCGGGGGGGAATCACAGTGGTAGGGCATGGCGCTACAGAACGTAGCCACGAGAAGTCGTGCATACCCTTTACGAATATTCCGGACATAAGGGAAACTCTCAATCGGCCATGCGCCAGTCGAGGGGCCGCCGCGACGCTCGGCTGGAGCGTCCGCTCCCTCGGGAGGCAAACCTGGGGCTCCCCTCGGCGGGCTTGATCACGGATCGGTCGGGGCTGCCGCCCTCTCTCGACCGGTACCTCCGGTGCCAGGCTCACGGCAGTCGGGCCGTCACCGTTGGCCCATCGAACGCCCCATGGCCCGGCTCGCCGGATGCCGCAGACTTCACCGCCACTACTAACGCAGAGCCAACCATTTCCTGGCCTTCACCCGCATCGCCTGCACCCTCGTGTGCCACCGCGGGCTCACCAAACGAGATGACCTGTGAGGGAGTGGTGCCGACGAGCGTCCACGGGTGGTCCTGGCCGCCGGCCTCCTCCGCGCCGACCTGTCCACCTTCGCTGCCACCCTCGCCGCCCGTCTGGCCGTCGGGCCGGCACCTGGACCGGGGAATCTCACCGGCACGCTGCCTACCGCGACCAGTTCTCCCTCGGGGAAGGAGGCTGGGACAACGGCCATATGAGCTGCGCGTTGTCCGAGTCCGCCCTTGGCCACCCCGCACAGCTCGTCGACCCGGCCGGCCAACGGCTCTGCGTCATGGACCGGCCCCTGCACCGCCGCCAAGTCCTCGGCGCTCCCTCCGCCCCGATGAAAGCCTCAACCCACACCACTTCGAGGGTGTGGTCGAGCCCAAGGCCCAACGGCCTCCAGGTCGCCAGCGGCTTTGTTCACGGCTTCCGACCGCAGATGTTCAGCGTTCCGGGAGGCAGCCTGACTGCCCCGGGGCCGCTGTTCACGAGGACGGGTTCTGGCTCCACTTCTGTGGAGTACTCACACTGTGTGACCTGGGGCAGAATCCGCGAGATCTGCAATGCGACGTAGTTCGGCCAGATGTCCTGCCAGCGCCTCACGACCGGGAGAGGTGAGCGACAACCACGTTCGCAGGTGGGAGTTCGCCGTCACCTTTGCCACGGTGAGGTAGCCAGCGCGCTGCAAGATCTTTACTTGCTTGCTCAAGACGGAGTCGCTGACACCAAGAGCCTCTTGGACGGCCGAGAAAGCCATCGAGTCGGCGGCAGCGAGTATGGCGCAGATCTGGAGGCGGTTGGCCGGATGGATGATCTCGTCGAAGCGTGCCTCGCTCATGCACCATCCTGTACGTCCTGGTGGAGAGCCTCCTCGATGCGACGGCCAGTGAAAGCCGTGAGCAGGAAAGCTGCCACACCGCATCCTGCCATTGCCCAGCGCAAGCCGACGACCCACTGGAGCACCGCGCCCACGATGATGAGGCCAGCAAGCAGGAGTGAATACCTCATGGACAAACGCCGGGTGCCCTCAGTGGCCATGTAGTGATCGACACCGACACCGGTGGACCGCTTGAGGAGGTAGGCCAGGAACATCGGAATGAGCCCCACGCCGAGGATGACGCCGTAGGGAATGAGGTCCCAGTCGATACTGGGTGAGGACAAGGCGAAGGCGAGGGAGAGCCCGAGTCCCGGGTGGTACCACCACGGGCTCTTGATGCGGTCTGCGATGCGAGAGCGGGCGCCGCTGACGTCGTCCAGAGCTGCGCGCGCGGTTGCGGGATCTAAGCGTGCCGAACCGGATTCACTTGCCATGAGGGAAACCTAACGGCCACTTTCCGATGCGGCAAGTGGGTCTGCTATCCCGTTCGCGCCAGGAGGACGCGCTTCCGAAGGAGCGAGAAACCGGCCCGGCCGAACATTGGGCGCTTGGGTGAGAGCTGTGAACCCGCTCCGCCCGACCACTCCTCCCCCACTACAGCCGTGCCCTACCGACGTGCACCGCAACGCGCCGGTAGAGCCCGAGCCGCAACTCCTTCACGCCCCGTTCGAGACCGATCAGGTCGTCACTCTGGTCCGGGTGATCTGCAGCCGTCCGTCAGGGAGTTGGACGCCGAGTCGTCGGAGTGGTTTGTTGCGCAAGCGAAAACGCGCCCGCATCCGCAGTGAGAAGGGCATCTGCTGGGGCGTACGGTCCCTCGCCACCGCAGCCTGAGGAGCGACCCAGCGGAGGACATCAGATCCTCGTACGACGGGCGATGCGGTACAGCACGTTCGGGCGCAGGGGCCCCTCGGGCGCGGTGAGGTCGTCGAAGTCGTCGGTCGGGTTCCGGGTCATGCCGATGCGGCGCATTACGGCCTGTGAGCGGAGGTTGGTGGCCGTGGTCACAGCGAGGATTTCGGGAAGCTGCAGAGTGTCGAAGCCGTAGGCCAGGACGGTCAGCGCGGCCTCGGTAGCGAAACCGTGGCCCCAGGCCGAGCGGGCAAGACGCCAGCCGATCTCCACTCCTGTGAACGGCATGCCGTCGTCCACCTGATCCAAGCCTGCGAAGCCGATGAACTCCCCCGTGGCCTGCACCTCAACCGCCCACCACCCGTAGCCGCGCTGGTCGAACTCGGCCTGAAACTGCGCCACGCAGGCATCGCTCTGTTCGCGGGTAAGCAGGTCGCCCAAGTGCTCCCGCACCTCGGGATCGGCATTCATCGCCGCCCACGGTTCAAGGTCGGTGTCACGCCATCGACGGAGGGCAAGGCGAGCGGTACGCAGTTCAGTCATGCTGCCCAGCCAACGTGAGTGCCGGCCCCGAGGCAATACCTTTTCCTGCGGGTGGTGATACCGCGTCCGTTGGACGCGACCTCGTAAGGCCACCAGTCCTCGGGGGAACTCACGTCGATCGTGTGGGGGGGCAGCGGAATCGCCTCCAACACGCCCTTGAGCAGGCGTTTTTGAAGCACGGACTCCGAGGCCAGACGGCGTTGACGAGGGTCAGGTGGTGGCCAACAGGAGACTCTCTCCGCTTGACGGGCGAAGGCCGTCGGTCCGTTCGGCGAAGTAGCGCTCGGCGAGCGCAGCCCCCGGTACGTGCCTGGCGTCTTTGAAGCCGGCTTCGCGCGCCAGTGCCAGCATCTCCTGCGGGGTGTAGAAGCTGATGAACGGCGTTCCAGACGCTCGCGCGCCTTCCTCGCTCGCCCGGAGGCCGCGGCGGTCGGCCTCGTCGACGAGTTCGGTGGGCAGCAGGAAGGTCATGGCGAGTGTTGAGCCGGGTGCAAGCCCGGCGATCTGGCGCAGGGTGGCGACGGTGGTTTCCTTGGTGAGGTACATGGTGACGCCGGTGGAGACAATGACGGCTGGTCGGCCGGGATCGAAGCCGGCAGTGGACAGCTGCTCGGACCAGGACGCGCCGGCTTCGAAGTCGACCGGTACCAGGTGCAGCCAGTCGGGGATGTCGTAGCCGAGTTCGACCAGGCGGTGGCGCTTCCATGCCTGTGTGCCTGGCTGGTCGATCTCGAAGATCTGCAGGCGGGAGGCGAGCTCCGGCTTGCGTTGGGCGAAGGTGTCCAGGCCGGCTCCCAGGATGACGTACTGGGTCACGCCCCGGTCGGCCTGCTCAGCGATCAGGTTCTCGATGAAACGAGCGCGGGCAACGATGGCTGCCCGGAATCCGCTGGTGGCCTGCGGGTCCATGTCCGGGCGGTCGCGCCAGTCATCGCCGGGGGCCACCAGTTGCAGACCGATCTCGTCCATGATCACGTGCGGGGGTGGGTCGACACGGAGGTGCAATGCCCGCCAGAGGGCGGTTCGTACTGCGGTGTTGTCCGGTGCCTCTATCTGCTCGTGCGCCATGGTGTTCCCCCTTCGTCGCAGTCAGTTCTTGGCGGGAGCCTGGAGGCTCCACAGCCGTCCGTCGGGGTCGCGGACGGTCATCTCCTGGGTCCCGTAATGGGTGTCCTCGAACGGCGTGACCACCTCGACGACGGGGTCGGGACGGAACGCGTCTGCGTCCGGCACTTTCAGCACGATCCGCGTCTGAGGCTCTTGGTCCTCGGGAACCTCGGCGATGAACACGTGGGGACCGTCGCCGTTGCGCAGCTGGCCGGAGTTGTGGTCCGTCGCGAAGTCCAGCTCGTAACCCAGCTCTTGGAAGAACTTTGCCGCCTTGCCCCAGTTGTGCGTCGTCAGGAACACGGCTTCGATTCCTTCGGTCGTCATGTCAGGTCTCCTTCTTGGGTGGATGCTGTTGGTTCCCGTGGTCGTCGGCGAGGTAGGCGCGCAGCGCTTCGGCGACGAGCGCCGACAACGACATGCCCGACTCGATCGCGCGGTACTTGACCTGCTTGATCAGCCCGATCGGCAGGTACACGTTGAACTGCTTGACTTCCTCATCACTCACAAGGCGAATGCTAGCATCCTAGCAAGCTAAATGACCATGTACGCTTCCGATTCCGACCGGCTTCGCTGCGGTGACCGTGACCGGCGACCGCCACCTCCCCGACTCAGCTGCACACCGACCCAGACCTGCGCGGCCGCGTCATGCATTCTTGGTGCTGTCCGGTCGTCGGGTTCGCACGATGAGCAGTGCTGGGAGGGCCACGGCGGAGGCTGCCGCGAGGATCTGGGTCGAGCGGGCGTCGAGGGTGCCGGACACCAGGCCGATGAGGGTGTCAGACACCAGGCCGACGAGGGTGACGCCGATGGGTGTTCTGCCGAGGAGCATGAGGAAGTAGACGCAGGCCCAAGGAGCCGAACGCCCAGACCCCCTGCACCTCTTACCAACACCCTGAACAGGCTCAGATGACCTGGAAGTTGGCCATCATGGCCATGTCCTCGTGTTCGAGGTTGTGGCAGTGCAGCATGTAGCGCCCCCGGTACCCGGCGAACCGCACGAGGACCTCCACCACCTCGTAGGGGCGCACGTCCACCGTGTCCTTCCAGCCGGCGTCCCCGGCAGCCGGCGGTCTACCGCCCCGGGCGAGGACCTGGAACTGGGCCAGATGCACATGGACGGGGTGATGGAAGTCGCTGCTGAACCGCCACCGCTCCACACTCCCCAGCCGCGGGGAAGCCAAGACCGTATCGGTGCGGAACGGTTGGCCGTTGATGGTCCACATCTGCCGGTCGTCATCGCCGGTGTGCGTCCGGCGGAAGTCGAAGACCCGCACCGGCATCGCCGCACTCGGTGTGAGCTGCTCGAAGGAGGCGGACAGGCGGGCCGGTATGCGGCTGTCGTCCCTCGCCTTGCGCACGACGTGGAAGCGCATGACGTCACGCATGGCGCCTTCGCCCGCCGTGTTGCGCAGGGTGATCCGGCTGCCGACGGGGTGGTCGGCGAAGTCGACGACGACGTCGAGGCGTTCGCCGGGTGCCATGTCGAGCGTGCTGTGCGGCCTGGGTGCGGCCAGCAGTCCGCCGTCGCTGCCGATCTGGACGAACCGCCCGAGCCTGCCCCCTTCGGCTTCCAGCCGGAGTCGGTAGCGGCGGGCATTGGAAGCGTTGAGCAGGCGGAAGCGGTAGCGGGTGGCAGACACCTCCATGGTGGGCCAGGGCGCGCCGTTGACGAGCTGGACGTCGCCGAGCACTCCGTCGGGGAAGGCGTCGTGGCCGTGGGTGGGGTAGCGGAAGGAGCCGTCTTCCTCGAAGGACCGGTCGCACAGCATCAGCGGGATGTCGCGGTCGCCGCCGGGGAGCGGGAGCCGGTCCTCTTCCTCGTCGCCGATCAGGAAGAAGCCGGCCAGGCCGCGCCAGACCTGCGGGGCACTGAAGTCCATGCGGTGGTCGTGGTACCAGAGCGTCGCGGCCCGCTGCGGCAGCGGGTACGTGTAGCTGCGGTGGCCGAAGGCCGACCGACCGCCGTGGCCGGCCACCATGCCGTCGTGCGTACCGTGTGGCTGTGCCGTTGAGCAACGGACGGCGGGTAGCAGCAGGTCGGTGGGATATCCGTCGGACTCCGGCGGAGTGACGCCACCGTGCAGATGAGTGACGGTGGGCACGGGGAGGTTGTTGCGCACCTGAAGCACGGTCCTGCGACCCGAGCGGGCGGCGAAGGTCGGGCCGGGGAAGATGCCGTCGTACCCCCACACCCGGGTCTTCCTGCCGGGCAGGATCTCGACGCGGCCCTCGCGCTGCTCGACGTCATAGACATCCGCATCCCGTTCACTGCGCACCGGCCGGGCCACCGGCGGGACCGGCAGCGGAACACCGAACGGCTCGGGCAACGGCCCCGCACTGGCCAGGACCCGCCCGGTCGATGCCCCGGCGAGATGGGACCAGCCGGCCGCGCCCACCGTCACCCCCACACCGGCGCCGGCAGCCAGCCCCAGGAATCCGCGCCGACTCACCCCACGGGCTCTCACTCGGCCACCCCCACGGACCGGCCCGCCGGCGCCACCGGCCGGATGCGACCGGTGAACGTGAACGCCCAGTACGTCAGCGCCGTCGCGCAGCCGAAGACCGCCATGCCCAGCGGTATGTGCCCGGCCAGCACCCGCGCCTCACCCAACCCCTGCTGCACACTCACCAGGGCGACCAGGACCGCGCCGGCAGCGGCGGGCCAGCCGGGTCCGCGCAGCCGACGCCAGACCACCAAGGCGCTCACGGTCTGGACGACCGTGAGCGCGCTCAGCACGCCGGCGTTGGCCGCGTGCCAGGCCAGCAGGTCGAGGTCCCCGGTCACGAACAGACCGGCCAGAGCCGCCTGCACGAGCGTGTCCAGGAGCACCAGCACCGCCGCGCCCCGCAGCAGCCGCACCGGCCACTGCCGCTCGAACCTCTCGGGCGCGGTCACCGGGATCCTCCCTCGTGCGACACCACTCCGTGCGACAGGGCCTGCTCATAAGCCTGGAAGCCGTCCTCGACGCCCAGGAAGATGTCGGCGAAGGTGAGGTAGCCCTCGCTGATGACGGGGGTGTCGCGCAGGGCCTCGACGAGGAAGTAGTAGGCGCCCAGGTCATCGGTCTCCAGTACGGCGAAGTCCGAGACGCGTCCAGTGAATGCCTCGGCGTCGAAGAAGCGGGCCGTCACACGGTCCGCGTAGGTGGCGAAGACCGGCTCCAGATGCGCCGCGCGCATCGCGTTCCGCTCCGCACGCGACAGTGCCAGCCACCGTGGGCTGACGGTGTAGGTCAGGACGATTCCATATGTCATGCCGTGCTTCATGGGGCTCCCCCGAAGAGATTGCTAACACCGTTAACTTTCGAGAGAAGGTAAAGTGATAGGTGTTAACTTTGTCAAGCGGAAGGCGGGCAGACCGCTGTGCCGAGCACTCCGGAAACGTCCACGGGCAGGCGTCGTCACCGTGTCCGCGAAGAGGCGCTGGCCGAGATCCTGCAAACCGGCCGGCGACTGCTGGTCGAGGAAGGACCGGCCGCCGTCACACTGCGGGCCATCGCCCGCGAGATGAACATGACGGCGCCCGGCCTCTACCGCTACTACGCCGCCCACCGGGACCTGATCCAGGCGCTGGCCTCGTCCCTCTACGACGAGCTGGCCACAGCTCTGGCAGTGGCCCGCGACCGCCACCCCGCCTCCGAACCAGGGCGGCAACTGAGCGAGGCATGCCGCGAACTGCGCAGCTGGGCACTGGCCCACCCCCAGGAGTTCGGGCTGCTGTTCGCCAAACCCCTCACGGACGCCGACACCGCACCCGGAACCGCCGCACACGACCCCAGCTGGCGCTTCGGCGGCATCCTGTTGGAGCTGATGGTCCAGCTGTGGCGCCGCGGAAACATCCGGCCGCCCACCGACCTCGACCCGGCCTGGGCCGCCCAGTTGGAGGAGGTACGCGAGCACCTCTCCGGCGAACCCGTGCCCCTGGAGGTCATCTACGTCTTCGTCTCCTGCTGGGCCCGCCTGTACGGAGCCGTAGCCGTGGAGGTCTTCGGCCACCTCGACTTCGCCCTGACGGACCCCGAACCGCTCTTCGCCCACACCGTCCGCGACGTCCTCGCCGCGCTGGGCGAGTCTGCGCCGAAGACGAATTCCCCTTCCAGGGACGGTGGTTGGGGCTGACCGGGCACAGATCTTGGGGTGCCGTTACGGCGGGTGATATTGCCGTCCGGTTCGGAGGTGTCGCAGAGTTGTCGACCGGGAGTCAGTCCGGGACTCAGCCCGTACTCGGGGGTGCCCCGGCGGGGGAATGCGATCGGCTCCGCTGCCGGAAGTGGCAGCCGGGCCCGGCGCTCGCCGCCGTGTCCCCGCCCCGGGCTGCTTCGGCTCAGCCCAGGGCGTCCATCAAGGCAGTGACGTAGGCGTCCAGCCGCTCCTCCACGGCTCCCGTCGTCAGTATCGATCGCCGCCGCCCATACCGCCGCGTCGGCGCCCTTCGGAACCACCACGGTGTCGGCGGTCGTCAACGCCACATACTCCCTGGGCCGCTCGGCGGGTCGCAACGCGTGGATCCAGGCTCCGCCCGGAGACCGATCGCACCACGGAGGCCATCAGGCTCCCCTCGCGAAGGACCCCACGCGCGGGGTCAGGGCGGCCTACTCCAGCGGCGCCGACGGGTCGATGGACACGTCCAGCGGCGCGGGCTCAGCACCGGCACGTACGAGGAGTTCACCGACAGCGGCGATCATGGCACCGTTGTCCATACACAGCGTCATGGACGGCACCCGTAGCTCAACGCCGGCGGCGGCGCACCGCTGTTGCGCCAAACCCCGCACCCGCGAGTTCGCCGCCACTCCCCCGACCACGATCAACGTCTTCACGTCGTACGCCCGGCAGGCCGCGAGTGCCTTGTGGGTCAGCACGTCGGCGACGGCCTCCTGGAGGGCGGCGGCTCCGTCGGCCACGGGCGGCTCCTCGCCACGGAGGCGGTACTGCTCGACCCAGCGGGCGGCGGCCGTTTTGAGACCGGAGAAGGAGAAGGCGTACGGGTCGTTGCCGGGACGGGTCAGGGGGCGGGGGAAGTCGACCGCGCGGGGGTCGCCGTCGCGCGCCGCGCGGTCGATGGCGGGGCCGCCGGGGTAGGGCAGACTGAGGATCCGTGCGACCTTGTCGAAACACTCGCCGGCCGCGTCGTCGAGGGTGTCGCCGAGGTGCAGGATCGGCTCGCGCACCAGGTCGCGTACGAGCAGCAGTGAGGTGTGCCCTCCGGAGACGATCAGCACCACGCAGGGGGTGGGCAGCGGGCCGTGCTCCAGGGTGTCGGCGGCGACGTGCCCGGCAAGGTGGTGCACCCCGTAGAGCGGTGCCCCGGCCGCGTAGGCGAGGGACTTGGCGCCGGCCACGCCGACCTGGAGGGCGCCGGACAGACCGGGGCCGGTGGTGACGGCGACCGCGTCGATCTGGCTCAGCCGGAGCCCGGCCTGGTCGAGGGCCCGGCGGACGACCGGATGGAAGGAATGCAGGTGGGCCCGAGCGGCGATCTCGGGCACGACACCGCCGAAACGGGCGTGCTCGTCCATGCTCGACGCCACGACGTGGGCGAGGAGCTTTCCGTCCTGCACGATCCCGGCGCCCGTCTCGTCGCACGATGACTCGATCCCGAGTACCACTGCCGCACCCATCGGCCCACCCTTTCTGCACTATAACTGTAACTGCAATATATGCGCAATAAGAGGGGGCGACGGCCAGCGTGAAGGCAAGACGACGCTGCTGCGTGCGGTGCTGGGCCTGGACCGCGGCGTCGGCGGACAGCTCGCGGTGGGCGGCCGGCCGACTACAACGGCGGCCGAGTGGGCGTGGCGGCGTCGGGCCCGTGCCTGGATTCCGCAGCGCCCTGCCGCGGGCCGTCTCCCCCTGCTCGTACGTCGACGCGTACGCCGCCCGCGCCTTGCCCGCCTTCGCCCGGTCAGCCGTCGAGCGGTTACGGCAAGGCGTCCTCCTGGGCAGCCTCCTACAGGGCGGTGGCATCCACGACGGCCTCCAGGACGCCTCCACCACGACATCCACGACGACATTCACGACGACATTCACGTCGCTGAATGACTCTGTGTGGCGGCTGATCTACGGCCTTCAAGGGCTGGCGGACTTCGCGCGGCGCGGAAATGATGTGCCGATGCCCCACGTCCTGGGCCGATCCGTTCTACTCAGTCCCGGGCCGCACCACCCCGGCGCCTTCCCGAGCCGGGGCAGCACCACCGCTCCCCCACACGCGACCCGTTTACGTATCTGCCCTTCGGTCCGCGGCGTTCGGCAAGTCCGTGCCCGCGCTCCGGCCCACGAACCTCGGAGGGACCCCATGAGAAGACCCCTGCTGCCGGCGATGCTCGTCGGGGCGCTGTTATTCGGAGCGCTCGGCGCGCCCGGAGCAGCCGCGTCGACGGCCCCGCGCCCCGCACCCCCGACGGTCGTCCAGTCGAATGCCCTCATCGATTCGTGGCGCCCGCCGCTCAGCACCCGGGGCCGCTACATCGTCGACGCTGACGGCAACCGCTTCAAGCTCAAGTCGGCCAACTGGCATGGTGCCCAAGGCTCCTGGAACGGATCCGGAGACATCACCGACCCGGCGAACCACCACGACGGCGAGAAGTCCGACCAGATGCCGCTCGGCCTGGACCGCGCTCCGATACCGAAGATCCTCGCCGGATTCCACGAACTCGGTATCAACAGCATCCGGCTGCCGTTCTCGAACGAGATGCTGCACGACAAGCGCCCCGTCCCGGACTCATCAGTGGCCGCTAACCCGCAACTGCGCGGTAAGACCCCACTCCAGGTCCTCGACGAGGTGGTCGCCGCCACCACCGCGGAAGGCTTCGCGGTGGTGCTCAACAACCACACCAACACGTCGCGTTTCTGCTGCGGCCTGGACGGCAACGAACGCTGGAACACCAGTCAGTCCACCGCTCAGTGGGAGGACGACTGGATCTCGCTCGCCCGCCGCTACAAGGACAACAAGCGCGTCGTCGGAGCCGACCTGTACAACGAGGTCCGCCGGACCGTCACCGACGATGCCAACTGGAACTGGGGCGACAACCACGACTGGTGGGCCGCCTCCCAGCACCTCGGCGACCGTCTGCTCACGGAGGCCAATCCCGATCTGCTGGTGGTCGTCGAGGGCATCAACTGGCAAGGCATTCCGGCCGACGGGCTGTTCCACTGGCGGCCGACGCTCGAACCGGTACGCACTCTGTCGCACACCCTCGTCGCCTCGCACAAGCTGGTGTACTCGGCGCACTTCTACGGCTACACCGGACCGAACCACACCGGCGCCACCGGAATGGGCGAGACCCACGACCCGCGCTACCAGGAACTCTCCCGCGAGGATCTGTTCGCGACCCTGCAGCGCCAGGCGTTCTACGTCACCGAGGCCGGACGCCACTACACCGCACCGCTGTGGGTCAGCGAGTTCGGCATCGGCAGGGATGAGACGAACCCGCAGGCGCGCGCCTGGTTCGGCAATTTCGTGGACTACCTGATCGGCCAGGACACCGACTTCGCCTACTGGCCCCTGGTCGGCTGGATCGGCCACGGCACCTGGTCGATGATCAACTTCGACACCGCCGGACGACGTTCCGGCATCCTGGACGGCGGTGACTGGCGCACGGCCGACTGGAAGCGCCTGGTGGCCGCGCCGCAGAAGACGGGGCAGATCGCCGTCTCCGACACCTGGAACATGCTGAACCTCGACCACGCCGATGCGGTCCAGTCACCGCGGGTACGGACGCAAGGGGACTGGGACCCGGGAGCGCGCAAGGGGGTCTGCCCCGACGGACAGCGCCTCATCGGCCTGGCACACCGCGACGGGCGTGGCCTGTGCACCGACGCCGGAGCAGCCGGGCTCGCCGGGACCGACCCGGCGCTCAGCGTCGTGCACGACGAACGCCACGTCCAGCAGGGCGACTGGGCGCGCGGCTACACCAAGTACCAGTGCGGGCTCGGCCAGTTCATGATCGGCTACAGCGTGCGCGGCCAGGCGGTCTCGGGCGTGCTGTGCGCCGAGGCGCGCAGTGCACTCGGCACGGACGGCCGTACGGTCTGGTTCGACCGAGGCGACGACCGGCCGGCCGGGGGCCCGGGCGGGGAGTTCGCGCAGGGCACCTACAAGGGCCAGTGCCGAACTGACGAGTTCGCGGCAGGAATCGCCTTCACCCACGCATGGGCCAAGGGCGGGACACCGGACGCCCTGCTGTGCCGCAAGCTCTGACGGACATCGCCCGGTCGATCCGGGGCACCTCGGACCGACTTGACCCGGCCCGGCCGTCCGGTAACGACCCGGGGCATGAGCGGGGCGCGCAACTCCCAGTCACCGCAGGCGAGTTACTGGCGAGGTATCACCCACTATCACCTACCATCACCAGCCATGATCCACCATGATTCACCGCTTGATGATCACTGAAGGCGGACCTCGGACATCAACGGAAATCCCGCGACATTTCCCACCCTATATGCCACTTCAGTGACTTGAGTGTGGAACCTTTTCGTGGCGCAAGCGGTCATACAGGGAGCAGGTGTGCGCATGTACCCCATATCTGCATGCACACTCACACACACCATGAGTCACGCACGACCTGAACGTCACGAACGTCAACCTGTGCCGCCAGACGGCACTTGGGATCCGAGAGGTCTGCCGGATGAAGATTCGCCGCGCCCTGACGGCCGCCGCAGCGGCTGCCGTGATAGCGCCCGCCGCCGTACTGGCCGCGCCCGCCGCCGCGTTCGCAACGGAGCCGGTGGCCGAGGCCGGTCCCCGCACGCCCGTCTCTCCCGACTCCCCCGGTGCCGCGACACCGGCGGACCGGTCGGCGGATTCCGCAACGAGCGGCGGCGGAACGGGTAAGCCGGACGAGCCGCGGCGCCCGGGCGAAGCCGGTGCCGGTGGCTCGGCATCCCAGGACCGCGACGGGGCCGCCCGTCCCGCGCCGGGGAAGCCGCCGAAAGCCGCTGGGACCGCCGAAGGGACCACTGAGGGGACCACCGGCGCTGGTGGCGCCACCGGTGGAGGCAAGGGCGCCGGGGATTCCGATGGTGCGGGTCAGTCCTGCGCGTTCGAGTCCGACCAGTTACCCGCGGCCGTCCACGGGCTGCCGCGCCAGCTGACCGCGGGCGGTGCCTGGACCCCCTTCTCCATGACGCTCACCAACACCACCGGCAAGGCTCTGGAGAAGGTCCAGCCCTTCCTGCTCGTGTCCTCCGCCGAAGACGTCGACCGACCGTACTGGGAGCTGGAGACCGAGTACCGCGACGCCAAGACAGGGCGGTGGAAGACTTTCCATGACGCGGAGCCCGACGACCTGTTCGGCTTCTTCCCCGTCGGTCCGCGCAGCACCCTCACGCTCCAACTGCGCACCCGCGTGGTCAAGGACGCCAAGCCCGGCGCCGGTTACGCGCTCGCCGCCGGCGACTACCGCAACCGCGACGGTTCCTGCGGTTCGGCCAAGGAAGCCTGGTACGACTTCACCATCCTCCCCGCGAACGCGAAGCCGACGCATCCCCCGACCACCAAGCCGGGTGAGCCGGGCAAGCCGGGTGGTACGGCCGAGCCCGGCCAGAGCGCCGCGGCCGGCGGCGGTACGGGTGGTTCCGATTCCACCGGTGGCCTCAGCCCGCGAGGCGGCGCCCTCGCCGCGACCGGCTCCTCGCCCGCGCTCCCGGCGATCGCTCTCACCGGCGGAGCCGCGATGGTGGCCGGCGCGGGTGCGGTCATCGGCGTGCGCCGCCGGAAGGGCGTGGCCGGTCCGGGCGCCACGGACATCACCGCGTAAGCCCCACCAACTCCCTCAGCACCTGCCAACCCAAGGATCCCCAGCCTTACCACTCAACGCCTGACACTGGAATCCAAGGCTCCAAGGGTCCGAAGAACCGGGAAGAGATCTTCATGAAACTGCGCCGCGCCCTGTCGTTCTCGGCCGCGACGGCCGCCCTGCTCCCCGTGACGGTGGCGGCCGCGCCCGCCTCCCAGGCGGCCCCTGCCGCGAAAATCCCCACCTGCTACGACCTCGACACCGCCCACGGGCAGTACCACAACAACACCTTCGTGGGCCGCTCGTTCGGCATACCCAAGTCGATCGCTCTCGGCACTCACTGGACGACCTACACCGCCACGCTCACCAACGCCTCGGCGAAGGAACTGAAGTCGTTCGAACTCAGCGGCAAGCTGGGCAGTTATGTCTACAACGAGGGCGAGCGCGACCTGAGCCCGTACGGCGATCTGCAGTACTGGGACACCTCGCAGCGCGCCTGGAAGACGCTGCGCCAGGCCGATGGAAAGGCTCGCGGCACCATCCCCGGCCCGAAGACGCTGAAGCCCCGCGAGTCCGTCCACGTGCAGCTGCGGTTCAGGGTGAGTAAGGACCTGCCCCTGGACCAGACATACGACGCGTTCACCGGCCTCACCGGCACCTTCGTCGACCGCTACCGCGACACGGACTGCACGGCCCACGGCGATGCCGACGGCAGTTTCTCCCCCCGCAAGGGCTGAAACCTGCCGGAAGGGCTGCCGCCGTCGTGGTTCGACGGCGGCGGCCCCTACGACTCAGGGGTTGCCGTGGTGGGCGGAAACCTTCTCCATCTGGTGATCCGGAGCGCCCGAAGGACGTGCCGGTCGGCGCGGTCGCCGGGGCGGGGGTACCGCCCCGGCGTCCCGTCAGCGGGTGGCGAGGAGTTCGAGCGTGTCGATCACGCGGTTCGAGAAGCCCCACTCGTTGTCGTACCAGGCGACCACCTTGACGTGGCGGCCGTCGACGCGGGTGAGGGCCGAGTCGAAGATGGAGGAGGCGGGATTGCCCGTGATGTCGGACGACACGAGCGGGTCGTCCGAGTACTCGAGGATGCCGGCGAGCGGTCCCTGCGCTGCGGTGCGGTACGCCGCGAGCACGTCGTCGCGCGTCACGTCGCGGGCGACGGTCGTGTTGAGTTCGACGATCGAGCCCACCGGCACCGGTACGCGGATCGAGTCGCCCGACAGCTTGCCGGCGAGGTTCGGCAGCACCAGACCGATCGCCTTGGCGGCGCCGGTCGTGGTCGGCACGATGTTGACGCCGGCGGCCCGGGCGCGACGGGCGTCGCGGTGCGGGCCGTCCTGCAGGTTCTGCTCCTGCGTGTAGGCGTGCACCGTCGTCATGAACCCGTGCTCGATGCCGGCGAGTTCGTCGAGGACCGCGGCCAGCGGCGCGAGCGCGTTGGTGGTGCAGGAGGCGTTCGAGACGATCGTGTGCACGGCCGGGTCGTAGGCGTCGGTGTTGACCCCGAACGCGAGCGTGACGTCGGCGCCGTCCGACGGCGCGCTGACGAGCACCTTCTTCGCGCCCGCGTCCAGGTGGGCGCGGGCGGCCTTGGCCGAGGTGAAGCGGCCGGTGGCTTCCAGGACGAGGTCGACGCCGAGTTCCGCCCACGGCAGCTGCGCCGGTTCGCGCTCGGCCAGCACCGTGATCCGGCGGCCGTCGACGACGAGGGTGTTCCCCTCGCTGGTCACCGGGCGCCCGAGACGGCCCGCCGTGCTGTCGTAGGCAAGCAGCCGGGCGAGAGTGGCGGGCTCGGTGAGGTCGTTGACGGCGACGATCTCGAGGGCGCTGTCGCGCTCCAGCAGTGCGCGCAGCACATTGCGTCCGATGCGGCCGAATCCGTTGATGGCGATGCGAGTCATGAGTGAGGTCCCTTCCCTTCGCCACCAGGCTCGCCCGCGGCCGGCGCCGCTGACAGTGGCGGGATCGCCACGGTTCAAAAGGATCCCGCCACCCGGTGCCGGGCGGCGGGGCTATTCACCCCGGGTGAAGGTGCGCCGGTACTCGCTCGGGGTGGTGCCGAGGATGCGCTGGAAGTGCAGCCGCAGATTGGCGCCGGTGCCGAGCCCGACATCGGCGGCGATCTGCTCGACGCTCCGCTGCGAGCGCTCCAGCAGTTCACGGGCCAGGTCGATGCGGGCGCGCATCACCCACTGCATCGGCGTGTAGCCGGTCTCCTCGACGAAGCGCCGGGAGACCGTGCGCGGCGAGACCCCCGCCTGCCGCGCCAGCATGTCGAGGGTGAGGGGCTCGCCGAGCCGGTGCAGCGCCCACTCTCGGGTGGCGCCGAAGCGCTCGCCGAGCGGCTCGGGGACGCTGCGCGGCACGTACTGGGCCTGGCCGCCACTGCGGTAGGGGGCCGCGACCAGGCGGCGGGCCGCGTGGTTGGACGCGGCCACGCCGAGGTCGCCGCGCAGGATGTGCAGGCACAGGTCGATCCCGGAGGCGGCGCCGGCCGAGGTGAGCACACTGCCCTCGTCGACGAACAGCACGTTCTCGTCGACCTGGACGAGCGGGTGTCTGGTCACGAGTGCCCGCGTGTAGTGCCAGTGCGTCGTGGCGCGCCTGCCGTCGAGCAGGCCTGTGGCGGCCAGCGCGAAGGCGCCCGTGGAGATGGCGGCGAGCCGCGCGCCCCGCGCATGGGCGGTGATCAGGGCGTCGACGACGGCCTGCGGCGGGTCGTCACGGTCCGGAAACCGGTAGCCGGGGACGAAGACGATGTCGGCCCAGGCAAGCGCGTCGAGGCCGTGGGCGACGTAGTACGCGAGGCCATCGCCGCCGGTCACGAGGCCGGGTGTGGCACCGCACACCCGCACCTCGTACGGCATGCTCGCGCGGGTCGTGAAGACCTGCGCGGGAATTCCGACATCGAGCGGCTTCGCCCCCTCAAGCACGAGGACGGCGACGCGATGCGGGAGGGAAGCTGACACAGGAAGAGGTTACGTGGGGCGTGACTTCCATATGCCCATTGCGCGGACCGGACAGACGACACACCGGGCCGGGCTGTCTTCCCCGTTGCAGTCCTCCGCCCGTTCCGTCCTTCGCACGTCCCAGCAGGACTGAGGCCGAGCCGGCACTCGGGGTGTGAGCGCTGGTGGAGAATTCCAGAGAGCCCCAACAGTGCTGGTCAGCGGCTGTGCATGGCGCGCGTTGCCGCCCTGCTTCGTCGGCTGCACGAGGCGGTCATGCTCCGGCTCGACCATGCCGGCCTCATCGACCGGAGGCTATCCGACGATAGTGCCAAGGTCGGCGCCGGTCAGATCACAGCTCGCGTCCCACAACCGCGTCGCGACGGAGGTGTCGGCGAGGTGGTCCCACACCGGTTCACGTCGGGGCTCGCCGCGCAGGCCGAAGACGCGCGGTCCCCACAGCTGGCCGCCACGCACCCCAGGGTCGAGCACCGCCCGGACCGCGGGCCATGCGCCGGCGTGCTTGCCCTGGACGAGGAGGGCCGCCGGTACCGCGCTCAGCCGTGCGCCGGTGGTGCGCACATGGACCGGCGGCCGTGACGGGGTGAGGGAATCCAACGCGCCGCCGGGATGGACCACCATGCTCGCCACCGTGCTGCCCGCAGCGCGCAGGCGGCGGTCGAGTTCGATGCCGCAGTACATCTGCGCCAGCTTGGAGCGTCCGTAGGTGCGCTTGGGCCGGTAGTCCTTCCGGGACTGCAGGTCGTCCAGGTCGAGCCGCTCGGACTTCGCCGCGAAGCTGCCCATGGTCACCACGCGAGCCGCCGGCGCAGCCGACAGCAGCGGCATCAGCCGTTGGGTCAACGCGAAGTGCCCGAGGTGGTTCGTGCCGAACATGAGCTCGTGACCGTCCCCGGTCTCCCTGCGCGGCGGGTCATCGAGCGCGACACCGGCGTTGTGGACCACCGCATCGAGGCATTCCACGTTCAGAGATTCCACCGCTGTGGCGAGCGACGAGAGGTCGACGAGGTCCAGCCGCACGGCCCGCAACCGCGCGCCAGGGACACGCCCACGGATCGAGACCATGGCGATCTCGGCCTTCGCGGGATCCCGGCTGCCGAGCACGACGGTCGCTCCGGTTGCCGACAGCTGCTCCGCAACGAAGTACCCGATACCGGCGTTGCCGCCGGTGACCAGGAAGACGCGGCCATCGGCACGCGGCAGCCGTCGGACATCCCAGGGTGAGGCGGAGGGCGTGGACACCATGACGACGGGGCTCCCTTGCGTTGACGGACGATGCGACTGCCCCGCTGGGCAACTCGACACCCACGGTTCCAGCAGCCACCGACACCTCGCCCATGGATCACCGACAGCCCCGCCGACAGCCGGCATTCCCCGAAGCGGTGCCGGCCCGTCGCCGCACCGTGCCGCTGAGCGACGCGTTGGCCAACCGAAGCGCTCAACAGCCACCTGGGGCGCTCCGTCATGAGCGCCGGTGTGACTGTGCATCGCAGTCAGCCAGTCTGGCCACGTAGGCGCTCAGCCGGTTCGGAGGGTGGGATGAGACAGGGCGAGCGGTACGGCTCTCACGAGTCGGCCGCGGTTCCGGCGGCGGCCAAGCAGGGCCCGGCGAACGGAGAAGAGTGCGCCGCGGTGTCGGTGAGCAGGCATGCCGCATCCTTGTCGGGAACGCCGTTGTGTCCGCATGCGGAGCTACGCGTGAGCACTCGAACCGGGCAGGTCGCTCAGTCGTCGGCGATCTGCAGGGCCAGCGCGTAGTGCTCACCGTCCGTCCCGGCGAGCAGGCTGTCGAACAGCGGGGTGAGTCCGTTCACTGCGCCGCATCCGGCGTCGTGATTGGTCCACCAGCTGGCCTCCGGCCCGAGCAGAGACACGACCCGGTCCGCCGCGCGCTCGGCGGCCTCGGCGGGCAGGTGCCGGTGGCCCGGCCAGACCAGGTCGACGGCCGCGACCTGAGCCAGAAACGCGGCGGCCTCATCCCTCTCCACCGGTTCCAGAGCAGCGCAGATCTCCCGGAGGGACGGCGGGACGTACCCGGGCAGGAAGCGCCGCCATGCCTCGTCCACCGCGACCACGGCCAGCAGCGCGCGAACCTGAGCCGCCAGCTCGGGCAGGTCGGGTTCCGGCTCGGCGAACCGCCCGGCCGCCACGTACACCCGCATCGGCGTGGACAGCTCTGCCATACCCGCTTCCAAGCCGGCCAGGATCCCCATGGACATCACAGCGGAATTCTGCCGCACGCTCCTGCTCGCTCCGCGACGCGCACCCTGGCCAACCAAGGCGCGCACTCATAAGCGACGTGACTGAGCGTTGTGGTTTGCCAGTTGGCCATCTGCAACGGGCGGGCGGCACCGGCAGGTCCTAGCGGGAATGCCCCACCCCTTGAGGCCCTTGGTGGAGGGGCGTTATCGCGCCGGCGCCAGCGCGGCTCGTTCCCGCGAAGCGAGGGCTTCGACCAGCCAGCAATGCGTGACCCCCAGATTGGGTCGCTGAGCGGCCGAGATCGTGGCGACGTGGTGCCAGTACCGGCGAAAGAGGGGGATGGTGCTGCGCAGCTGCGCACCCATGAAGGCGCGGAATCCGGGGGTGTCGTCCTCGCCACGGGAGCGGGCGCAGGCTCGGGAGAAGTGGTCCAGGACCTCTCCGGGCTGGGCTGGCAGGCCGTCGGCGACTGTGTCGGCGGCGAGCTCGGAGGTATCGAGGAGTTCCGAGTACAGCGACGCCTTGTCGCGCACGTTGGGGCAGGCCCAGTAGACGGGGAAGTCCTGGTGCCTGGTGAGTGTGTGCAGCTCGGCGTAGGCCAGGACCACCTCGGCGGTGGGATTCTCCGGAGGATCCGGAACGGCCTGCGCGGTAATGGCCTCGGCAAGGCGCGCCGGCACGGAGGCGGGAATCGTCTGCCCCCATGCCCGTGCGAGCCGGTCTTGGGCTTCCGGCAGACGCTGAACCCGGGACAACACCTCCAGACGGCGGAGCCGCTCATGTGCGGAGCAGTTGTCCAGTGCCTCCAGGGTGGCTTGGCGCCAGTGGAGTTCGGTTAATCGGCTCCGCACCAAGCCCATCTCGTCGGCGATGAGGTCGCCGAGGCTGCGTTCGCCGGAAGCCAGCTGGGTGAGGGTGGAGATCGGGGTGTCCAGCGCGCGCAGCCGCTGGACCAGGTGCAGTTGTTCCAGCGCCTCCGGCCGGTAGCGGCGGTGGCCCCCGGCGCTTCGCTCAGCGACGGGCAACAGGCCGACGTCGGAGTAGTACCGGACCGTCTTCACCGGCAGCCCGGTGCGGGCCGCCAGCTGCCCGATGGTCCATGTGGTCTCGCTCACAGCTACTTGAACCTCCAGCGCACGGGAGCTCTTAGCGTACGAAGTGCCGGTCAGGCACGAGCACCAGAACCGGCCACCACATCACCCCTCTCAGGTGTCCCACCTGAGAACTGACCCGAGGGGAACCTCATGCGTATTCGTCACATCGTCGCGGCGGGCACCGCCGCTGCCGCACTCACGCTCGGTGCCGCGCTGCCTGCCTCCGCCGATGCCCACGCGGACAGCGCCGCGGCCAAGGGCCGTGTCACGAAGGTCAAGGTCTACCAGGACGCCAAGTTCAAGAACCGGAACACGACCTTCACCGAGAACATGCGGAACCTGAAGAAGGACGGCTGGAACGACACCATCAGCTCCGCCAAGAACCTGGGCAACCGCACGGTCACGTTCTACCAGGACGCCGGCTACACGGGTGCCAGCTTCTCCCTGAAGCCGCACCACAATGAGGCCCACTTCGGCCACCACTCGAACATGAGTGACGCCACGAGCTCCATCGAGTTCAGCTGACGGCAGGTCCGTTCGGGAACGAACACTGACGGGCGGGGTGCGGCCACGGGGGACCGCACCCCACCCCACCTGCCACCGAACCCGACTCACCGCGCACCGCACGACGAGAGGCAACCATGTCGCCCTCCCGCGCCCGGGCCGCCACCGCGCTCGCACTGCTGCTCCTGGCCACCACCGCCTGCACAGCCGCGGAACACGAGCCCACGCCCGCCCCGCACTCCCCGCCTGCGTTCCGGCAGGCCGGGCAGCTCCGGCTGCCGCTGGACGCCTATGTATCCACCGTGGCCGAGACCCATATCGTGGAAGACGCACAGGACATCCTCATGCACCGGTGCATGAACGACCTGGGCATGGAGTGGAAGACCCTGCCGCCGGTGGACCCCCAGGACACCAAGCCGCCGAACCTCCGACGATACGGCGCCGACAAGGCCACAGCCGTCCGCTACGGGTACCACCCGAGCCCCGACCCGCCGTCGGTCGTACGGCGCAACCGTGCCTGGGACGAGCGCGACGCGCTCCCCGCCGAGGTGCAGCGCGCGGCCTACGGGGCCTCCGGCCAGGGCGGCTGCCTCAAGGCCGCCCAACGCCAACTCGTCGGCGACACCGCCCCACCCGACGACCACGCCTTCAACCAACTGACCGGCACCGCCCTGGAAACCTCCCGGCGGACCCCCGAAGTACGTGACGCCCTGCACACATGGCACGCATGCATGGCGAAGGCAGGCTTCGACTACCCGGACCCCTATGCCGCCGCCGGCAACGAGCGCTGGAAAACGGCCGACCCCACCCCCGTCGAACGCGCCACCGCCCGCGCCGACGTGGCCTGCCAGAAGTCGGCGAATCTGGTGAAGGTATGGACAGCGGCCGAGACCCGCATCCAACACCGCCTGATCCGACAGAACACCGACCGCCTGTACGAGGCAAAGGTCCGCAAGGACCGCTGGCTGGCAGCCGCCCGCAGCGTCCTGAAGCGCGAGGGCGGCTGAGGCAGGGGGCCACGTCCCGGCCGCGGCATCCCCCGGCCGCCCGCGAGCCCCACAACATCACCGCCCCCGAAACACATCGCACGACAGACATCGAAAGAGGCACATCATGCGCATCAGCCACATAGTTGCGGGCGTCGCCGCTGCACTCACGCTCGGCGCCTCCCTACCGGCCTTCGCCGACAACTCCCAGGAGGCCGCCGGCACGCTCAAGCCCCGCGAGGCGAAGGTCAAGCTCTACGAACAGCCCCACTTCAAGGGCAGGTCCGTGGGCATCACCCACAACGTGGCAAATCTGCGGGCCCACGACTGGGACGGCAGCGGCTCCGCCACCAACCCGGGCAAGCGCACGGTCACCTTCTACCAGCACGCCGGATACACAGGCACCCACTTCTCCCTGGCACCGGGCGCAAAGGAGCCCCACTTCAGCAACCACCCCGGCATGAGCGACGGACCAGGCTCCCTCCACTTCCGCTGACGGCGAGCGGCTGCTGATCTTCCCCGCTGCATCGAAAAGTGCACCCAAGGGCGCGAGAGCCTGGTCGGACGCTCTCAACGGGGCTGCCGGAAGGCGTGCGCGCTTTCCCACGCCTTCCGGGAGGACAGTGGCCGATGCCACCAGGCGTCTCACCGCCCCAGACTGGCAGTCCTGCTGGCGCGTTGGGCGAAGACATCCTCACGGCGGTCTTCCATCTGCCGCAACGCGTCCTTGCGGTCCCGCTTGGAGAGCCGGTCAAGATACGTGTGGCCGACGAGGTGATCGGCCTCGTGCTGCAGGCACCGGGCGAAGTATCCCGTCGCCTCGATGACGAGAGGGTTGCCCTCCATGTCGAACCCGCGAGCGATGGCACGATCGGTACGAGGTACCTCCATAGCGGCACCGGGCACGGACAGGCAGCCCTCGAATTCGTCAACGAGGCGGCGGCTCCCGGGATCGGGCAGATCCACAACCGGGTTGAGGAGGTGACCGACATGCCGAATCCCATTGTCGTCCGGGCAGTCATACACGAACAGCCTCAGACCGACGCCTACTTGGTTGGCTGCCAGGCCGGCACCTTCGGCCACATACATAGTCAGGAACATGTCGTCGATTAACGCCGACAACTCCGCAGTTCCGAACTCCGTCACCTCCCGGCACGGACGGCTAAGGATCTCCTCACCCACCACCGTGACCCGCCGCACCGAACCCCGTTCCGCCTCCGGCGGCAGAACGGGATACGAGTCGACGGGTTGGCCCTGCACACGGACTCGCCGGTCTATGGGACGGGAACGATCGTGACGAACAGGCATTGCTGTCTCCCCTTCTGCGCGCACACACCGTGAAAGGCGCTGCGTCCTGATGCCCCCAGCAAGAACACTTGCCAACTCCTTTGCAAAGTAGCAGAGTTTGCAAAGTGACTGGAGATGACCTTCGCCCTCAGCCCGGCCAGAAACGTGACGCCAGCGACGAACTGCGTGAGCACGAGGTCCGCACGGCCCTGCTGGACCTGCTGGCCGAAGTCGGTACCGTCACGGCGACCGAAGCCGCCACCCGACTTGGCTACAGCTCTGGGCTCTGCTCGTTTCACCTTCGGCAGCTCGCGCGCCACGGACACATCGAGGAAGCTCCTCGCCGCGGGGGGCGTGCACGCCCTTGGCGCCTGAGGCAGCGCAACCCCTCCGCTGGTGCACCCGAGGAGAAGCACTTCGGCGACTTGGCCCGAGGGCTGGAGGACCAGAGCTGGCAGCGATGGCTCGCCCAGCGCGACCAAGCGCCGATCGAATGGCGCCACGATGAGGCATTCAGCGCTGTCGCCTACCTGACGCCCGAGGAGATGAACCGGGTCGCGGACGCCATCCGACGGACGCTCGCCCCCTACCAAGACCGCGAGCAACGCCCCCTGGCCCGACCTGATGGCGCCCGCCCGGTGGCTCTCATCACCCGGCTGTTCCCGTTGCTTCTCCACACAACAGACGAGACAGGCCAGGTCTGAGAACGCGAGGACAGCACGACGTCTCGCCCGGGAACGGCCGTCGAGCAGCCATCGAGCGTCGCTCTTCACTTGCCATTTAAGGTCGGCGTCCCACAGCGCCTCGGGCTTGAACAGGCTCGTTCTGCCATAGCTATGGGCGCTTGCTACACACCCTGCTGCTAGCCGGATTCGCTGGTTGACGCACCTGGCAGCATGGCTGACATGCCTGCTTACGTGATTTCTGAGGTTGAGGTGCTGGACGAGGAACACGCTGACGCCTACCGGGCATTGGCGGAGGCTTCCATCCGTCGCTACGGCGGTCGCTATATCGTCCGCGGTGCTGTACCCGAAGCCTTGGAGGGCACCTGGCCCTCGTCGCAGCGAGTGGTCATCGTCGAGTTCCCGGATGCAGACCGGGCCAAGGAGTGGTACACGTCTTCTGAGTATGCGGACGCGCTTGAGGTCCGGAATACAGCCCTGGAACGGCGGCTTCTTCTTGTTGAGGGGGTGTCTGAGTAGCGTCGCGATCGTCCGACGTCGACGCGCCTCGAACTTGACCGTTGTTTATACAGTTCAGCGGACGTGAAGCTGGCCTTCGTCTGACCCTTTGCATCGTCGCAAGGCACAGGAACAGCACGAAGGCCGTGGCTCGTGAGTCCGGTACATCAGGGCCTCCTGCGGGAAGCGGTCGCGAAAGTGCCATGCTTCCGGACGGAGTTGTACGCGTGTCTGACTGCCCCGGGCTACGCGCTGTCGAGCTGTGCGACGCGCTGTTGCGCACGGACGGACCAGTTCGGACGTTGGTTGGTCCTGGCGGTGGACGTCTCACTCGAGCTGCGGCCGGACACCGCATCCTGCCAGGACAGTTCCTTCGGCCATACCTACGGCCGGATCAGAATCAGAACGAGCGTCGGATGTCCCCTGTCTGGCCGTACTCAGTCGTGGCCGCGCTGGAGACCGGCCGCATGTCCTGGACGGCAGTGCCGGATGCCGTCCGGCTGGAGCCCGGCGCCGATGGCGCGCCGTGACCACCGCACGGATCTGCGAAGTCGTCGAGCGGCTCGTCGCATCCGGCCAGTGGAAGGACGGTAGCGCGGAGATCCTGGTGGTGCTGGACGCCGGATACGACGCACCCCGCATCGCCCACCTCCTGGCCGGCTTGCCGATGCAGATCCTCAGCCGCCTTCGCTCGGGCCGGGTGATGCGACGGCCGACACCACCGCGCGTCTACGACCCCAAGGGCGGCGGGCCGCCCCAGCACGGCGGCGAATTCGTCTTCGGCGACCCCGCCCACTTGGGGCACAGAACAGGCTGTCACGACCACGGACACACGCCTCTATGGGAAGGCCACCGCCCAGGCATGGGGCCGGCTGCATCCGCGGCTGACATAGCGGGTGGCCTGGCTCGACCACGACGGACCGCTGCCCGTCATCGAGGGCACCGTCATCCGCCTGGACGTGGAGACGCGGCCCAGCGGAGGAGTGGCACCCCGCCCGGGGCGACCGCCCGGATCGAAGAACCGCCACCCGGCTACCCGCCGCGCCGGGTGGATCGAGTCCTCTCCACCGGCCAGGCATACAGCGGACCGACCCACCCCTCACAAGGTGGGCACCACACCACGGCGCGTTGGATAAATCTCACGCTTCAAGCTTTGTCCAGCAAGCTGCCTGCTCAGGGCTGGATGGCATGATCGAGGCGTGATCGGTGAAACCGGCAGTTCCGGTGCCATGAGGTATGTACTGTTCGATGTCGATGGCACGTTGATCGATGCCGTAGACAATCAGCGCCTGGTCTGGCGAACGTGGGCACAGCGTTGCGGACTGGACCCCGACGAGGTCTACCAAGTGGCGCTGCGGACGAGGCCGATGGAGACCTTCGCGCAGGTTGCTCCGGACAAGGACCCCCGAGAGTGCCTGGCCGCACTGCACGAGTTGGAGGACGAGGACGTTCGTTCCGGCTCCTATACGGCCTTCGACGGCGCGGCGGAGTTGCTGAATGATCTGCGGCCGGGGGCCTGGGCACTGGTGACCTCGAACTACGAGCACCGGGTGCGTGGACGTTTCGCGCGGACGGGTTTGCCGGTGCCGGAGGTCCTGGTAGATGCGGCCGCCGTTGAGGAAGGCAAGCCGTCGCCGGTGCCGTATCTGCAGGCCGCCGCGCGGCTTGGCGTCAAACCGGAGGATTGCCTGGTCATCGAGGACGCCCCCTCCGGGGTGCAGGCCGGCCTGCGTGCCGGGATGACGGTGTGGGGCGTCAACACCCCTGTGGCGGCGAGCGGGGTGCACCGCCACTTCAACAGCCTGCGGGCAGCAGTGCACGACATCCTCGCCTTCGCGTCCGGCCGCCCCATGGCCGACCGGTAGGGACCGGTCATGGTGAAAGGATCTCGTCCTGACTGGCGCGATCAGGGCGTCTGAGCCGTCCTGACCAACCCGATCACCGGGCTGAGGCCGCGCTGCTCGTGCCACAGCGCCTTTCCCTTTACGTTCCGAGGGCGTGTGCGAGGGCTTCGTCGAGCAGCTCCCGCAGGGCCGAGGAGGTCGGGCCGCGGCGGTGGCCAACAGGGCCGGCCCCCCCCCCGGCCAAAGGGGTGATGAGGGCGCAGCCGTCGTAGGTGCCGTCGCGGAGCAGGACGGGGTCGCGTTCGGAGGCTCTCTCGGGTCACGAGACTGCCGACTCCGGGGGCCACTTGGAAGACCGCGCGCACTCGGGCGTCCGTGAGGTCTGCCCCGGCGGCGTCCAGTGCATGTGGCGACGACTCGTCCAGCGGGTGCTTCTTCCGCAGTGCCTCCAGCGCGCCGGGGAACTCGGGAATCTCCGGCAAAGGCACCGCCCCCGTCATCACCGCCCACAGGATCTGCGGATCGACACGCGCACCGGCAAGTGCCACCGCCGTATAGCCGCCCAGGGAGAAACCCGCCACTCCGACCGGGCCGAGGGGCTGCTCACGGGCGAGCGCGTCGAGGGCGAAGGAAACGTCTCGGGGCCGTTCCCACACGTGCAGGAAGCCTTCCGGCTCGTAGCCGTCGATGAAGTTGTTGCCGTGGTGGTCCAGGGCCACGACTCGGAAGCCTGCCTCGCGCAGAGGTCCCGTCAGCCACTCCATACTGCTGCCCGAACCGCCGGTGCCGTGCGAGACGACAACCAGCGGGGCGGGGAGAGCCGGCGGACGGTCCGGCTCCCACAGGTAGAGACGGACGGGACGCGGACGAGCCGGATCCCGCAGGTCAGTGCGGGACTCGTCGTACAAGACACGTATCAGCGGCTGCTCCCCGGAGACCGTCATGGCGACATCGTAGGAGAAGCTGCCTGTGTGCACGGCAGCTCTTCCCATGCCTCGGCCCCCGTCCAGTCCGAACCGTGAAGAACAGGTCACAGTCACTCGCCGAGCGCACCTGGCGATGGGTGATGCGCGCGGTGCCGTGCGGCAGTCAGGATGTATTCAGGCCTCCGGTGGCACGGTCGCTGTCCATGACCTACGAAACGTCCCAGGCATCTACGCTCACCGAGGCGGGTGGGTCCGCCGCTCCTGCGCGACACCGCCTGCACTGGAACAAGGTGCCCGAAGTCACCGTCTACTTCTGGATCATCAAGGTGCTGTGCACGACGGTCGGGGAGACCGCGGCCGACCTGCTGAACGAGAAGGCCGGGCTCGGCCTGACCGGTGTGTCGGTGCTGATGAGCGCGCTGCTGGCCGTGGTGTTGGTGGTGCAGTTCCGTACGAGTGCGTACCGGGCGGGCGTGTACTGGCTCGCCGTGGCCTTGATCAGCGTCGTCGGCACGCTGATCAGCGACAACCTCACCGACAACATGGGCGTGCCGCTGGAGACGAGTGCGACGGTCTTCGCCATCGTCCTCGCGGTGGTGTTCGTGGTCTGGTACCGGCGCGAGCGGACGCTGTCCATCCACCACATCGACACCACGCCCCGCGAGTCCTTCTACTGGCTGGCGGTGCTGTTCACCTTCGCGCTCGGCACCGCCGCCGGTGACCTGGTCTCCGAGCGCATGGACCTCGGGTACTGGCTGTCTGCGGTCCTGTTCGCGGCAGCCATCGCCGCCGTGGCCATCGCACACTTCGCCCTCGGCCTGGACGCGGTGTGGAGCTTCTGGATCGCCTACATCCTGACCCGGCCGCTCGGCGCGTCCATCGGCGACTACCTCTCCCAGCCGAGCGGGGACGGCGGCCTGGGCCTGGGCACCGTGATCACCAGTGTGGTGTTCTTGGCGGTCATCCTCGGTCTGGTCGTGTACCTGGCGGTGACGCGCAAGGACGTCACCGAGCCGGAAGGGAGCACCCGACACGCGGCCTGACCAGCCGACCGGTCCCTGTTCAGGATGCGTTCAGGCTCTCTGTGCCACGGTCGATGATCTCGGCCGCCGTCCGCGGTCGACTCATCTCACAGGGCGCTCGTCCCGGACCGGGGGCGGGCGCCCTGTCGTTCCACCGAACAGGAGACGTTGAGTTGGAGACATCGGAGGTCCTCACGGACCTCGACGTGGCGAGCACATCGAGCACGTCGAGCACGACCAAGTCGGTGATGAAGAAGCTGCCCGAAGTCACGCTGGCCTTCTGGATCATGAAGATCGCCGCAACGACCTTGGGCGAGACGGCGGGCGACCTCTTCGCGCAGACACTGAAGCTGGGCTACTTCCTCACCACGATCGCGCTGTTCCTGATCTTCGTGGTGACGCTCGTGGTCCAGCTGCGATCCAGCCGCTAC
The DNA here is from genome assembly GCF_055657085.1 of Streptomyces sp. NPDC107765. Taxonomy (NCBI): domain Bacteria; kingdom Bacillati; phylum Actinomycetota; class Actinomycetes; order Kitasatosporales; family Streptomycetaceae; genus Streptomyces; species Streptomyces sp. NPDC107765. Next base: position 117,987 of record NZ_JBVKBL010000009.1, on the reverse strand, counting down.
CACCCGTTCTTCTACTGGACCGTGATCCTGTCGACCAGCATGGCCGGCACCACGATGTCCGACTTCATGAACCGCGACGCCAGCGCGAAGTACCTCTCGAACGGCGCGGCGAAGCTGGGGTGGGGCCCGCAGGGCCTCGGCCTCGGCTACCCCGCCGGAGCGGCGATCCTGATTTCGATCCTCCTGGCGATCTTCCTTGCCTGGAAGCTGAGCGGCATGACGTTCCAGATCCGCGACATCGTCACCTTCAAGGGCGAGGCACTGTTCTGGTCGGCGATCCTCGTGTCGAACACCCTCGGCACGTCCATGGGCGATTTCCTGTCCGACAGCTCCGGCCTCGGCTACGCCGGCGGCGCGCTGCTCGTGACCGGGGTGCTCGCCGTGCTCGTGGCGCTGATGAAGGTGCCCGCGGTGCCGAACGTGCTGCTGTTCTGGATCGCCTTCGTCCTCACCCGCCCGCTCGGCGCCACCGCGGGCGACTTCCTGACCAAGCCGGTCGCCAAGGGCGGCCTGGATCTCGGTACCGCGGGGTCGTCCGCCGTTCTGCTCGTCGTGCTGTTCGGCTTGATGGCCTCCGCCCAGGTGAAGGAGCGCCGGACTGCCGCCCGCGGGCTGTAGAGAAGGAACCGTTCACCCAGCAGGCAGGCTGACGGTGAACCCGGCCCCGGGTGCGTGCCCGGGGCCGTAGGACACCTCGCCGCCGACGGCGCGGGCCAGGTGTCGCGCGAGCGGTAGCCCCAGGCCCGCGCCGTCGTGCCCGTCGCCGGGGTCGGCGCGACGTCCGGCGATCACCTCGTGACTCGCGCAGGTCTCGGCGTCCAACGGGGCGCCCAGGCGGGCGAGTTCGGCCGATTGGTGATCCGCCACGCCGAAGCGCTGATCGGAGCCCACGGCGCTCCCTTGGGTGGCCTGGTCGGTCGTTGCCTGGTCGGTCATGGTGCGCACCGGGCGCAGTACCCGGCCGACGGACAGGCGAGTGAGCCCGTACGTGCAGCCGAGCATCACGATGTCCAGAACGAGCGACAGAGGCCCCGACACGTGCAGCGTGATCCGGACCGGGGCGTCACCTACGCCCGTTTCGGCTAAGGAAATGTCGGGAAAATGCCTCGATGTGCCACTGACCATGCACCGGCTGCCGTGCAGCTCATGCGCCGCATGGCCCCGCCGTGAAGGCGTCTCCACGTAAGTCGTCGCGGCAGCCCCTGCTGCCGAGCGCCCCAGGTGACCGGATGAGGCTCGGAACGACCCGAAGGGCACCGTTTCGCCCGCCCTGTGCGAGGACCCGCCGTGGTCGCGCGTGAAGCGGAGCAGCGCGTGCGCATTCCCGCGCTGCGGGCCGGTTGGATGTCTCAGGCGTTCGTCCACTGGCCCTTCCGCCCGGAGCAGGTGCAGGCGCGGCTGCCCGAGGAACTGGTGGTGGACGAGTATGAGGGGGCGGCGTGGGTGAGCCTGACTCCCTCCCTGATGGCCCAGGTGCACCCTGGCGGGGTGCCCGCCGCCGTGCCCGGACCGACGTTCGCGGAGACCGATCTGCGGACCTACGTCCGGCACCGGAACGGGCGCGATGGGCTCTGGTTCCTGTCCCTCCAGGTGTCGTACCCGCTGATGCTGGCGGCTCGTGCGATGGGCGCGCCCTACGACCTCGGCACGCTGAGCGTTTCTGCGGAGGCGGAGGCCATTGCGTACACGGGCACCAGGCGGCCCGTCGAGCCCTCCTACCGCCTGCGCGTCCGTCCCGGTGATCCGATCCTCAGGCCGACGGAGCGGGACGTCTGGCTGACCTCGCGCCGGCGGGCTTACACCCGACGGTTCGGGCTGCTGTGGGAGACGCCCGTCGAGCACGAGCCCTGGCCGCTGGCGAACGCCGCTGTCGACGAGCTTGAGGAGACGCTGACCACCTCGGCCGGTCTCCCCGCGCCCGCCGGTGAACCCTTGGTGCACTTCTCGGAAGGAGTCAGACAGGTGCGGCTCGGAATCTCACGGCCATGTGACTTGTGACCTGTGACCTGTGACCGGGAATTTCCGGCCGGCCAGACAGGACGGGCCCGGGCGCCCTTCCTGACGCCACGGTCCGCCTTTCCGCAGGACACTCCGTATCGGAGCGGGAGGAGGAACCGGATGCACCACACAGCCGGACGGAGGCGCATCCGGCTGCGCTTCGATGGATGGATCCCGGGCACCGGCACCTCGTCGGGGACGCGCATCGTGCTGGGACACTGGGAGCGGTCGCCGTTCGGGCCGTTCAGCGATGTGATGATCGAGCGGGCGAACGGAGACCGGTTGCTGGTCGCGCCCACCGCCGCCACAGCAGATTTCATCGGCGGCACCTACACCTTCGACGCGGTCAGCGTCGCGCCGGTCACCGTGAGCGTCACCGACGACATGTGGAACCTCACCGCGGGGCCGCTCGGCCTCCGCTTCACCACCGGTCGGCGAGGGCTTTTCGGGCTCCTGCTGCACGCCGTGCCGAACGTACTCGCCAGCCGTCCGGCATGGGGTGCGCTGACCGACCTGCCCGCCCGCGTGCTGCTGGCCGGCGTCCGGGCCCGGGGCAGCGCCGGAGCCGGCCGCCTCGAATGGTACGCAGCGCGGGATCTACGGCCGATCGAACAGGTTACGGCGGTCTTCGACGGTGCCGACCTCGGCGACATGGCACCTGTCCACCCACCCGTGCGCTTCGGCTTCGCTTCGGTGCCCCGTAAGCCCGCCCTGACGCGGGTGGCGACGACGGTGGAGCTCGATGGTGATCTTTGACGCCGGGACGCGCGCGGTGCGGACCGCCCCTCGCTCCGTACCTCGGCGCACTCGTCGGGAGGGCGCCAACGAGACGTCGCGGAAGGCACCGACTGCGCCGCCTGCGTCGTCGGACTCCCCGCCGAGGAGCGGTGACGGCTCCTGTGCGCGGCTTACCGGCCGGACTGCTTCTGCTGCACGAGCTGCGACAGCGGCACCTGGCCGCAGCGGAGAATTCCCTGCACCGGGAAATGCTCGCCCACGCCGCACACGCCACCAAGGACGTCCCAGCCGCCACCTGCCTGCCGGCGGCTCGCCCCTACGCGACCGCGGGCCGGAGAAGCCAGGTGTGAGGCAGAGGCCCTTCCGGCAAACGCGGGCCACTCACACGCGTCGCCGAGGTGGCGTCAGCGGGATGTGTCCCGCAGATAGCTCAGGGCCATCCGCGGCAGCTCCTCGTTGAGCGTGTCCCAGCCGTTGTCCGAGGCCACCTCCTCGGGGGCGGTCACCCGCCACTCAAGCATGGCCTGCGCCGCCCGCAGCACGAACGCAATCCGATCCCGGTCGGCATGGGCCGGCCGGTCCGGGTGGGCCATGAGTGCATCACACAGCCCGGTGAAGACTTCCTGGAGCTTGCTCAGGACCGCCTCGCCGTGGTTCGGCTGGAGAGTGACGCGGAGCATGAACTCCCGGATGAGCGGGGTATTCTGACGGAACGTCAGGATGACCCGTCTGATGTAGCGGGTGACAAGGTCCTCAAAGTCTGCGGACTCTTCACTGACGGACGCCCGATTGGCCTGCTCGCCGCCGATGAGCTGGTCCAGCCAGCGGGTCTGCGCCGCTTCGAGCAGTGCGTCCCGGCCGGCGAAGCGCTGGTAGACCGTGCCGACCGCCACTGCGGCCCGGGCCGCGACGTCCGCAACGGTCACCGCCGCGGCGCCGCGTTCGGCCACCAGCTCCTGTGTGGCATTCAGGATGCGTTCCATCGCGGCGCGGCTGCGCTGCTGCTGCGGGGGGCGGGGTGCGTTGCGCGTACTCACGGAGAGATTGTCGCACCCCCCAGAGGTGAATATAAATTCACGTTCATGTTAGGTTCGGGAGGTCGGAAGCGGCCGGAGCCCGCGCGGAGTCGGAAATGAGGGACGAACGATGCTGCCTTACCTCCAGGCACTGGCAGCCGGAGCGGTCGCCGGTGGGATACGCCGTGCTCAGGGTGTGCTCGCCCGCGCCGCCGCTGATCGGACTCGTCGGCCTGGCGGGCATGCTGCTCGGCTACGGGTGCTCCGGAGCGGTCGCATGAGCCGCGCCCCCGCCCGCGCTCTCGTCCCTTCCGGCACCGGCGTGCTGGCCGGGCTTCTCTACCGGCTCATGGGTGTGGCCACCCCGGCCCCGCCCTGGGTGGCGCTGTGCGGACCGCTCGGCATCGTCGCCGGCCAATACGTCGGCAATGCCGCAGTCATCCGCCTGGGCCACCGACCTCGCGCCAACCACTCGACACCACGGAACCAGCCCCTCCGAAAGGCGATCACCGTGCTTCCCGTGACGTACTACCCGGTCCCCACCCAGGACCTGTTCCGCTACAACGCCGAACGGATCAAGGACAAGCCCTACGCCAAGTACTTCAACGGTGACCTGTGGCTCCACGACGAGGTCCTGCCGTTCCTCAAGGAGCCCATGAGCCCCGAAGCCACGCTCTCCTCGGCCCCCGCCGACCTCAACAAACTGCTCGAACCCGGCTACCTGCCGGGTGAGACCGGCTTCGGCCTCACCGAGGCCGGCCATCCCTACGTCGCCAGCCTGACCCGCTTCCCCGGCTGCTCCCCGGAGATGTTCACCTGGTGGTTCTGGTGGCACTCCGTGGAGCCGGAGCGGTACTCCCTGTGGTACCCCTACAACCACCTGCAGTCCGGGCCCCGCGACCGGTCCGCGCTCACCCGGCCCGGCCTCACCGACGCCGAGCGCTACATCGGCAGCCGGCACGAGATCGTCGAGTACATCGGCCCGCACCGCGCCGAGCTGTGGGTCGAATTCGTGGACCCGTCCGAACTCGGCATGGACACCAGCCGCTTCGCCGAGGCCGGCTACCGCGCCCACGCCTGCGGCCACATCCAGAACGGCTGCATGATCCACCTGGTGCGGGACACCGCTGACGGTTTCGAGCTGCGCAGCCGCTACATATTCGACCAGGGCCCCGCCCCGGCGGACGACAAGGCCCGCCACGGGGCACTGGGCCTCGCCTACGAACTCGTGCTGCACGACCAGATCGAGTTCACCCACCTGTCGACCTTCCTCGCCGACATCTACGGCGAGTTCGGCGGACAGCAGTCCTGAACACGCCGTCCGACCCGATGAGGCGGGCCCCACCAGCGCGGTGTGGGCCCGCCTCACGTCGTACTCCTGGCCCCGCGGCTTCCGACAGGACGGCGGGCCCGCCCAGTCGGCGCGAAGCATCGCCACGGCCGACTCCCGCCCGTCCTCCACAGCGTGCCGGTGCAGGACCGAAGCCAGCGTGACCGCGACCGCTTGATATCGAAAGCCGTCCTACTTCGATTCCGCCGCGTAGAGCTCCAGCGAACCAGCCTGATGACTGCAACCGACCGAGGAGTTCAGTGTGTTCTCGAATGTGTCCTCGAAACCGGTTTAGTCATAGGCCAGTCGACTCAGTTCTCATGGTCCTCGGCAACCACATGTTCACCAACGTCGGTCTCGACTACCCAACGTCCTTGTCTCACGGGCACGTTCCCCCGCGTCATTCCGGCATCAGGCACCCAACGCGACCGGATCCGGCCATCACGTCACTGTCGCACATTCTTCCGGTCGCCATTCTCTGGGCACTCGGGGACTATCGCGGATCCCGAGGGGATTCCAGGAATTCCGCTGGTGTTGGCGAGACTCCAGTGGATAAAATATCGCCCGCTGCTCGCGATGGCGGTCGGTGAGGTAGGCGGTGGGGGGCGAGGGCACCGTGATGGAGTTGCAAGGACATGCAACCCGGCGCCGCCCTGCCCCAGGCTCTGAACGTGCGTTCGCTTTCCCTGGCCTGCGACGCTTACCACTCGCCCGCAATATCTCAAACGATCACGCGATCACCACAAAGCGGTCCACGCACCAGCGTGGGCCCTCTTTCTTTTCCGTGGCGTTCGCGCCGGCGTCCGCGTCCGGGGCCATGAAGGGACGTGCAGCGAGAAGCGGGGGCTTCGTTTTCCTGACAAGAAAAGTGAGGAGTGTGATGCCATGAACCGAGTCGATAGAGACCCTCGCCGGTCGGCCCGGAGGCGTGTGGAGCCGCTGGCGCGCGTGGGGTTATCCGTTCTTTTGCTGGCAGGCGGGGCGGTGGGAGCAACGGCTGGACCGGCTGCCGCTTCGACCGCCGACGGCACGCTGACAGTTGAGGTGCTGCGCGACTTCTTCGGCACCGGCGTGATCAACGCAACGATGGACGTCCCACAGCGGGGCATGAAGGTGGAGATCTCCGACCCCGCTGGGCACCACGTCACCGGCGTCACGGATACCACCGGAAAGGTCGTGGTGTCGGGGTCGACCGTGCTGAACGGCGGCCAGTACCGCATCGACGTCAGCATTCCGGCGCCGTACCGCAACTATCTGCGTGCGGCGCCCGCCTCGACGGCGGAGAACCACTTCCACAGCTTCACGTCGTTCGTGGATGTGTCGGACGGAAAGAACGCCTCGGTGGTGACGGGGGTGTGGGATCCGGCCGACTACGCGCTGCCGGACTCCCGGTATTTCGTCCCTGTCCACAACGGCGCCAACGCATCCGACACCCGGGCGTTGGTGGCCTTCGGGACGAAGGCCCGAGGCACGTGTCCCACCGATGTGTCGTGCCCGGACACGCTGGCCACGCAGGCCCAGGTGGGCACGACGTTCGGGTTGGCGTACGACACCTACCGCAGCCGGCTGTTCCAGGGTGCGTTCGCCCGCCGGTACGCCCCCTACGGGCCGAAGGGCGCCGGCGCTATCTACACGGTGCCGGTCAACGGCTCGGGTGCGCCGGAGCTGTTCGCGCGGGTGCCGGACGCCGCGGTGACGCGGCACGACACCGCCAACCTGATCAAGGATCCCGGGTTCACCGACGCGCCGGGCAAGGAGAGCATCGGCGGCCTGGCCCTGTCGGAGGACGGCTCCACGCTGTACGCGGTGAACCTGCGAACCCGCAGCCTGGTGAGCTTCGACGCGACAGGGGCCACCGCCTCGGCACCCAAGTCGACGGTCCGGATCCCGGACCCGGGGTGCGCGAGCCCCGACGACTGGCGGCCGTTCGGTCTCCAGGTCCACAACAACACGCTGTACGTCGGCGGCGTGTGCAGCGCGGAGAGTACGCAGCGGCGCGCGGACCTGAAAGCCTTCGTCTCCGCCTACGACGGCAAGCGGTTCACCACGGTGCTGAACCACCCGCTCACGGACCAACGCGGCAGCGTCTTCGGTGCCGGCGACAAGGCCACCCACTGGAACCCGTGGAACACCGGCCTGGACACGTGGGACGACCGGAAGACGGCCCCCAACAGCAACAACTTCATCGATCCGCAGCCGGAGCTGGCTTCTCTCGCCTTCGCCCGCGACGGCTCGATGATCCTGGGTTTCCGTGACCGGTTCATGGACGTGCTCAGTTGGGGAGGGCTGGACCCCCGCCCGGGGAACGACACGGCGGAAACCGCCATGTCCGGTGGTGACATCACCATGGTCTGCGCCACTTCCACCGGTGAATACCAGTGGGAAGGCACCGGGAGCTGCCCCAACCACGCCACCCCCGCCAACAGCGGCGGCCAGGCCGCCGATGTCGTCGAATACTTCCCGGGCGACTCCTTCGCCGGCGCACACCAGGAGACCGCCCTGGGATCGGTGGCCTATATCCCCCAGCAGCAGTGGGTCGTCAGCACGGAATTCGACCCGGTCGTCAACGTCGCGACCTCAGGGACCGGCTACCACAACATCACGACCGGTGAGGGCCCGGGCAACAACCCGACCGCCAACGGGTTCCAGTTCGTCAGTCGGGAACAAGGCGGGTTCGGCAAGGCCGGCGGGCTCGGTGACATCGCGTACGCGGCAGCGAACGCGCCGATCCAGATCGGCAACGTCGTGTGGTTCGACGGCGACCACAACGGGATCCAGGACCCGGGGCACGTGCTGCTGCCCGGGGCGACGATCAACCTGCTGGACGCGGACGGCAAACAGGTCGCCACGACGAAGACCGATGCCGCCGGCGAGTACTACTTCGGCGGTGTCGGCGCCGCGTACCAGCTCACACCAGGTGCGAAGTACACGGTGCAGTTCGACGTGTGTACCGCGGACACCAGCAAGGTGCCTGGCCAACCCCCGGCAAGCGCGCTGCGATTCACGCTCCCGCGAGCCGGTGCCAACCGTGCGCACGACTCCAATGTCACCCCGCCGACCACCGGGCGGTTGTGCAACGGCTACGCGCCTGTCACGGCACCGGACAAGCCGGGCGGCGTCAACCACACCATCGACGCCGGGGTGTACATCCCGAAGGCAACACCGACCCCGACTCCGACACCAACCCCGACCGGCACCCCGACGCCGAGCCCGACCTCGCCACCGGCCTCTACGCCGCCGTCACCCGCACCGCCCGCCAACCCGGCCCCCCCGGCCGGTGGGGGCTCGGGTTCGCTGGCGCACACCGGTATGTCCGGGCTGCCGGAGATGATCGCGCTGGTCGGTCTGCTGGTGGGTGTGGGCCTGGTCATCGCGTTCATGGGCCGGAAGCGTCGCGCCCAGAAACACTGAACGAACCGAACAACGGTGAACAGTGATCTGCCTGCCCGCGGTCGCGAAGGCGCGGTCGGGCAGATCACGCCTCGGCCGGTCCACGAGGGCCGGCCTTGGCGTCGTCTGTCACGGGACTGCCGAGTGCCGCGCGACCGCACGGCGGCCGAGCAGTGTGGTGATCGAGAGGGTGAAGGAGAAGAGTGTCAGCGTCGAGCCGCGTGCGGAGCGCGAGAATCCCACCAGCCCCACCAGGCCGTGCGGCTGACCGGCGCCGATGGCTCCGGCCGCGCTGGGCGGCAGCCGTCATCGGCGCAGCGGCCGTCGCGGTGGCCGCGGTGGCCGCGTTCCTTCTCGCAGGCGGCGGCTCCGGCTCCAGCGGTCCGCGCGCGCTGAGTTCGGATGAGGCGAACCGGCTGGCGATCACGCGGTTCCGCAACTACGAGGCGCACGGCCGCGCGGTGCGGATCACTGTGCCGGGCACCGCCGGCGGGCTGATCGTCACCGGGTCCGTCGACTACCGAGGCAAGGTCGGTTACGGCGTGGTGCACGGCACCGGGCGCGACACATCCAGCGACGGGCTCATCGCGTGGACGGCCACCTCGGTGTCCGTCCACCCGATGGCGAACGCCCCGGCGCACGCACCCGCGTCGCCGCCCCGCTCGGCCTGGTTCAGCCGTCCGCTGCAGTCGTCCGGCAGCGCCCTGGACAGTTCGCTGACCATCGCGCTCAGGCTCGGCAGCGACCGGCCGGACAACGCCCAACTGCTGCCGCAGAACGGCGCCGCCTGGCGGGGACGGGACCAGGTCAACGGGCATCAGGTGGACGTCATGACCGGGCCGGCCTCCCCTGGGCGCTCCGGTACGGCGGGCAACGTGCGCTATTGGGTCGGCTCGGACGGCACCATGTACCGGGTCCGCGTCAGCGTGGCTTCCGAGTCCCAGCCGGTGGTCATCGACTTCGACACCCAGAGGTACGTTCCGGTCAAGCCGGTACCCGGAGTCACCCCGACCGGTAGCCGCTGATCAGGACGTCTGCACCCGCGCGTTCGCGGCGAGCAAGGACGCTGACGGCAGCGGGATGCCTGCCGTCTTCGGCAGGGCCGGGACGGCCGGGACAGCGGTGGCGCCCGTAGTGGTGGCGTGGGGGAACTGCGGCTGTGGCTCCGGCGCCGCGACCTCGGTGAACGGGATGCCACCGGGCGCGGTCGGCATCGTCCACCTGCCGGCCGGCGAGGGCGACCTGGCCGGAAGCGGGCAGGACGCGGTGGTCGCGAGCCGGGCGGGCACCGTGGTGCGCAGGTCGTTGCCGCGCAGGCAGTTGCCCCGTCCGCGCGTGGCGGTGGGGAACGTCCAGCCGACGTCGACGCCGTTGCCGGTGAACGTGTTGTCCACGATCTGGTTGCCGAGCGGAGGCAGGTCGGCGGTTGCGGTGATCACCAGCCCGGCACTGCTGTTGCCGGCGATGCGGTTGCGGATGAACTGGTTGTCGCTGCCGCCGTCGATGCCGATGCCGGTCCCCCACCCGCCGTCGGCCTGCTCCGGGGTGGCCCTCTGCTGGTTGGCAGCGATCAGATTGCCCGCGATGACGGCGCCCTGCTGCGGGAGCAGCTTCTCCTGGTGGTCGGAGTCGGTGGTCAGGCCGACCCGGTTGCCGACCAGGCGGTTGCCGACCACGTACATGTCTCCGCCGGCGTTGGTGCCTTCGTAACCGATCGCGTTGAGTTCGGCGATGTTGTCCCGCACCACGATGCGACAGGGCTTGCACTGTCCGACGTAGATGCCCGAGTCGGCGCCGCCCGACGCGTACGAGTGCTCGATGACACCGTTCTGCGCGGAGAACGCGTAGATGCCGTACAGCCCGTTGCGGGTCGCGGTCACGTGGGAGACCAGGAACGACTTCAGGAAGGTGACCGGCTCGTCGCCGGTGTCGTAGCCTCCGGAACGCCCCGGCAGTCCGGCGACCGCTTTCGCCGAACCGGTGACCAGGACCCCGTTCTGCGTGTTGTTCTTCACGGTCAAGTTCTCCACGGCCACCCCGGGCGCGGTGACGACGATGCCGTTCGGTTGCTGCAACCGCCCGTCGATGACGACCTCGTCCCGGGACGCACCACGAAGAGTGACCCGAGGCGTGGAGACCTTCACCGACTCGTGGTACCTGCCCGGCGCGACCAACACCAGGTCACCCGGGTGAGCGAGAGACACCGCAGCCGAGATCGTCGGGGCGTCAGCCGGCACCCTGATCGTCACGTGCGCGCCGGGTGGCCGCCGGCCGTGGCCCGCCCCGTCATCGCCGGGCCCGCAGCCCGCCACTACGCAGGTCAGTGTGCTCAGTAACGCGGCCATCACGCGAAGGCGGAGACGAGGCATGGCGTCATCCTGGCACGAAGTCATCCCTGTACGGAGGCCGCTTGCGACCAACTCGCCTTGGCGGGAAGGGATATGGCATTCTCCACACCGTGAGCCGAGCCGACTCCCCTCCAACACGCCGCGCGTTCCTCGGTGCCACCGGGGCCGTAGCTGCCACCGGGCTCACCGCCGGGTGCGAATCCCCTGCACCTCGGCCCAGCCGGTCTTCTTCCCCCGCGTCACCTACCGGGGTGTCGCCGACCGGCCGCCATCAGGCAGGCATCACGCTCCCGCAATCGGCCCAGCCGAACCTCCTGGCGGTGGTGGCCGACCTCGGCGACGCCGTAGCCGTCGGCCCGCTGCTGGCCGAACTCGGCCGGGCCGTTCACGCCCTCACCGCGGGAACCGATCCACGACTGCTGGGTCTGCCGCCGGGCGATCTCACCGTGACGATCGGGGTGGGCCCACGGCTGGTGCGCAGGGCCGACCCCGCCCTGCCCGGCGCGGCAGACCTCCCCCGGTTCTCCCGCGAGCGGATCGCCCCGCAGGCACGCGGCGGTGATCTGTTGATACAGATCTGCGCCAGCGACCCCTTGCTGTTGCCGGTCGTCGCCACCGCGCTTCTGGAGCAGGCCGGTCACCGGGTACAGGAACGCTGGCGGCAGTCCGGACGCCGCGGCCCGAACGTCCCCGTGGACAAGGGCATTTCCGCGCCACGGAACCTGCTCGGTTTCATCGACGGCATCGTGGGCCCGCACACGACGGCCGAACACCAACGCCACCTGTGGCTGGCCGGACCGGCTCCCGTCGTCGGCGGCACGATCGCCGTAGTACGGCGCATGGAACTCGACCTGCCGCGGTTCACCGCGCTCTCCGTCGCCGACCAGGAGGCGGTCTTCGGCCGGCGCAGAGCCACCGGGGTGCCCCTCTCCGGCGGCACCGCGGCCTCGGACCCGAACCTCGGCGCCAAAACCCCGGAGGGGCGCTATCTCGTCCCGGCCGACGCCCACGTCCGTCGGGCCAACCCCAACGTGGTCGGCGTCGGTCTCATGCTCCGCCGCTCCTACAGCACCGACGCGCCCACCCCCGGCCTGCTCTTCATCAGCTTCCAGAACGACCTACGCACCTTCACCAGCACTCTTGCGCACATGGATGCTTCCGACGCACTGCTGCGATTCACCACCACCACCGCCAGCGCAACCTTCCTCATCCTCCCCGGCTTCGACCAGCAGCACCCGCTCGGCGCCAAGACGTTCCACTGAACAGGTCGACGACGGCGCCGTGTCCGTCAGCGTGATGTCGTTGTCGTTGTCGTTGTCGATGGTCGCGGGGCGCTTCCCCTTGTGCGTTCGCGAGGCGTGCGGTTTCACCTGACTGGTGGTGGTGGCCTGAACCGGCCACGGTCGGTGGGGCGGGGTGGTGGTCCGGGACGCGGTCCGTGCAGGGTTGCGGTGTCGGCGAGACGGGGGGGGTGCGCCGAGGTGTCCTCGCGCTTACGGACGTTCGCCCGGCTGATCACGGCGGTCGCGCTCGTCACAGCCTATGTCGCGCTGCACCTGGCGCTCGGCGCGGGCCTGGACCTGCGCGCCCGCGACCGCTTCCACGACGCCCCCGCACGGGCCGCCGCGTTCACCGCCGCGCTGGACCGGTATGCCGCCGGGGAGGCGTCCGCGCGCGCCGGGATCCGCTCGGGCAACACGTGGTTCACGGAGAACGCACCGTCGGGAACGAGCCGCTCCACGGTCGCCTCCGCCACTGCTGGCGTCGAGAAGGGCCGGGTCTCCCTCGCCCGCGAGCGGGTCGCCGGGCTGGCGGCGGATGTCCGACGGGACCGGGCACGGCTCGACCGGAAATTAGGCTCGTCGCGCGCGACCGCGCTGTACTGGGCGGTGCCCGCCGTGGTGCTGCTCGGGCCCGTGCTGTGGTTGCGGCGTCGGCGCCGGTCGGGCGCCGCGGAGATCATCAAGGTGGTCGGCCGGTTCGCCCCGCCTCAGCCGTGGTGGCGGCGGCCGGTGTTCCTGCTGGCCAGCGGTGCCGGATACGTGCTGTTCGCGGCGGGCGCCATCGCCGTCGGCGCGGCGCAGCGGCGGGGCTATCAGATGTCGCCGATGCGCTTCATGCTGTTGCTGGTCGGCGGCCTCACCGCGCTCGGTGCCGGCGTGCTGAGCCTGCGGTACACCCGCCCGCGCTCGGCGCGCGGTGCGGCCCATGCACTCCTGGCCGACGGCCGCCAACCGGTGCTTTACCTGCGCAGCTTCGCCGACGACGACACCGGTGCCCAGGTCGACGACTCGGCGACGTTCGTCAGCATCCACTCGCGGGAGGAGCAGCTCACGGGAGCGTTGGGTGCCGTCGGACCCGTGATCGCGGTGGGCAGACCCGGAGAGCCGCTGCCGCGGCTGGGCGCGGCGCGGTTCTACCTGCCGCTCGACGACTGGCAGCCGACGGTGCTGCGGCTGATGGAGTTGTCCCAACTCATCGTGCTGCGCCTGGGGTTGGGAGAGGGGCTGTGGTGGGAGGTCCAGCAGGCCCGCGCCACCCAGCCCGCGCGCAAGCTCGTCCTGCTGGCACCGGGCGGGGTGCCGGAGCTGGTCGAGCGGCTGGACGAGCGCCTGTCGGCTCCGTCGCGGCTGGCCGAGGTGGCCGGGGGCGATCCCTGGACCGGCGCCGTCATCACCTTCGACCCCGAGTGGACACCTCAGGTGCACCCGGTGGGGCCCGTGCCCCGTGCCGAGCTCCCGCGGGGTGCGCTGGTGCGTCGCGTGGCCCTCGGTGTGAAGGCCGGCGTGAAGGCCGGTCTGGGGTCGATGGCCTGGTTCACGCCCACGCACCACCTGGCCCGCACCATCAAGGACGCCCTGGCGTCCGTCGGGGTCCGCAAACGGACGATGGCCTGGCGGGCCACCTTCGCCGCCCAGATGTCGTTGTGGAAGGGATTCGCCTTGGTCACGGTCCTGGGCCTGATGGGCTGGCTCGGGGGCCGGGCGCTGCAACTCCTCGGCACCGGTTAGTGCCGTTCCGTTACGGCCGTCCCGCATGACGTGCCGAGAAACTGGGGACACAACAGGGCAGGCCCATCGCATCCAGGCCCCCCGCAGTGCGCGGCGGGTCGACGGTCTTCGGGGGAGGATCATGGACGGTCCACAGCAAGGCATGCCGGCGAACGCGAGTCCGTTCGCCGCGGAGCGGCCCAGGGCGGTGACCGGGGCGGCCACCGCCGTGACGGTGCTGATCTCGTTGGCGCTCGTGAATCAGGTGTTGGTCACAGTGGTCAACTGGCGCGTCTACTTTCTCGTCGACGATTACCTGGCCGGGAGGGCGACAGTCGCGGACCTGCTGGCCGCCGACTCCGATGCCCTCGCGAAGCTGGCGTCGTTCTGGGTGTCGCTGCCGGTATGGGCCGCGGCCGGCATCACGTGCGTCGTCTGGCTGTGGCGGGCCCGCATCAACTCCGAGCTGATGAGCGGTGCTGCCGCGCACCGCCGGGCCCGGGGCTGGGTGCTGGGCAGCTGGATGACCCCGGTGGCCAACCTGTGGATCCCGTACCAGGTCGTGTCGGACGTCTGGCGGGCCAGCGCCCCCCGGCGGTCCGTCCCCGTCACCTTGGTCAGCGCCTGGTGGGCGCTGTTCGCCGTCGCCAACGTCCTCGTCAGGCCGATCCAGTGGCGCGCGGCCTCGCAGTTGGACAGCGAGCACGAAGTGCTGACCAACGCGAACCTGTCCACGCTGCTCACAGCGCTCTATGTGGCGGCCGGTCTGCTTCTCGTCCTCATCGTCAGGCGCGTCACCGCTTGGCAGACCGGCGGTCAGGTCGGGAACGCGGTGTAAGGCCCACCACGACGAAACACGCCGGAACTTCCGGCCCCTTTCCTTGACCTCATACACGTTGTCCTCATACGCGCGGGAGCCGTACGCGGGGGAGCCGTACGCGTCGCGTATCTCCCACGCGTGGTCGTACGCCGTCTGCCGCCGCTCCGTGTACCGCTTCCCGCACGACGCGTCCTCGATGCCCAACTGCTCGGCCGGCTGCTCGACCACCGACCACGCCATCTCCACCAGCACAAAGCACCGCTCCGCACGAGGTGCTCCGGTACGGCGACCGGTCAGTTCCTGGCGGTCCGGTCCGCCGATGCCCGGTCGCCGCACAGGCCACAGCGGCACGCCTTGCCAGCTCCCGAGCCCCGCAGGGTAAATATTGGACCATGACCGGACATTCAGGGCGCTTTCGGCGTTGGTTGAGCCGCGCGCCCAGCCGTTCCGCTTCCCGGGGCGTCTCCCTTACCGAGAGCGATCCGGACGGCCGGCAGGGCGGACACCCTCCGGGGGCCGGAGGCTCGCGGGGCCTGCGGGCCTGGTTGACGACGCGCAGTGTCGCCCGGGAGGTCTTCCTGCTCCAGCTGGTGCTGGTGGTGCTGCTCGTCGCGGCGGCAGTGGTGGCCATCGTCGTCCAGACGCGGCGGGACATCATGACCGACGCCCGGCACCGGACGCTCGCCGCCGCTGAGTCCTTCGCCCACTCCTATGGGCTCCAGGAGGCGCTGAACAGCGACGACCCGACCGCCAAGCTCCAGCCCCGCGCCGAGGCGGCCCGCAAGGCGTCCGGCGTCGACGCCCTCATCGTGTACAAACTCGACGGGATCGCCCTCACCCACAGCGACCCGCGGGAGATCGGCAAACACGTCATCGGCCCCTACGCCGAGGCCGCCCGGGGCAAGCCCTTCACCAGGACCTTCCAGGGCGCCCTGGGCCTCTCCGTGGTCTCCGCGGCGCCCGTCACGGACTCCTCGGGCCGGGTCATCGCCATCGTCGCGGCACCGGTCACGGTGGAGAACGTACAGAAGTCGGTCAACCGGCAGCTGCCCCTCTTCCTGGGCACCGCAGTCGGGGCGCTGGCACTCGCCGGAGGCGGCGCGGGACTGGTGAGCCGCCGGCTGCGCCGGCAGACACACGGTCTGGCACCGGCCGAGATGACCCGGATGTACGAGCATCACGATGCGGTCCTCCACGCGGTGCGGGAGGGCGTCCTCATCGTCGGCCGCGGGGGGCGGCTGCTGCTGGCGAACGACGAGGCACGGCGGCTCCTGGACCTGCCGGCGGACGCGGAGGGACGCCACGTCGGCGATCTGGGCCTGGACACTCGTACCGTCGACCTCCTGACGTCGGACCGGACCGCCACCGACGAGGTACACCTGGCCCAGGACCGGCTGCTGGCCCTGAACAAGCGGTCCACGGCGCCCTACGGAGCCCATCACGGGAGCGTGGTGACTCTGCGCGACACCACAGAACTGAGGTGGCTGACAGGGCGTGCCGAGAGGGCGCGGGAGCGGTTGCGGCTGCTGTACGACGCCGGGGTACGCATCGGCTCCACGCTGAATGTCGAGCGCACCGCCGCGGCGCTGGCGCAGGTGGCGGTCCCCCGGTTCGCCGACATCGTCGCCGTCCAGTTGCGGGACCCGGTCCTGCAGGGCGAGGAGCCCGCCGCGGCGGGTACCAAGCTGCACCGGACCGCCCTCGCGGGCCTGGAGGCGGACCATCCGCTCCACCCCGTCGGCGAGCTGATGGGGTTCGCCCCGGGCACCCCGGTGGCGGCGGATGTGGACCAGGGCCGCTCCAAAGCGGTGCCGGACCTGGCCGACTCGTCCGAATGGCGGTCCCAGGACCCGGAACGCGCCCGACGCATCCTGGACCACGGGGTGCATTCCTTGGTCGTCGTACCGCTGCTCGCCCGGGGCGTCGTGCTGGGCCTGGTGGACTTCTGGCGATCGGGAAGCTCCCCACCGTTCGACGACGAGGACCTGTCCTTCGCCGAGGAACTGGCGGGGCGGGCCGCCGTGGGGATCGACAACGCCCGGCGCTACACCCGTGAACGCACCATGGCGATGACGCTGCAGCGCAGCCTGATGCCCCGCGGTCTGCCCGAACAGGACGCCATGGAGGTGGCGCACCGCTACCTCCCCGCCCAGGCGGGAGTGGGCGGTGACTGGTTCGACGTCATCCCGCTGCCCGGCGCCCGGGTAGCGCTGGTCATCGGGGACGTCGTCGGACACGGCCTGCACGCCGCTGCCACCATGGGCCGGCTGCGCATCGCCGTGCACAACTTCTCGGCCCTGGACCTCTCCCCCGACGAGCTGCTGGGCCACTTGGACGAGCTGGTGGCCCGCATCGACGTCCAGGACGAGGACACCGAGGCGGGGCCGCCCATCACCGGCGCCACCTGCCTGTACGTCGTGTACGACTTCGTCTCCGGACGGGTCACCGCGGCCACGGCCGGCCATCTGCCGCCGGCCGTGGCCTACCCCGACGGCCGGGTGGACTTCCTGAACCTCCCGGTCTCACCGCCGCTGGGCCTGAGCAGCGGCCTGCCCTTCGAGCCCGCTGAGCTGTCACTGCCGGAGGACTCCCGGCTGGTGCTGTACACCGACGGGCTGGTCGAGGACCGCAGCCGTGACCTGGACGAGGGCCTGGAAGCGCTGCGTGCGGCCCTCGTCGGACCGGACCGTACGCCGGCGGAGACCTGCGCCACCATCATGCAATCGCTGCTGCCGACCAGGTCCGCCGACGACGTCGCGCTGCTGGTGGCCCGGGCCCGGCGGCTGGACCCGGCGCGGGTCGCCGAGTGGGACGTGCCCCGCGACCCCGCGGCCGTGGGCCCGGTCCGCAATGACTGCGTTCGTCAGTTGACCGACTGGGGTCTGGAGGACCTCGCCTTCAGCACCGAGCTCATCCTCAGCGAACTGATCACGAACGCCGTTCGCTACGGCTCCGAGCCCATCCACGTGCGGCTCCTGCACACCCGGACCCTGATCTGTGAAGTCTCCGACGGCAGCAGTACCTCCCCGCACGTCCGCCAGGCGAAGGACACCGACGAAGAAGGCCGTGGCCTCTTCCTGGTCACGCAATTCGCCGAACAGTGGGGCACCCGCTACTCCCCCAGGGGTAAGACGATCTGGGCCGCTCAGGTGGTCGGCCCCGACGCCCCGCCTTCGGACGAAGAGCCGTAGGAGCACCTCCCCGGCCATCGAGGACAGAGCGGGGCGGGGTGAGGCCGTGGCGTGGCGGGTGGTGCACGGTGGTGCCTGGCCACCCGTGTTGCCCCTGCTCGCCGCTGTGACCTGGCCCGATCACCGTCCTGGCCGGGATCCGCAAGGGGGCGAAGTACTCTGGTCCGGACCATTGCTGAAGAGAGAAACGTCGGACGGTGGCGTGTCGCCCGGTGTGGCGCCGGGATCACCCGCATGCCACGTCGGCGGCGGCCTCACGGGAGTGCCGAGGACACCCGCTCGGCGAGCCTGCCAGGCCCCTCCGTATACCGCCCCACCTTGGGGTGTGCGCCGTCCTTGGCGGTCGGGCCGCCGTACCGACCGTGCTGCGACCGCATCCCTCGTGGCCGGTCCTGTCTGCTCCGCCGGCCACCGGCGGACCGCCCCCCACCCGCATTGCTGGAGGCGTCGTGGCTACACACCATCGGGTCCGCGCAGGCGCTCTCGTCTGCTGTCTGGGACTTGCGGCACTCGGGCTGAGTGCCTGCCAGGGAGGGGAAGCCACCCGGCCGGTGGCGCCGGCCCGGGCCCAGTCCGTCGCGGAGGCGGGCGGGACGGCGGCGCTGGTCAAGGCGGCGAAGCGGGAGGGCAGGCTCAACGCGATCGCGCTGCCGCGGCCGTGGGCCAACTACGAGGGACTCATCGACGGCTTCGAGAAGAAGTACCGCATCAAAGTGGTCGTCGCCAATCCGTACGGCCACAGCCAGCAGGAGATCGACGCGGTGAAGCGCTACCGCGGCCAGGAACGCGCCCCCGACGTGCTCGACCTCGGGGATTCCTTCGCCCAGTCCGCGGCGCGGCAGAACCTGCTGGCCCCTTACCGGGTCGCGCAGTTCGACCAGATCCCACCGGAACAGAAGGATCCCAAGGCCCGCTGGTACAACAACTACGGTGGGTACATCTCCATCGGTTGCGACGCCGCCCGCGTCCGGACCTGCCCCGAATCCTTCGCGGATCTGCTCCGGCCGGAGTACAAGGGCCTGGTCGCGATCCACGGCGATCCCACGATCGCGGGATCGGCCTTCGCCGCCGTGTACGCGGCGGCACTCGCCAACGGAGGGTCGTTCAACGACATCCAGCCCGGCATCGACTTCTTCGCCCGGCTCGACCAGATCGGCAACTACAACCGGGCCGACCCCAACCCGGCCGCCATCTCCCAGGGCAAGACACCCATCAGTATCGAGTGGGACTACCTCAACCTGCAGCATGTCGACCAGCTCCGCGGGACGGGTGTGGACTGGAAGGTCTCCATCCCGTTCGACGGCAGCTTCTCGCAGTACTACGCACAGGCGATCAACAAGCACGCCCCCCACCCGGCCGCGGCGCGACTGTGGGAGGAATACCTCTTCAGCCCGAAGGGCCAGAACCTGCGCCTCGTGGACTACGCCCGCCCGGTGCTGATGGACGTCATGGCGAAGAACGGCACCCTCGACAAGACCCTGGCCGCACGGCTGCCGACGGTCGAGGGCACACCGCAGTTCCCGACCGAGGCAGAGCTGAACAAGGCGTTGCGCACCGTCCGTCACAACTGGCCCCAGGCAGTCGGCGGCTGATCCGCCCTCGCCGCCCGGTGCGGCCCCGAACCAACCCGAAGCCGCCCGTGTCCAGGTGTCAGCGCCCTGTCAGCGCCCCCGCTCAGCCCGCTGCCAGCGCTTCCTCGGCGGCCTCCAGCTCCTCCTCCGGGTCCAGCATCCGAACCAGCACGTCCAGATCATCCGAGCGGTACCGACACGTGACGTCGTCCGCCCACCGCTCGGCGGCCAGGCGCAGCAGTTCCCTGGCCTCGGCATGGCGTCCGAGCCGGTTCAGGACAAGGCCGTAGTAGCCCGCCGTCTCCGTTCCGAAAGCCTTCTCCCGGCCCTCTTCCCAGGCCTTGCGCAGGTATGGCTCGGCTTCCTCGTACCCGCCGCGTTGGGCGATGGCCTTGCCCGCCAGCATCGCGTGCAGTGCGCTGTTGTCGCCGGCCGCGCGGACGTGCCACCGCTCGGCCTCCTGGTAGTCCTTGTGGTACTCGGAGAGCCAGGCCATGGTGCTGCAGGAGTCGTGGTTTCCGGCCTCTGCGGCGATCCGCTCCCAGTGGTCGCGCCGCTCGGGCTTCCCCAGTTCGTCATACAGCGATGCGAGATCGGCGGCTGCTGCCGCGTCGCCCGCGATCGCTGCCGCTTCGTATCGGGGGAGCATCCAGCGCGCCGTCGCCCCGCCCCACTCGTAGAGCATCTTCCCGTACGCGTACGACGCCTGCAGGTCCCCCGCGTCGGCCCGCTCACGCAGTTCCGGCAGCCGGCGCAGATCCTGCTCGTGCGGTACCTCGTCCTCCTCGCGGAGCTGGGCGATGGTGGCGAGCCGATCGGCGACGTCCTCGTCGTCGGGGTCGAGTTCCCCCAGCCAGTCCTCCGCCTCGTCCAGCCGGCGTTGCCGTCTGCACAGGTCGGAGAGCATCCGCTGCCCGGAGCTGTGCCCCGCCTCGGCAGCGAGGGTGTACCAGTGCTCGGCCTCGGTGAGTTCGCCGCGCTCCTCGTTGAACAGGCCCAGGATGAAGGCCGCACCGTTGTACCCGGTGGCGTGGGAGCGCAGGAGAAGTTCACGAACCTCGGGCCAGCGGTCGTCCGCATGCCGGCGCTCAAGAAGGATGGCGTGTTCGACGAGAGCCGCCGGGCTGAGCTCTCCTGCTCTGCGGCAGTACTCCCCGGCCTCGGTGAGCAGCCCCGGGTAGTCCTTGAACTCGCGGGCCATCTCCCTCAGCGGCGCCAGCGCCTCCCACGCCGCCTCGCCGTCCTCGGTCGCCTCCGCCGCGTCGAGGTCCTCGGCGATCTGGTCGAAGGTCTTGCGTATGTGCTCGAAGAGCTGCACCCATTCGAAGACCGCGATGTCCCCGATGTCCACGCCCTTCATCAGGAACTCGGCGGCCTCGGCCGGCTTTCCCTCAGCTGCCAGAAGCTTGCCCAGCTCGATCTTGCAGTCCAGGCGGCCCATGTCCCAGCCCTTCCGGAACCAGGTGGCGGCCTCCGGGGCGCCGTTCTCCTGGAGCAGTACGGCCAGACCGTACGCGCAGCCGGAGTGACGGTCGGCGGCGAGGCGGTAGAGCCGCTCGGCTTCCCGGCGGTCACCACGGATCTTGCGGTAGCGGGCGAGGGTGTACGCGGAGAAGGCATCGCCCGCCTCGACCGCCCGTTCCCAGTAGGGGATCCCCTCGTCGACCCGGCGGCCGAGGACAAAGAAGTCGGTGTGCCGGCGGGCCGTCTCCTCGTCGCCCGCAAGAGCGGCGGCGACGAGGCCCTCGCCACGGGCCTCAACGGTCTGGATCGCGTTCTGTTGTGCCATGTGCGAGATCGTTTCATCCCGCCGGAGCTCGGCCAACGGTGGCCCACCGGTATGGGAGTTCGCGAGGAACAACGCCAGGCACCTCCCGTCCGGTGCCGGCCGTCACCGCGTCACGGTGCCGTGCCCCGGGATCCCGCACTACCTTGCCTCGCACTACCTTGCACCGCACTAGCTTGTAGTGCATGACTCTTGCTGTGTAAGGTTCTGGCCATGGAGGAGACATCCACCCCACGCGCCCAGTGGCTGCGCGGGGTGCTGGATATGTGTCTGCTGGCTCTGATGGCCGAAACCCCGGTCTACGGATACGAGATGACCGTCCGGCTCGCCAAGGCCGGGCTCGATGTCGCGGACGGGTCGATCTACCCGGCGCTTGCGCGCTTGCGCAAGCGCCAGCTGGTGGAGGTCGAACGCCGCAGCGGGGGTGGAGGTCCTGCCCGGACCTACTACAGGCCCAGCGAAGCAGGCATGCAGATGCTCCGGTCGTGGAGCCGCGACTGGACCCAATTCGCCACGAGTGTCGGCTCGATCATCACCCAGACCTCGATCACCCAGACCGCGCGGGAAGAATCATGACGTTGACTGTCGAGGACGCGATACACCAGGCCGTAGAGACGTGGCGCCGCCTTGGGGTGAGCGGGGAACCGGCCGAGGAGATGGCTGAGGAACTGGCCGCGGACCTGACCGCCGCCGCTGCCGATGGCCGGTCGGTCACCGACTACATCGGTGGGGACGTCGAGGCTCTGGCCACCTCATGGGCAGTCGAGCGCGGCCTGCTGCCGGTGCACCAGCGTCTGAAGGAGACCGCCTTCGCGGCGGCCACGGCGGCCGCGATACCGGCCTTCGCCGCGCTCCTCTTCTGGTGGATCCGCGTATCCCACTTCCTCGACCCCAGCGGCGAATCCTTGACGACCACGCTCGACGGGCAGGTGGTGCGGGAGGTGCGCAGGTTCCCCGATCCCGGCGTTCCCTTGATGTGGCTGGGCTGGGTCGCATGCCTGCTCACCGCCTTCTTCTTGGTCCGGCGCGCCGTGGACGAGAGCCTCCAGCGTCCGGGCGACCCCGCACGCGACGCGACCATGCGGGCCCTGACCAAGGCCCTCCCCCTCATCCTCCTGGCCGCGGCCCTGGTGGCCTGCGCGATCGGAGTCTTCGGGGCGTATGTGATCGGGTACTACCAGTTCCTCTTCACCCTCCCGGTCGCGTCGGCCGGAATGATCGGCACGGTGGCAGCCGGTGCCGCCTGGGTCCGACGCCGCACTTGCCCGCCCGTGACCGCCGGTCTCTGAAGCCCGGGCTGCAGAGCAACCGCCCACGCACCAGGGCGAGAAGACGCGGGCCCGGTCATGGCCCGCGCGCACCAACCCGCGGGACGCGTCCCCCGGCCGCGCGGGGCCGGGGTCGGGGACGCCGTGTTCGGCCCGGGCGCCGTCAGCCGACGGACACCCGGCGCTGGGCTATGTGGGCGAGCAGTCGTCGTACGGCCTCGTCCTGGGCCCAGCGGGGCTCCTCCGCCGCGACGCGCTGCGCGGCGTAGATGCGCACCATCTCCGACCGTACGTAGTGCCCCTGGGCGTGTTCTTCGAGGAGGTGGGCGTCGCACAGCTCGGCGAGGTAGCGGCGGGTGGCCTCACCGTCTCCGCCGACCAGCACCCCGGCGTGGTCGACGCCCACACACGGGCCGGGGTGCAGCCCCAGGAAGCGGAAGAGCCGGGCGGCGCCGCTCGACAGGGCACGGTAACTGAGATAGAGACATGCCTCCATGCCCAGATCGGCGTCGTGCGCGGACAGCTCCTGTAGCCGGCGTCGTTCATCGCCCAGCTTCTTCGTCCAGCACGTCAACGACCACTCGGGGTGCGCCATCAGCCTGGCGGCGGCGATCCGCAGCGCCAGCGGCATCCGGTCGCACCACTCCACGAGTGCCCCGGCCGCCGCCGCCTCCGCCTCGACGCGCTGCCGCCCCAGCGCGTTGCGCAGCAGTTGCAGCCCCTCCTCAGAGGTGAGCGGCCCGACTTTGACCAATGCCGCCCCGTCCCGCACCACGAGTCCGCTCAGCCGGCGTCGGCTGGTGACTATCGCCAGGCAGCCTGGCGATGCGGGCAGGAGGGGGCGCGCCTGCTCGGCGGTGCCGGCGTTGTCCAGTACGACCAGCATCCGCCGGCCGGCGAGCAGCGAACGGTAGAGCGCCGAGGCCTCCGTCACCGACTCGGGGATCTTCGCTTCCGGTACGCCCAGGGACTGCAGGAACGCCGTGAGTACGGTGCCGGGCCGCATCGGGGGCCGTTCGAACCCCCGTAGGTCCGCGAAGAACTGCCCGTCGGGGAACTCCTCCTTGCGGTGGCGCGCCCACTGCACCGCGAGGGATGTCTTGCCGGTCCCGCCCGCGCCGGCGAGTACCACGCACTGCGGCCGAGGCACCCGGTCCAGATGCTGGTCCAGCACCGAGATTTCGCGTTCACGACCGGAGAAGTCCGGCATCCCGGGCGGGAGTTGAGCGATTCGGGGCAGGGCGCCGGGCCGGTGGTCACAGACGTACGGGGCGACATACGGCGCCGCGCCCGGACCCGTGCCTGGACCCGTGCCCGGACCCGCGCACGCCGGCGCGGGCGGCGCGGTGCCAGGGCCGGCCCACGCCCGCGCGGCCGGCGCCTGGGTACGCGCCGCGGGCTTCGGGTGGCGAGCGGCGGCCGGCGCGGGGCTCTGCTTGTTTCCGAGGACCTCCAGGTACGCCTCGCTGAGCGCCGGACCCGGGTCGATGCCCAACTCGTCCGACAGGCAGCGGCGGGCCCGGTGGTAGTGGTCGAGGGCCTCGGCCTGCCGACCGGTGGCCTGCAAGGCGCGCATCAGCAGCGCGGTCAGCTCCTCGTGCAGCGGATGCTCCGCGATCCACCCGGTGAACTCCGTGACCAGTTCCCGGTACCTGCCCAACAGCAGCAGCTTTCCGCCGAGTTCCTGCAGTGCGGCCAGCCGTGCCTGGGACAGGCTGACGCCCAGCGTCTGCCGCACCCGTTCGCTGGGGACATCCGCCAGCACCTCGCCCCGCCACAGTCCCAGTGCCTGACGCAGCTTGGTGACGGCGACCCAGGGTTCGGCCTCCTGAGCGTCGGCGACCAGGCACCGGAAGCGGTGTGCGTCCACCGAGCCCGGATCGGCGAACAAGACGTATCCCTGTCCCTGCGTGGCGAGTTCGGCATGGCCCGCCAACAGCCGCCGCAGTCGGTGCACATGGTTGTGGACCACGCCCCGCGCCCGGGCCGGCGGATCCCCGTCCCATGCCAGGTCGATCAGCCGGTGCACCGGGACCACCTGATTGACCTCGCTGATCAGCGCCGCGGTCACGGTACGGATGCGTCCCGCTCCCAGAGCCAGTGGCAGGCCCTGGTCCGTCTGGATCTCCACCGGCCCAAGAAGCCGCAACTGAACCATTTGCCCTCATGAATAGCGCCGAACGGGGCTCGCCCCGAAGGCCCTTACGCAATTAAAGACCACGGAGATGATGACTGTGTGACAGGCCCCGCCCTCTTCTCACTTCCGGATATTCCGGTGTCTCCGGGCGCAGCCGACACCGGCAACGATGCGGTCCGACGGCGGAAATCGGGCCGCATGAGCGCAACATGAGCCGTTCATGAGCCACGGCTCCGAGCCTGGTGTTCGTGCCGGAGCCGTGGCTCTTCCCGCTGCGCCGGCCTGTCCTCCGCCCCTGCGGAGGATGACGCACACACATTGACCGAGGGGAAAAATGTCTACTTCGAGCGTCCTGAAGAAGAGCATGACGGCGGTGGCCCTGGGGGCCGCGCTCACCGTGGGCGGTGCCGCCTTCCCGGCCACCGCCACGGCCGCCCCGGTCGCCGCCGCGGCCCCGGCCGAGTCGCCCGTCACGGGCAGCGCCAACGCCAACCTCAATTTCAACATCGACGTGCTCGGCATCGCGAACAAGATAGAGGCGTCGATCAAGACCGCCCAGAACCGCGAGGGCTTCGTCAAGAACCTGCGGGAATCGGCGTTCTACGCCGCAGAGGGCAAGTACAACGTCATGGTGATGAACCTCAGCCAGGGCTACGACCAGCACCTCAACGGCGTGAAGGCATACGGTTCCGCCACCTACGACGGCGTCATCTACGGCATCTGGGTCTTCGAAGACGGTGAATTCACCAACCTCGGCGACGGCGGCTACATCAACTGGGCCTTCCAGGGCTGGTTCGACCGCCCGGACAACGGCGGCTACGTGAAGTTCTACCGCCCCTGATCGCGACGCACCGGCCTTGAGCTGCGCCCCGTCGACCGCTCGGTCGACGGGGCGCAGTGCTGTGGAAGCGGCCGGTCAGGGCGTACGGCCGGGCTCACGGCCAAACCGACGCGCACGCCCTCACCGCCGTGCGGGGACACCCTTCACGGTGCGCCGCTTGATGGTCCCGTAGGCCAGGGCGAGAGCCGTGCACCACGCGGCCCACACGTACAGTCCTGGCCGGGTGTCGCTGGAGGTGGCCATCAGGACGACCACGCACACGAGTGAGGCGAGGGAGAGCCAGATCGTGTACTCCGCCATCAGCGGGTCAACTGCCTTGTTCCGGCGGCTTTCCAGCCGGGCCAACGCCTGGTGGAGGGGCGCGTAGGCATCAATGGCGCTGACTCCCGCGTCGCGGGTGCTTGCGTGTGTGGCCCGGCCCGGGACCTCCATCCGGACGGTCAGCGCGCCGGCGTTCGCGGTCACCAGCGTGCCGCCGGTCGACTCGGTGACGATGCAGGCGTCGCCGGTGTGTCCACGCCGGAGAGCGGCGAAGGCGCCGAGCCCGCCGCCCTCTTCGACGGACCGGGCGCGTTGGTCGCGAACGCGGCCGGACCGGCGGCTGCCCGTAGCGGATGGCGTTGGTGACCAGTCCGCTGAGCACCAGCCCGGTGGTGAAGACGGCGTCGTGCAGCCCCCAGGCCGTCAACTGCGCGGTCGCATCGCGCCGGGTCCGGGGACGACGGCGGGATCGGAGGGCACGTCCCAACGGGCGACCCGGTCGGCTCCCAGCGCGTGGGGGCGGGCGATCAGCAGGACGATGTCGTCGGCGGGACGGGCCGGGAGCAGCGCGTCGAGGACGTTGTCGCAGACCTCCTCCATGGACGCGGTGGGCCGGGCGAGGGTGCGGCACAGCAGGTCGAGCTGCTCTTCGGGATCGCGGCCGCCTCATGAGGGGCGCCCCCGCCACAGGTTGGCGGGTCATTCCTCCAGGGCTGACGCGATGCGGTCGAGGTCGGTGAGGAGCGCTGCCATGCGTTGCGGCGGGATCGCCTTGATCATGCGATGTTCGATGGCGTAGACGGCGGCCTGGACCGCGGCGAGGCGTGTGTGGCCCTCCTCGGTGAGGTGCGCGGGCCGGGCGCGGCCGTGGTCGGCGGTGGCGGGGCGGGTGATCAGTCCCGCTTCCTGCAGGCCCCGCAGGACGACGTTTCCGGACTGGCGGGTGACGAAGGTCGCGCGGGCGAGGTCGGCGTTGGACATACCGGGGTGCAGGGCCAGGAGTTCGAGAGTGGCGTACTGCGGCACGGTCAGCCCGTGCTCGCGCAAGACCTTGTCCATGGCGCCGCGCAGGGCGGCCTGGGCGCGTTTGAGCAGGTAGCCCACGTGGTGGGTGACGTCCTTCGCGAGGTGGGGCGGCTCGGCCGGCGTGCTCTCCATCATGTCAGCATTTTGACATAGCCAACCTGGCAGCCCTAGCCTCCTCAATGTCAAAGTCCTGACATAAGGATCGAGGAGGACCCATGTCTGTCACCATCGACGGCCCCGACTTCGTAGCCCTGCAAGTCCGCGACGTGGACGCCGCAGCCGCCTTCTGCGAGCAGCACCTTGGCCTGCGTCGGGCCGCGGTCTCACCGCCGCACGCGGTCGTGTTCGACACCAAGCCGACCCCGTTCGCCCTCCGCGAGCTCCTCCCGGGCATCGACCTCGCCGACGCCGCACGGCCCGGCCTCGGAGTGGTGCTCTGGTTCCGGACTCCCGACGCTCACCAGCTCCACGACCGGCTCACCGCCGCCGGGGTCAAGATCCTCACCCCGATGACGGACAGCCCCTTCGGGCCGATGTTCTCCTTCGAGGGCCCGGAGGGCTACCTGCTCACCGCGCACGGAGGCTGACCATGACCGCCGTCTCCTTCGTTCCGGCCGGGCCCTTCTCGCTCGCCTCCGGCATCCGGTTCCTGGAGGGCTTCACCCCCGCTGGTTACCACCACGCGGCGGACGGGATCCTCCGCCTGGCCTTCCCCGCCGACGACGCGACCTCCGTGGTCGCGGCCACCGTCCGGCAGGACTCGGGAACGGACGGCGGCACCGGCGCGGTGCGGGCCGAGTTCACCGTGCACCCCGGCACCGCCGCCCTGGCGGAGGGGGCGGCCGCCGGGGCTCGGGCCGACGAGGCCGTGCGGGCCCAGCTCGCCCGCATCCTCTCCCTCGACGTCGACGGCACCGGATTTCCTGCCCTTGCCGCGGATCCCGTGGTGGCGGGCCTCATGGCGGACTATCCAGGGCTGCGCCCGGTGTGCTTCCACTCGCCGTACGAAGCCGCCGCCTGGGCCGTCATCGGCAACCGCATCCGCATGCCCCAGGCAGCCGCCCTCAAGGCCCGCATCGCCCACCAGCACGGACACCGCATCCGCATCGCAGGGCAGACCCTGCACGCATTCCCCACCCCCGCCGTCCTGCGCGCCCTCCCCCACGTGCCCGGCCTGACTGCCATCAAGCTCCAACGGCTGCACGCACTGGCCGAAGCCGCCCTCGACGGTCAACTCGACGCAGCCCGCCTGCGCGCCCTGCCCGCCGACTACGCCCTCGCCGAGCTGCGGGCCCTGCCCGGCATCGGCCCCTTCTCCGCCGAGCTCGTCCTCATCCGGGGAGCGGGACACCCCGACGTCTTCCCGCGCCACGAACCGCGCCTCCACCGAGCCATCGCCACCGCATACGGGCTCGACGCCCCGACCGCCGCCGACCTCGCCCGACTGGCCGAGGTCGCCGACCGGTGGCGGCCCTACCGCAGCTGGGTCGCCACCCTGCTCCGCATCAAGGCGGACGGGCCGAGCCGTTGAAGTGAAGCACAACCACACCCGGGGCTCTCGTACGAGGGACGGGTGGGGGCGTGATGCTTCACAGCCGCCGGACGCGTAGCACGCCGGTCAGCATCGGGAGAGTGAACTCGCCGTGGGCGGTCTCCGGTCTCCTCGCGAGGAATGCGCGGATCCGGCCCAGCGTGGCCTCTTGTTCCTGTTCCGGCATGACGAGCATCCCCGCCCGCGTCGCGAGGGTCGCGACGAGAGAATCGGCGGTGCGGCGCTGCCCGATGGGGCACGGACAGCCGGCAGCTGGCGGCGCAGCTCGGTCAGCATCCCCGGGTCGGGCTCCACCGCCACGACGTCGGCACCCAGCGCGACCAGCGTGGCGGGCAGCTTGCCGGTTCCGGCTCCGAGGTCGAGCACCCGAGGGCCG
Source organism: Streptomyces sp. NPDC107765 (assembly GCF_055657085.1). Lineage (NCBI taxonomy): Bacteria > Bacillati > Actinomycetota > Actinomycetes > Kitasatosporales > Streptomycetaceae > Streptomyces > Streptomyces sp. NPDC107765. The sequence continues at coordinate 89,348 of NZ_JBVKBL010000009.1, read as the reverse complement.
GGCGCGGGCTCAAGCGCCCAACGCGCCGCGGTCTGCGCGTAGTTCGGGCGGTGCTCGGCGTAGGCGACCGCCGCTGCACCGAACGACGAGGCATGACGTAGCCGTTCCTCCTGATCCACACGGTGACGCTACCGATGCTGCTGACGGTCAGCCATCCCCTGACCACTTGGAGCTTGCTCCGGCCTGCAGATCCGGCCGGGAGAGGGAACGGCTCATCGGTTGCCTGTACGGCTTGTGGGTTCGCTCCCTGGCGCCGAAGTCGTCGTGCTCGTGGACGCGTGGTGTCACTGCTGGTCATGGGGCTCGGGGCGGGCCAGCCCGGTCTGGTAGGCGATGACGACGAGTTGGGCCCGGTCGCGGGCGCCGAGTTTGGTCATCGCTCGGTTGGCGTGGGTTTTGGCGGTGACGGGGGTGACGAAGAGCCGCTGGGCTATCTCGTCGTTGGAGAGGCCGGCTGCGACCAGGGTGACCACCTCGTGCTCCCGCGGAGTGAGGGTGGCCAGTTGCGGCAGGGCGTGCCGGCCGGGCGGGGCGGGTTGGGCCAGGAAGCGGGCGATCAGGGCCTTGGTGGCGACCGGGGACAGCAGGGAGTCCCCTGCGGCCACCACCCGGATGGCATGGAGTAGTTCGTCGGGGTTGATGCCCTTGCCGAGGAAGCCGCTCGCACCGGCGCGGAGCGCCTCGGCCACGTATGCGTCGTTCTCGAAGGTGGTCAGGATCAGGATCTTCACGCCGGCGAGGTCCTCGTCGTCGCTGATGCGTTGGGTTGCGGCGAGGCCGTCGAGGTCGGGCATGCGGATGTCCATCAGCACCAGGTCGACGTGGTGACTGCGGGCCAGTGCGACGGCCTCGCGTCCCGTCGCCGCTTCGGCGACGACCTCCATGTCGGGGGTGGAGTCGATGAGCATGCGGAAGGTTCCGCGCAGGAGGGCCTGGTCATCGGCGAGCAGGACGCGGATCGTCATGAGGTCAGGTCCTTACGGTCGGCGCGCAGCGGCAGTTCGGTGTGGATGCGGAAGCCTCCGGTGGGGCGGAGGCCGGCGGTGAGGGTGCCGCCTGCGGCCTTGGCCCGCTCGCGCATCCCGATCATGCCGTGGCCCGTGCCGGACGCCGGGCCGGCAGCGTCGTCGCCGCTGACTTCCGGTGCGCCGGGGCCGTCGTCCTCGACGGTGATCCGCAGGACGTCGAGACGGTGGTCCAGGTGGATGCGCACCGCAACGGGGCCTGCGTGTTTGCGGGTGTTGGTCAGGGCTTCCTGGATGATCCGGTAGGCGGCGAGGTCGGTGAGGGGCGGCAGCGGCACCCCGGTTTGCCGACCGGTCCGTTCGAGGGTGAGGTCAAGTCCGCTGTGGCGGAAGGAGTCCAGCAGATTGCCGAGCCCGGCGAGGCCGGGCGCGGGCTCGCGCGGCACGGTCTGGTCATCGCTGTGGCGCAGGACTCCTACGGTGGCGCGCAGCTCGTCCAGTGCCGTCCGGCTGGTGTCGCGGATGCGTTCGAGGGCCTGGTAGGCGTGGTCGGGGTCGGTGCGCATCAGGTGGTGGGCGACGCCTGCCTGGGCGTTGACCAGGGTGATGTGGTGGGCGACGACGTCGTGGAGTTCCCGGGCGATGCGCAGGCGTTCTTCGGTGACGCGTCGGCGGGCCTCCTCCTCCCGGGTGTGCTCGGCCCGTTCGGCCCGTTCCAAGGCACCGGCGAAAAGCCGACGGCGGCTGCGGGCGGCGTCGCCGCTGGCCACCGCCAGGCACATCCCGGCGATCACGGCCAGATGCTGCCAGAGGTTCTCCAGTCCCGGCTCGCGGATCAGCGACGCGGCCAGGAGCACCGTGGTCACGCAGGCGGCGAGGCGCCGGGCGAAGCGTCGGTCGGACCGCAGGGCCACGGCATGGACCGCGACCGCGGTGGGGATGGGCGAGGCCCCGGGGAAGGAGAAGAGGAGGATCTGGGCGATGTTGACGGCCACCGTCGCCGCGACCACCTGGGCCGGCCGGCGGGTGCGGGCGACCAGCGGCACGCAGGCGAGCGCCAGGCCGCCTACGGACCACGCGATCGGGCTCTGGTGCCGGTAGGCGGTGCCCGCCGCCACGGGGGCGGACAGGGCGAAGCAGCTGAGTGCGACGGTCAGGTCGGCCACCCGCGGCCAGGCCCGCAGCCGCCCTATGGGCCGGTCGATCATGTGCACTCCTTCAGCGTACGCAGCCCCGTCCGTGTCCGGGATCTGCGCACCGGCCGGGCTCCGCACCCGGATCACGTCCTGGGTGCGGAGCCCGGCCGGTGCGGCGCCCTCGGTCCGGATGCGGGAGTCAGGCGACGGCGGGCTCGGTGAGGCGGCCGCGGTACCGGAGCAGGGCGCGCGGGCTGTTCCAGCCGAGCGCGCCGACGACCCGGCCGCCTGCGTGGTAGAGGGCGACGAACCTGTCTGAGTGCAGGTCGCCGTCGACGACTTGGATGTCTGCGCCGGACGGGCACCAGCCATGGATCTGGATCTTCGTGTCGTAGTGGTCGGTCCAGCCGAACGGCACCGGGGCGTAGGGCAGGGCGCAGCTCGGACCGGCCAGCAGGTTCGTGGCGGCGGTGACGGCTTGTTGGGTGGCGTTGGTGCGTTGTTCCAGCCGGATCCGGCCTCCGGCGGTGGGGTGCGGCCAGTTGGCGATGTCTCCGGCCGCGTACACGCCGGACACGGCTCGGCAGGTGGGATCGCACAGCACCCCGTCGCCCAGTGGGACCCCGGAGTCGGCCAGCCAGTCGGTGGCCGGTGCCGAGCCGATGGCGACGACGACCACGTCGGCGGGCAGCCGGGTGCCGTCGTCGAGAACCACCGCGGTGACCCGGCCGTCGTGGCTGCTCATGCCGGTGACCTGGCGGCGCATACGTACGCCCACCCCGTGGTCGCGATGCAACTGTGCCACCAACTCGCCTATTTCAGCGCCCACTTGCCGGGCCAGCGGGGTGGGCTCGACGTCGACGAGGATGACCTCCAGGCCGAGGCCGCGTGCGGTGGCGGCGATCTCGCTGCCGAGGAATCCGGCGCCGATCACCACCACCCGGGGCCCGGCCAGCAGCTGGGCGCGCAGCGTCAGCGTGTCGTCGAGGGTGCGCAGCACATGCACGCCGGCCAGGTCGTGGCCGAAGGGCAGACGGCGGGGGCGTAGCCCGGTGGCGATGATCAAGCCGTCGTAGTCCACCGTGTCCCCGTCGTCCAAGGTTACGGTGCGGGCCACCGGGTCCACCCCCGTTGCCCGGTGGCCCAACTTCAGGTTGAGCCCCAGGGATTGGATGTTCTGCTCCGGACGCAGGGTGGCCTTGTGGGGTTCCCAGTCGCCGGCCAGGATCTGCTTGGACAGCGGTGGCCGGTCGTAGGGGGGCCGCAGTTCCTCACCGACCATGGTGAGCGTGCCGGTGAAGCCCTGGCGGCGGAGGGTCTCGGCCGCAGTCAGGCCCGCGGCCGACGCGCCCACCACGACGATGCGGTCCATGGTGGACACTACTTCTCCACCTCGATGGCCAGCGCGGGGCAGCGGGCGGCGGCGTCCTCTACCTCGGCCAGCAGCTCCTGCGGCGGGGCGGAGGCGAGCAGGACGACGATGCCGTCCTCATCGCGTTGGTCGAAGACCTCGCCGGCAGCCAGCACACACTGCCCGGCCCCGACGCACTTGTCCTCGTCAACGGTGATCTTCATGGGACATCTTCCTCTGCAGGTCGTTCGATGAGGCGGCGCGGATTACCAGGTCACGGGCAGTTCATGGACGCCGTAGACGATCATGTTGTCGCGCATCGGCACCTGCTCCGCCGGCACCGCAAGTCGCAGGGTGGGGAACCGGTCGATCAGGGCGGTCAGAGTTGCCTTCATCTCCACCCGGGCCAGCTGCTGTCCCAGGCACTGGTGAACGCCGTGGCCGAACGCCAGGTGCGGGCTGTAGGGCCGGTGCACGTCCAACTGCTCGGGGTCGCCGGTGAAGTGCTCCGTATCGCGGTTCCCCGACGGCAGACAGGCCACCACTGTGGAACCTGCCGGGATCCGGTGGCCGCCCAGCTCCACGTCCTCCAGGGCGGTGCGGCGCACGCCGTACTGGATGACGCTGAGGTAGCGCAGCAGTTCCTCCACGGCGCCGTCCATCAGGGAGGGATCGGCGCGCAGGGCCTCCCACTGACCGGGGTTCTGCAGCAGGCACATGGTGGCCAGCGCGATCATGTTGGCCGTCGTCTCGTGCCCGGCCAGCAGCAACAACACCCCGACACCGGCCAGTTCCTCGTCGGTCAGTTCGCCCGACTGCACCAGACCGCTGAGGATGTCATCGCCGGGTTCGGTCCGCTTGGCGAGCGCGAGTCGGCCGATGAACTGACCCAACGCCTGCTGGGCTTCCTGGAGTTCCTCGGGGGTCGCGTCGATCCGGATGAGTGTGGCGGAGTTGCGTTGGAACTGCTCACGGTCGGCGTAGGGCACTCCGAGCAGTTCGCAGATCACCAGCGAGGGGATCGGCAGCGCGAAGGCCTGGACGAGGTCGACCGGGCGGCCCTCAGCGGCGGCCAGCGCGTCCAGGTGCTCGGCGACGATCTTCTCCACCGCGGGGGTCAGCTGCCGCATCCGGCGCACGGTGAACTGACCGGTGAGCAGCCGGCGGAACCGGGTGTGCTCGGGCGCGTCCATCATGATGAACATCCCCGGCGCGGGCGGCGGCACCGGAGCGTCGCCCGCAAGGGCGCCACCGGTCCGCAGCTGGCGACGGCGGGAGCTGAACCGCGGATCGGCCAGCACCGCCCTCGCCTCCTCATACCCGGTGACCAGCCAGCCCCGCAGACCATCGGGCAAGGTCACCTCCGCAACGGGGCTCTGCTCCCGCAGCGTGCGGTACTCCGACGGGGGATCGAACGGACAGGTCCGCGCCATCGGCTGCGTCGTGGTGACGGGCTGCGCTTCGGTCATGACTGGGAAGTCCTTTCCAGACAGTGAGAACGGTGGGATACCTCGATGCCCAAGGAGCTGGGAGCCTCGCCGGTGCCCACGGGGCCGGGAGCCCCGCAGCGGTGCGTTCCGACACAGCGCCGGTAGACGCGCCACCCCAGCAGTGCGCCGAGTGCGAGCACGACCGGGCCGAAGACGTCGACCGAACCCAGCGCGACCACCTGACCGGACAGGAACAGCGGAAGCTGGACCGCCAGCATCGCCAGATGCCCGACGAGCATCACCAGGTTGCCTTTGACGAAGGCCCGCCGGCGCACCGCACACCGCCGCCACGTGGTCCGCTCCCCCGTGATCAGCCCGACCATCAGGCCCATCGGCGGCCATCCGAGCAGCAACAGCACCGGCGTCACCACCGCCATCGCGCAGTGGATCACCAGTCCGGGAAGGAAGAAATCCGTGGCCTGACCGCTGCGGGCAGCCAGCACTCCCCCGACACAGATCAGACCCAGGGCAGCCAGCGCGCGCCGCACGGCTTCACCACGCACCAACCGGTAGACGCAGACCCCTACGCCGGCCCCGACGGCCAGTGCGAGGGCGACGACGACCCGGTGCGTGACAGCAATCCCCACGGTGAAGCCGAAGACAGGCGCGACATCGATCACGGTGTCGCGCAGTCGACGGCGGATCACGTCTCCGGTGACGTCCTCATGGCCTTGAGTGACCTCCTCATGGTCTGAACCAGGATCCATGCTGCTCCCACCCCTCGACGCGCGACGTCCGTTCGGCCGCTTGGGCACTGACTACGGTGCCGTGTGACGGCACGGCTGTCGTCGCGCGTCCGCAGACACTTGACGTGCTGCGAACGCAGTAGACGACTGACAGACCTGCTGCGAACGCAGACATCGGCTGAAGCCGGAGCCGGGTGAGCGGGAAACCGGGTCGTTGAGGACCGCGTAGGGGGCGGGTAGTGCTTACGCGCCCGCCTGGTCGAAGTGGATCAGAGGCTTGATGATGCCTCCCTCTTTCGAAGCCATCATCTGGAACGCCCGCTCGATCTCGTCGAAGCCGAACTCGTGCGTGGTCATGGGCGTGGGATCGACCTTCCCGGTCTCCATCAACCGGAAGATCCGCCGAAGCCACCCCCGGCCTCCACGGTTGAACCCACCGTAGACCTGCTTGTCGGACATGCCGTAGCCGAACGGCTCCAGGGGGACCCGCAGCGGCTCAGGCGCCTCGCCGTGGTACCCGACGTTGGAAATGCGCCCGCCCGGCTTCGTGACCCGGAAGGTCGCCTCCCAGGTCTGCGGGGTTCCGAGCGCCTCGATGGCGGCGTCGACGCCCTGGCCGTCCGTCAGCTCCAGGATGCGCTCGACCGGATCGCACCGCGTGTAGTCGACGATCACATCGGCGCCGAAGCGGCGGGCGAGTTGCTGACGCGCGGGAACCGACTCGACGGCGATGATCAGGCCCGCGCCACGCAACCGGCAACCGATCGTCGCCGACAGACCCACCGCACCCTGGGCGAAGACAGCGACCGTCTCGCCCAGTTCCAGTTCCGCGTGCTCGGCGGCGACGAACCCGGTGGAGAGCATGTCGGTGGCGTACAGCGCCTTGTGATCGGAAAGCCCGTCGGGGATCGGCGCGAGGTTGGCCTGGGCGTTGTTGACGAGAAAGTACTGAGCGAGGGTCCCGTCCCGCCGGTTGGTGAACTGGGCGCCGCCCAGCATCTGCCCACGGCACTGCGAGGAGAACCCGCGCTGGCAGGAATCGCACTGGAAGCAGGGCGTGATCCCGGCCGCCGCGACCCGCTGGCCCTCGACCAGTCCCTCGACGGCCGAGCCGAGCGCATGCACGACACCGACCGCCTCATGACCCAGTGCCACATCCGGAGCGACCGGAATCACGCCCCTCATGATGTGCACATCGGTCGTGCACACCAAGGCCGCCGTGGTGCGGACGACCACGTCATTGGGTCCGGGTTCGGGAATCGGCTTGTCGATCACGCCGACCTCGCCGACCTTCCGCAGGACAAACGCTCTCACGATGGCTTACCTGCCGTCCGGTGCGGGTGACTGACTCACCTCATCGCCTTTCCCGCCAGAGCACGCCCCACGGTCTCAGCGCGGCATCTGCCACCCGTTCGGGCGCAATGGCACACCGCCCGCACCCTCGCGGCGACGGGGCACCCGGCCGGACCAGGGGCGCCGTTGGGCCATCACATGGGAGGCGAATTCGCGGGCCTTGTCCTCGTCGATATTCGGCCAGTTCACCCCGATGGGCCGGCGGAACGACAGCACCTGACCGGGCAGTTCGCTCGCCATACTGTCCCCCGCTTGGATGCCCCCAGCAGCTCACCCGAAGATCTTCAAGAGGGTGCAACGAGCGAGCAAACAGTCACCCCAAGCAAGGTCAGCAGTACGTCTGTTGAGCATGGGCAGCAACAGGCCGAGCCGTTCTCGCCCTTTCGCGGCTCCCGGTTCGGGTGACGAGGCAGAGGCGTGCGCACCCCGGCACAGCCGGATGTCATCGCGCGGGTGACGCGCACCGCCGGTGCCGCGACGGGTCCGGGCTCGCCGCGCGGCATGCGGCGCCGACCACCGACGGGAAGCGGCCGCCTTGCTGCGACCGCCCTCGGAGCCGTTTGGCAAACTGCTAAGGAGGTGGCCATGCGCTACGAACATGACGTCCACTTCCACCGGTGTCCGATCGAAGGGCAAGGCGACACCATGACCACACGACAGGTACGCAAACGGTGTCAGGCGCTCGTCAAGACGCTCGACCTACCCCGGCCGTTTTCCGTCGATGCATTCGTCAAGGGGCTGTCGGTGCGGCGGGGGCGGCCGATCCGGATCCACACGGTGTCGATCGGGGCCGCCATCAACGCCTGCGGGTTGTGGATCGCCACCGAGGCCGGTGACAACATCTACGTCGAGGAGAAGACCACCAAGTTCCATCAAGAACACATCATTCTCCATGAAATCGGGCACATCCTGTGCGAACACGGCCGCAGCGACCGGGAGTTCCACGAGGTGCTCGCCATACTGCTGCCCAGCATCCGGCCCGAGATGATCAGCCGGCTCCTGGGCCGTAGCAACTACACCGACGAGCAGGAGCGGGAAGCCGAACTCGTGGCCAGCCTGATCTACTCCGCCGCGGGGATCCTCACGCCCTCACCGTCGACGGGGGTGCGGGGCAAGCTGGAGGCCGCACTCGGGATCCGGGAGTAGGGACCAGACCATGAGCACACTTTCCCTCTACGAACTCGGTTCCCGGGTCGAGCTTTCGGGCGCGTTGGCGCTGTGGCTGGTGATCATCCTGCGGCTGCCTGCCGCCCGCCACTCCCATCAGCAGAAGATGTTGCTGCTCGCCGTGGTCGGGATCGCCGGGTCGATCACCGTCTACCTCGACCCGGTCACCGCGGCGTTGAACCAATCCCTCACCTTCGCCCAGAGCTGCGGGTTGTTCATGAACGCCTGGGGCGTCCTCAGCTCGGCCCTCATCCTCGATTTCGTCCTCGCGGCGATGTCCCGGCGCCGCCCGTGGCTCATCTACGGCCCCATGGTCGTCACCATCGCCGCGCTGATCGCACTGAACTTCACCATCGCGCCGCACGCCGGCTGCGTCACGACGCAGGCCGTCCCGTGGTACAGCCCCTTCTGGTGGATTCTGGTGGCAGCGCATCTTGTCGGCACGGTCCCCTGCGCCGTGCTGTGCGTGCGCTACGGCCGCCAGGCCCATGACGACCGGCCTTTGCGCACCGGCCTGTTGCTGCTGGCCGCCGGCTTCACCTCATCCTCCCTGTTCTGGTGCGTCGTTCTGGCCTTCCTCCTGGCACGCCCCGCCTGGCTGGGCGCACTGTTCCCGCTGAACATCGGCGTCACCGCCTGGCTGATGACCGCAGGGGTCTGCCTGCCCCTGGCGCTGACCATCCGCCGCGCGGCCCGCGACGCACGCGCCCTGTGGCGCCTGAGTCCCCTGTGGCGTGACCTGACCGAAGCCGTTCCGCACGTCACCCTGGAGAGGCCCCACCGGCGGATCCGTGCAGTGGTGGGCAGCCCGCAGGCAATCCGGCTCAGGCTCTACCGCCAGGTCATCGAGATCCTCGATGTCCTGCTCGTCCTGCAGGATTACGTGCGGCCCGAGGTGGTGGAGCGCGCCCGACACCACCTCACCGAGCACGGTGTTGCCGAAGAACACCTCGAACCGGCCGTCACCGCGTGCTGGCTGCAGAGCGCCCTTCAGGCCGTGGCGGCCGCAGGCACTGCCGAATCGAACCCGCTCACGCCCGTCAACCTCAAGGACGACGGGCTCCGCAGCGAGAGCGACTTCCTGCTCGCCGTCCTGCGAGCTCGCACACTTCCCGCCGTCCGCTCTTTCGTCCACTCCACCGCCGCATCCGCGCCCTCGCCCGCCATGCCGGAGGGACACGATCACCACACCTCGACCACAACCACCACCTAGGCGATCTTCATGACACAGCACCCCGCCACCACAGCCCCCTACCGCACCGGCATGCTGAGCAACCAGGCCCCCCACGAACGTGAACGTCTTCAGTCCATCCAGCACAGCGTCGATGCGTTCACCATCAAAGTCCTCCAGGCACTTCCCGTCGAAGCCTCCTTCAACTGCCTGGAACTGGGTGCGGGCGCCGGCTCCATCGCCTACTGGCTCGCCGCACACTGCCCCCAGGGACGTGTGGTCGCCGTAGACCTCGACACCCGGCACCTCGACGCCCACCACGCCACCAACCTGGAAGTCCAGGAAGCCGACATCACCGCTGAGGACTACGCGCCTGGCAGCTTCCAACTCATCCACGCCCGCTACCTCTTGTGCCACCTCCCCCAGCGCGACGAGGTCATCGCGCGAGCCACCCGCTGGCTCGCCCCCGGCGGATGGCTCGTCATCGAAGAGCCCTACCACCTGCCGGCCGACACCTCACCTTCTCCTCTCGTCCAGCGCATCCTGACCGCCTATCAGCGCACCTACCGCGACAACGGCGCAGACATGACGTGGGCACGGGGCCTTCCCTCCCTGCTCGCCCGCAACGCTCTGGACGAGGTGTCCTTCACCGGAAACCTCGGCCACATGGGCGGTGGGCTCGCCAAGGACCGCTGGCTGCCCCTGATCACCCAGGCAGCCCCCGCCATGCTCGCTGACGGCCTCATCACCCCAGCCGACCTGACGGAATTCACCACCCTCCTCGAAGACCCGGCGTTCATCGACATCCCCCAAGTCACCATCGCCGCATGGGGCCGGCGCCCCGAAGAGGCCGCGAGCACGCACTGAGCCGACCGCCGACCTGCCTTGGCCTCCCCCTGCGACACCGGCAGGGGGAGGCCAAGGCGTGCCGGAACGCTGCTGTCAACCGACCTCTAGAAGTCAATGCCGTACAGGGATGCCGCGTTGGCCGACGAGAACTGCCGGCGTTCCGCGTCCGATGAGAAGTGATGCAGGAAGGCATCGATCTCTTCTCTGGTGGGCCGTTGGAAGGGGTAGTCGGTCGAGAAGATCAACCGGTCGACGGTGGTGACGGACAGCGCGTGCTGCAGGAGGGCCGGGTTGAGCATGCCGGACGTGGTGATGTGGAAGTTCGACCGGACGTAGTCCGATACGGATCGCTCCAAGCCGGCGATGCGGGAAAGGCTGTCGGCTCGGTCGAGCCAGAACAGCAGCATCTCTCCCCAGTGGCCGAGCACGATCTGAAGGTCGGGATGACGGTCGAACGTGCCTCGCAGGATCAGCCGGAGCGCCGCGGTGGCGGCGTCCAGGTGCCAACCCCAGCCGAAAGTGGCGAGGGCGAGGTCCGTCATGGGGTCGAATCCGCGATATGAGGCGTCTCGGACTGCCTTGGAGGGCAGCTGCGGGTGGAGGAACACGGGCTGGCCGAGTCCTGATGCGGCGGAGAAGAAGTCGTCGTAGGCGGGGTCGTCGAGGAAAAGGTCGCCTGCTCGGCCGTGGACCATGCTGCCTACGTGCCCCATGCCCGCGGCCCTTTCCAGCTCGCCCGCGACGTCCTTCGGTGACGACATGGGCAGCGTGGACAACGATCGGAAACGGGTCGGATTCCGGGCGACGGCTGCCGCGGCCATATCGTTCGCAGCGCGGCTCAGCGCCAGTGCCTCCTTGGGCGGCAGCGGCTGAACTCCCGGCGGTGTCAGGGCGAGGATCGACACGTCGATGCCCTGAGCGTCCATGGCGGCGATGCGGCCGGCTCCCATGTCCTCCAGACGTTCCTGATTGTCGCCCCACTCGTTCAGGACAAGGCTTTCCTCAGGGTGCGGCAGAGCACGTAGGGCGGACGTCACGTCCGGCATGGTCCAGTGTTCTTCGACTGCGATGAGAGGCGTAGTCGTCATCCTTGGCGATCTCCTGTGCGTCGGCCACGTCCGGCGAAGGGCAATGAGGGCTGGGTCATGGGGAGTGATGAGGCCGCTGGCGATGCCTGCTGTTCGTCCGGCCGTCCGCAAGGGCCGTCGGCCGGGCTTACCAGGGCACTGTCCGACCCGAGCGGTCCAGGTATGCCGGACCGGGCGTGCCCAGTCGGGAGAGCAGGACGTCCACCAGCAACGGGACGCTCTCCTCGACGCTGAACGGTGCGTCCGGCCCACCGAGCGCGGTGCGGATCCAGCCCGGCGCCAGGAGGACGACGGCGCGCTGCGTCTCGGCCTGCCGGATCGCGAAGCTGCGCAGGAACATGTTCAACGCCGCTTTGCTTCCCCGGTAGACCTCGCGGCCGGCGGTCGTGTTGTTCGTGATGCTGCCCTGCCCGGAGGACATCGCTCCGATGAGTCCGGTAGGGGAGACGAGGTCTTCGAGCGCCTCGATGACGCGCAGGGGGCTGAGAGCGTTGGTGATCATCACCTCGACGAAATCGGCTGTCGGGACCGCGCCGATGGGCGTCTGCTCATTGTTCGTGGTGCCCGCGTTGACGAAGAGCAGGTCGAGCTCGCGTTCCGCAAGACGCTCGTGCAGGGGCGCAAGGTGGTCGGGCTCAGTGATGTCGAGATGCTCGATGGTGACGCGCCCCTCGGCCCGTTCGGCGAGATCGTGCAGGGGCGTTCGCGCAGCAGGGTCGCGGACCGTGCCGATGACGCTCCAGCCCCTGCCGAGGAATTCGGCCGCCATCGCGTGGCCGAGGCCGCGCGAGGCCCCCACGATGAGAGCGGTCCGCGTTCGCTGCCCCATGACAGTCGATGACATCCAGCGTCATCTCCGTTCCTTGTGTCGTGAGCCCACTGCGTGCGTCCTTCGCCGAGACCGCCTGGGGGGTCGGACGGTGACGCTGCTGTGGCTCCTCATCGGTACGGGACGAGTCTGTTTGCCGTGCTGCCGCAGGCGCGAGCCACACCGGCCCGTTCATAGGATTCCCCCTATGACTGGTGCATCGATGTCTGAATCCTTCGTCATGCAGCCCGACGATGTGCGGATCATTCGGGCGCTGCAGGTCGCTCCTCGGGCCTCCTTCGCCTCGATCGCGGTCGCGCTCGGCCTCACCGAAAGCGCCGTCAACCGCCGGTATCGGCGCCTGTGCGCCGACGGCGTCATCCGCGTCGCCGGCGTGGTCAACCCGGGAGCGTTGGGACAGAGCAGATGGCTGGTACGACTACGCTGCCGGCCCGGCAGCGTCGCAGCGATCGCCGGCGCACTCGCCAAGCGCGACGATGTCAACTGGGTGGCCGTGGGCGCAGCAGGCTGCGAAGTCACCTGCGCGACCCAGTCACGGACTCAAGCGCAGCGCGAAGAACTGCTCGGTCAACGGCTTCCGCGCACCGCGGCGGTGCTCGACATCAACGCCTTCGCCATGCTCCGCCAGTTCATGGGAGGCCGCGGCCACTACTGGGCCGCACTGCACGGCGTGCTGTCCCCGGAACAGGAAGCCATGCTCGGGAGCGACGGCCCGCCTTTCACGGAGTCCCCGGTCGTCACCGGCGACTCCGTACGCCTCGCCGCCGAGGACGAGAAGATTCTCGACGCGCTCGCCGCAGACGGTCGCGCCAGTCTCGTCGACCTCGCCGCGGCGGCGGACTCCACGCCGGGCCGCGTATCCCGCCGCCTTCACGCCCTGCTCCGGCAACGCGTCGTCCACATCGACGTCGAGATCGCCGCAGCCGCCTTGGGCTATCACGCGCGGGCGAACCTGTGGCTGCGGGTGCATCCGTCAGCGGTGAAGAACGTCGGCCGCACGCTCGCGCAAGAACCCGAGATCGCCTTCGCCGCGGCCATCTCCGGTCCCTACAACCTCCACGCCGTCGCACACTGCCGAGACTTCGACGAACTCTTCGAATTCACGTCGGACCGCATCGGGTCCCTGCCCGGCCTGCAAAGCATGGAGGTCTCACCCGTTCAACAGCACGTCAAGCAGGCGGGCACGCTACTGTCCGGCGATCGCCTCGTCGGGCCCGAGAATCCTCCCGAGAGGCCACGGGACGGTTCGGACCGCTCACCCACGCGCGGCCGGACAGGCAAACGTTCGTGAGACACAGGCGGCCGAGGGCGGCCGCGCGGCACGTCTCCGCTCAGGCACGCCGCAGTGTCGCGGTGGCGATCTCGATGAAGTCGCGCAGCAGCCTCTCGCGCCGACCCTCGGTGACCGCCAGGCAGGTCTCGATCCCCGGCGCGTCCGTGACGGGGAGATGGACCAGGTCGGGGCGGGCGTAGGACCGCGCGACGCTCAGCGGGATGAGGGCGATGCCGTGCCCGGAGGCGATGAGCTCGAACTTCTCCTCAAGCGACCACGTCCGCCGCTTGGGTACGTCGAGCATCCGCTCGCCGTCGAGGTCTGCGGAGGTGAGCTCCGGGCGACCCGCCAGGGGATGTGTCGCGGGCATGCAGGCGACCCTGGGATCGTGACCGATGGGAATGATGCGCAAGCCCGATTCGTCGAACTGCCGCCGCAGATAGCCGACTTGGGCCCGCCCGTCCCGAAGCGGCCGGTCCGGCTCCCACCAGCTCGACGGGACGACGTCGATCTCGACGTCCGCATGGCGCGAGGTGAACGCCCGGATCGCCTCCGATACCGGCAGCCCCGGCGAGAAAGCGACCACCAGCCGTTGGACACCCTGGTCGACGTCGTGGACACGGCGGACCGCCGCGGCGACCGACGGAAGGACCTGCTGCGCCTCCTCGTAGAGCTGTTTGCCGGCGGCGGTCAGCTCCACACTGCGGGTGGTCCGTAACAGCAGTGTGCACCCCAACTCCTGCTCCAGGGACTTGATTTGGCGGCTGAGCACCGGCTGGGCGATGTAGAGCTGTTCCGCCGCACGGCCGAAGTGCCGGTGCTCGGCCAACGCGGCGAAGTAGCGGAGCTTGCGAAGATCGAGATCCATACCCTGAAGGTATCAATGGTCGGGAAGGGTATTGGACGCCGCGAACGGCCGGCCCGAGACTCGAAGCATGATCGTCATTACCGCTCCCACCGGCCAGATCGGCGGCCGGCTGCTGGACATCCTCCTCAACGACACCCGCACGCGCGGCGAAGAGCTGCGCGTCATCGTGCGTGACCCCGGAAAACTCCCCGACGCGGTCCGCGCCCGGGTCGACGTCGTCACCGGCTCGCACGGCGACGCTGAGGTCGTCGACCGGGCCTTCACCGGCGCGGACGCCGTCTTCTGGCTGGTTCCCTCACACTCACAGGCGCCGAGCCTGGACGCCATGTACTCCGGGTTCACCCGTGCTGCCGCGAAGGCGTTCACGACCCATGGAGTCGGGCACGTCGTCGGCGTCTCGGCGCTCGGCCGGAACACCCCCGTCGCCGGCCGCGCCGGGCACGTGACGGCATCGCTGGCCATGGACGACCTCATCGCGGGTTCGGGCGTGGCCTACCGGGCGCTCGCCAACCCCACCTTCATCGACAACCTGCTGTGGCAGGTGCCCTCGATCCGCGACCACGGCGTGTTCACCGAGACCGTCGCCGCCGACCGCACGGCACCGAGGGTCGCCACCCGCGACATCGCCGCGGTCGCCGCCGGCCTCCTGCTCGACCGCACGTGGACGGGGACGGGCGAGGTCCCGGTGCTCGGCCCCGAGGACCTTTCGCCGAACGACCTGGCGCGCATCATGTCCGACGTGCTCGGCCGCCCGATCCGCTACGAACGGCAGACGCTCGACGACTTGCGCCACGCGCTCACGGGGCGAGGCATGGGGGACGCGCTCGTGCAGGGCTACGTCGACATGATGCGGGCCAAGGGCGACGGCCTCGACGACGGGGTACCGCGCACCCCGCAGACCGCGAGCCCCACGACCTTCCGCCAGTGGTGCGAGCAGGTCCTCAAGCCGGCGGTCCAGGCATGAGCGCCAAGACCGCCCTGATCGTCGGGGCGTCCCGAGCCCTCGGGCTCGCCCTGGTCACCGAGTACGTACAGCGGGGCTGGGACGTCATCGGGACCGTCCGGGGCGATCGGCGCACCGGCCTCCACGACCTGGCCGAGGCATCCGAGGGACGCGTCACCGTCGAGTCGCTGGACATGACCGAGCCGGAGCAGATCGCCGCGTTCCGCGAACGCCTGGCGGACCGCACCCTGGACCTGCTGTTCGTCAACGCCGCCATCGCGCGGGACAACGTTCCCGTGGGCGAGGTCCCCACGGAGGTGTTCGTCGAGGTCATGGTCACCAATGCGCTCAGCCCGATGCGGGTGGTCGAGTCCTTCCGCTCGCTGGTCGCGCCGACCGGGACCATCGGGGTCATGTCCTCACGTCAAGGCAGCCTCAGTCTGAACACCAGAGGCGGTCACGACGTCTACCGCGCCAGCAAGTCCGCCCTGAACCAGCTGATGTGCAGCTACGCCGCCCGGTACGCCGATGCCGGACACACCCTGCTGCTCCTCTGCCCCGGCCACGTCCGCACCCAACTCGGCGGTCCCGCCGCACCGTTGACCATCGACCAGTCCATCCCTGGCGTGGCGGACACGATCGACCGCCACAGCGGCGAACCGGGTCTGCAGTTCCTCAACTACCAGGATCAGCCCGTGCCCTGGTAACCCTCGCAGGAGCGCCCCGGCCAGGAGGCACTGTCCGCGAGGTTGGCAGGCGAAGTGAGTGCCGGAATTCCCCCGTTGCCGAGGAGGGACTCACGTGGCATGGAGCGCCACCGTCGGATGCAGACGGGAAGCGCGGATCGCGGGGTAGAGGCCGGCCAGGGCGCCGATGAGGAGTGTGGCGGCCATACCGCCGCCGAGTGACCACGGGGGGACGACGACCGCCCAGCCCTGCCCCATGGCGAAGGCAGCGGTCGCCGCGGCGCCGAGGGCCGCGCCCGCGAGGCCGCCCAGCGCCGAGAGCAGGAGTGACTCGGTGACGAATTGCAGCCGGATGGCGCCCTTGGTGGCGCCGAGGGCGCGGCGCAGGCCGATCTCCTGTCGGCGTTCCAGTACCGAGATGACCATGGTGTTGGCCACGCCGACGCCGCCGACCAGGAGGGCGACCGCGCCCAGGCCGAGCATCAGGTGGGTGAGGCCCTGGTCGGCGGCTGCCTTGGCCGCCAGTGCGTCGGACGGGCGGGAGACCTTCACGGACTGCTCGTTGCCGGGCATGACCGTCCGTGCGAGCACGGTGCGCACGTCCTCGACCGAGGCGTCCGGGGACCGTTCCAAGACGGTCGTGGGGTGTCCGTCGAACCGGAGGTACTTCTGTGCGGCCGGGAAGCCGACCAGGGCCACCCGGTCGAGGTTGGGGACGAGTTCGACGGGGCGGAGGATGCCGATGACCACGACGTAGTGGTCGTTCATCATGATCTTCTCGCCGGGTGCGGTGATGCCCAGTCGCTGGGCAGCGACGGCGCCGAGGACGGTGACCGGGAGCTGCTCAGCGGCGCGGTCGAGCCAACGCCCCTTGGATGTCCGGGCATTGAGCGTGGTCAGCAGGTCCGTTCGGGCGGCCTGTGCGGTCACTCCGGTCGGCTGGTCCTCGGGAACCACGTCACTGCGGCGGATCCGGGCGTCCACCTGCGCGAGGGCGGTGGCTCGTTGCACCGGGCCGATCCGCTCGACCATGGCCTCCGCGTTCTTCGGAAGCTTCACGTCCTGGCCCAGGGCGTCCTTGCCGGCCTCGGCGGTGAGCAGATTCGTTCCCAGCCGGTCGAGCCGCCCCATCAGGTCGGCCCGGCTGGAGCTGGACAGGCCGACGACCGCGACCATCGTGGCGATGCCGATCGCGATGCCGAGGCCGGAGAGCACGACCCGAGCACGACGGACGCGCAGGCCGACGGCGCCGCTGCGCAGGATGTCGGCTCCCGCGAGGCGAACGGGTTTGAGTGCGGGCCCGGTCATGCGGCGGCCCCGGAGCGGTCGTCGCGCACCACTGCGCCGTCCCTGACGCGGATGTGCCGGGGCAGGGACGCGGCGATGTCGTTGTCATGGGTGATCACGCAGATCGTGGTGCCCGACGCCTGGCACTCCCGCAGGAGTTCCATCACTATCCGGCCGGACGCGGTGTCCAGGGCGCCGGTGGGCTCGTCGGCGAGCAACAGGTCGGGCTCGCCGACGAGAGCACGGGCGATGGCGACGCGTTGCTTCTCGCCGCCGGAGAGCTCGTGCGGCCGGTGCGAGAGCCGGTGGCCGAGGCGGACCCGGTCGAGCGCGATCCGGGCCCGGGCGCGGCGTTCCTTGCGCGGAACGCCCGTGTAGAGCAGGCCGTCCGCGACATTGTCGACCGCGTCCCGGCCGGGGAAGAGGTGGAAGTGCTGGAAGACGAAGCCGATGTGGCGGGCCCGCAGCGCGGACAGCCGGCTGTCGGACAGTGCGCCCACGTCGTGACCGGCCACCCGGACCGTGCCCGAGGTGGGCAGGTCGAGGGTGCCGATCAGGTTGAGCAGGGTCGACTTCCCGGAGCCGGACGGGCCGACGATGGCGAGGAGTTCGCCCGGTTCGATGCGGAGGTCCACCCCGCGCAGGGCATGGACGTCTCCGGGGTAGGACTTGGTGACGGCCTGCAGTTCGATGACGGTCATTGCTTGGCCACTCCCACCGTCATCCCCTCGGCGAGGCCGCCGCCGCTGACCTCGATGCGTCCGTCTGCGGTCATGCCGGTGGTGACCCGCACCATCCTGGTGGTCCGGCCCTGGACGACTTCCAGTCCGTAGCCGCCGTTTTCGCCGCGCAGGGCGACGACCGCCTCGACCGGTACGGTCAGCACGTTCTTGCGGCTCTCGCTGATGAACTTCACGCTGGTGGTGGCCTTGGGATCCTCGGAGGCCAGGGCGGTCCGGGGGTGGTCGAAGGTGATCTCCACCGTGATGCCCTCCTGGCTCGGTGCGGCGGAGCCCTCCGGGGCCTCCGGCCGTACGGTCCCGGCCACCTTGCCGGTGGCGGTCCGGCCGCTGGGCAGGGTGAGTTCGACCTTGGTGCCGGGCCTCGTCAGGGCCGTTTCGTTCTGGTCGAGTGGGGCCCGTACGACCGGTCTGGTGGAGGCCACGGTCACTACGGCCTTGTCCGGGCCGATCTGGTCGGCGAGTGCGGCATCCGCCGATACCACCCGCACCGTGCCGGGCTGGAAGACGACGTCTCCCCTGCCGACCCGGCCGTCCGG
Source organism: Streptomyces sp. NPDC107765 (assembly GCF_055657085.1). Classification (NCBI taxonomy): domain Bacteria; kingdom Bacillati; phylum Actinomycetota; class Actinomycetes; order Kitasatosporales; family Streptomycetaceae; genus Streptomyces; species Streptomyces sp. NPDC107765. The sequence continues at coordinate 70,927 of NZ_JBVKBL010000009.1, read as the reverse complement.
GTTCTCGATGCCGAGGGATCTCTGCCAGCTCTTGACCGCGGCTTCGGTGCCCTTGTCGTAGCGGGTGTCGACGTACAGGCCGGCGCCGAATCCCAGGTCGCGGAGGTTGCGCTCCAGCTGGAGGACGTCGGGCCCCCGGTCACCGACCTTCAACGCCCGGAACGCCGGCGTCGGCCCGTACATCAGGATCACCGGCCGGGCGTCCCGCTCGTACAGCCGCTGTCCGGTCCTGACCGTTCGGCCTTCCTCGGCGGCCTTGGTGACGGTCCCCTCCACCGGCGACTTCACCGTGCGCCGTTGTGCGTAGTCGAGGTGTCCGTCGACGGTCTTGCTCTGTACCAGGTCGGTGCGGGTGATCTCGGTGGTGGCCGGCGGCAGGTCGTTCCTTGTGTCGGCCGGTGCGTCGTGGTCGCCGGCCGCGATGACCAAGGTGCCGGCGCCGAGCGCGACGGCGGCCGTCACCGCGCCCGCTGTCATCAGCGTCGTGCGGCGCTTCACTGCATGCCGTCCAGGCCGTCCAGCAGCTTGTCCTTGCATGCCTGACGGGCGCGCTTGTAGGCGGGAGATCCGGTGTCGATGGACGAAGCGACCGGGTTGGGGTCACCGCCGGGTATTACGTTGCCGCCGGACATCGTGGGGTTGGCGAATTTCGAGACGCCGTGCTTGCGCATGCATGTGGCGTGCGACAGCAGTGATTCGTACTCCGTCTGCACATCGCGCTTCGGCTCCAGACGCATGGCAGCGGACATCTCCTTGCCGCAGACGCCGTTCTTGCCACCCTTGGACGCCTCTTCGTTCCCGGGTTTCTGAGCGATCTGGTCGATCTTCGTCCAGTCGAGGTAGCCGCTGATCTTCGGGTCGGGGAAGTCCTCGATGCCGGCCTTCCCCCGCATGCACTGCACGTACTTCATCTGTGCGTCGTAGAAGGCCCCCTTGTCACCCGTGCCAGGCTGCTTGTCCGAACTCTTGCTGTCGGCCGGGGCATCACCGGGAACGGAGGCGACCTCCTTGCCGGCCCCCGGCCCGCCGTCCTCTCCACCGCAAGCGGCGGAGAGGACCAGGACGGGAAGGGTGACAAGTGCCGCCAGGCGGTGGCGGCGGCGGGCGGTTGGGGATGACGTGCGGATGTCCATGCCCACCACGCTCGGCCAGTCACGTCATCAACCGTGGATGCCTGGATGATGGGGAGGTAACAATCGGCCGCGGACCGCGAATCCCCCGGCCGACCCGGTCTGACATGGGCAAACGCTCCCGCATAATCGTGGGCATGCCGCATGTGCTGCTCATCGAGGACGACATCTCGGTACGCGACGGGATGGAACTCGTACTGCGCCGACACCACTACGACGTATCCGTCGCCGGCACCGGGGAGGAGGCCCTTCCGCTGCTGGCCGGGCCACCCGGGAAACCGGTCGAGCTCGTCGTGCTCGACCTGATGCTGCCCGGAATGGACGGGTTCGAGGTCTGCCGCGCGATCCGGGCCCGCAGCACCATCCCGGTAATCATGCTCACCGCACGCGGCGACGACCAGGACATCGTCACGGGCCTCGAAGCGGGCGCCGACGACTACGTCGTCAAACCGGTCACCGCCCGGGTGCTCGAAGCCCGTATCCGGGCGGCTTTGCGCCGCGCCGAGCCGGTGCCCGATTCCCGGCCGGGAGAACACCACGGCGGGCTCGTCATCGACCGGGCCGCCCTGACCGTCACCAAGCTGGACACTCCGGTCCCGCTCCCGCCGATGGAGATGCGGCTGCTGCTGGAACTGTCGTCCGCGCCGGGCCGGGTCCTGAGCCGCGAGCAACTCCTGGCATCGGTCTGGGACCTCGACTACCTGGGCGACTCACGACTGGTGGACGCCGCCGTGCGCAGGCTGCGCACCAAGATCGAGGACCTGCCCGCCAAGCCCCGCTACATCCAGACCGTGCGGGGCTTCGGCTACCGCTTCGGCCCCGTGTGACGCACCGATGAGACGCCTCCGGGTCCCTACGGGCGGGCTGCGCACCCGACTCGTGGTCGCCTTCGTCCTCGTCACCCTGATCACCGCGGTGACCGCGACCGCCCTCGCCTACCGCGAAGCCCGCAACGCCGTGCTGGAACGGGCCCAGCACGCGATCCAGACCGACTTCCGCAACCGGGTCGGCGAAGTCGCCGCCGACCTGGACATCCCCCCGGACCACGACACCCTCAGCCGGTTCACGACGAGCGTCGCGCACGGCCTCGGCGATGCCGTCGTCGTGGCCCGGTACCACGACCTGACGGCCACCTCGGATACCCGCGCGGACCAGTCACGGATCAGCCCCGAGCTGCGGACCGCGGTCAGAACCACCGGCCGGATGCGTTTCCAACGCGTCGAGCGGCAGGGCCAGCCCTATGTGGTGGTCGGGGCTTCCGTGGCCTTCGACACCGGGCGCACCTCCGATCTCGACGTCTTCACCATCGCCCCGCTCAGCGCCGAGGAAGAGGACATCGCCGTACTGCTGACGACCGTACGCGAGGGACTCATACCCGTCGTCCTGCTGGCGGCGGTACTCGCCCTGCTCGCCGCCCGCACCGTGCTGCGGCCCGTACGGGACCTGGGCCGGGCCACCCGGATGCTCGCCGCGGGTGAACTCTCCGCCCGGGTCGCGGTCAAGGGCCGGGACGAACTCGCCGAACTGGCCGACACCTTCAACCACACCGCCGAGAGCCTGCAGAGCTCCGTTGCCGAACTGCGGGCCCAGGAAGCGCGCGCCCGCCGCTTCGTCGCGGACGTCTCCCACGAACTGCGCACCCCGCTCGCCGCGATGACCATGGTCTCGACCGTGCTGGACGAGGACGCCGACCAACTGCCGCCCGACTCCGCCCAGGCCGCCCGCACGGTCAGCGCGGAGATCGCCCAGCTCACCCGCCTCGTGCAGGACCTCATCGAGATCTCCCGCTTCGACGCCAAAACCGTCTCGCTCGACGCCGCGGAGACCGACCTGGCGGAGCTCGTCCGCTCGACGCTCACCCGCCGAGGCTGGACCGACCAGGTGCACACGGACCTCCCCGACGGGATACGGGCGCGGGTCGACCGTCGCCGGATCGACGTCGTGGTGGCGAACCTCGTCGGCAATGCGCTGCAGCACGGGGAGCAGCCCGTCACCGTGGTGCTCCGCGTCACCGGCCACGACGTCACACTGGAGGTGACCGACCGCGGCCCCGGACTGCCCTCCGAGGCGTTGCCGCACGTCTTCGACCGCTTCTACAAGGCCGACACCGCCCGCAGACGGTCCGAGGGCAGCGGCCTCGGCAGCGCCATCGCCCTGGAGAACGCCCACCTGCACGGTGGCACCCTCACGGCCGCCAACCGGGCCGGCGGCGGCGCGGTCTTCACCCTCCGACTGCCCGCCGGCAACCCTCCCGAGGAGGTGCGATGAGAGGCACACGCACCGTGGCCGCCACAGTCCTGCTTCTGCTGTCGACAGTCGCCGGTTGCGGCATCAGGCCGACCGGAGTGATCGACGCCGGTGAGCCCGTGACCGGCCTCACCAAGGGCATGCGGATCTACTTCGCCTCCGACACGGGCCTTCGTGGTGTCTCACGACCCGACGTGAAGGTGCGCTCCCTCAGCGCCGTCGTCAAACTCCTCATCGCCGGCCCGAACGCATCGGAGCAGAAGAGCGGACTCACCAACCTCGTCGCGTTCGACGGCTCGTACCAGGTATCCGGAAACGGCCACCGCGTCACCTTGGAGGCGCCGGACTCCCACCTCTCCGCCGACGCACGGCTTCCCAACGGACAGTTGGTGTGCAGCCTGGCCCGCGCACAGGCCACCCTCCACCCCGAGGTCCGCCCGGACGACGTCCAGGTGACCCTTCGCGCCGGCGGCGATTCCCTCGGCCCGTACGCGTGCTCCTACTTCCTGCGGAATTGAGGGACTCTGCTTTCCGGTTCTCTGGTGTCTGGACTTCTGGTGTCTGAACCTCTGGTGTCTGGACCTCTGGTGTCTGGACCTGGGTGAGGAGGAGCGGCAGCCCCTGCTCAGCAGTTCGCGCCCGCTCCCAGTCGCCCTGCGCCGCCCACACCTCCATACCGAGGCCGAACATCCAGTCCAGCACGAGCCACGCGGTCTCCAGCAGGAACAGCGGAATCGCGAGGGCGAGGTCCACGCCCCGACGGGTCCGGTGCGACCAAGGGCGCCAGCCTCTCGACGCCGGAAGGGAGTTCGTCATGGCTGCAGGCTCCCGAGTGCGGTAGTGATGCGCATCCGACCCCGAGGGGGATTCACACCGTGCGGAAACCGGTGTGCCTCATGATCCACGGCACTCTACGCTGCTGCGGACCGACCGCGGAGTCGGGACGCGTGCGACCGGACCCGTGTTCCGGCGCCTCGCGCCATCCGCCAGACGACGGGAAATGCACGATGAACGACATGCACGGCATTGCCGGGGTCCCCATGAGGTGGGTGGGACCACTGAAGATCTCGGGAAATGTAGCGACCACGGAGACCGAAGTCCCGCTCGCCACCTACGAGTCGCCTCTGTGGCCTTCCGTGGGGCGCGGCGCAAAGATATCCCGGCAGACCGAGCGCGGTATCGTCGCCACCCTCGTCGACGAACGGATGACCCGCTCGGTGCTCGTCGAAGCCGAAGACGCACAGACCGCGTACGCAGCCGCCCGCCGGCTCGACGCGCAGTTCGACGACTTGAACAAGATCGTGCGCGCCTGCAGCGGATTCGCCGAACTGGTCGGCATCCGGCACGAGATCGCGGCCAACCTTTTGTTCATCCGGTTCGAGTTCACCACCGGCGACGCGTCCGGCCACAACATGGCGACGCTCGCGGCCGACGCGCTCTTGGCGCACATCCTGGAAAACATTCCGGGAGTTTCCTACGGATCGATTTCCGGGAACTACTGCACCGACAAGAAAGCGACCGCCGTCAACGGAATCCTGGGTCGTGGCAAGAATGTGGTAACCGAACTGCTCGTGCCGCGCACCGTAGTTACCGAAATGCTGCACACCACGGCCGCCAAGATAGCAGAGCTGAACGTGCGCAAGAATCTGATCGGAACGCTGCTCGCCGGCGGCATACGCTCGGCCAACTCGCACTACGCGAACATGCTGCTCGCCTTCTACCTGGCCACCGGCCAGGACGCGGCAAATATCGTCGAAGGCTCACAGGGTGTGACCGTGGCCGAGGACCGGGAGGGTGACCTCTATTTCTCGTGCACCTTGCCGAACCTGATCGTGGGCACGGTCGGCAACGGCAAGGATCTGGACTTCGTCGAGGCCAATCTGACGCGGCTCGGCTGCCGGGCCGAGCGCGAACCGGGAGAGAACGCACGCCGACTCGCCGTCCTCGCGGCCGCCACGGTGCTGTGCGGCGAACTCTCCACCATGGCCGCGCTGACGAACCCGGGCGAACTCATGCGCGCGCACCTCCACTTGGAACGCAAGCAGGGTTAGTACTCCAGCAGCGGTGCGCGCCCTGAGCCCGTTCTCCTGACGCTGTGACAGGCCACTTCGGTGGTTCCTGCTCGGTCGGGCCGCGAGCACCACCTCCCCGGTGCTCGCGGCGCGGGCAGGGCGCCACGGCGGCACGCCCTGGCGTGCGTCTCCGGCATCGCGAGTGCCCCCTCCCGTGAGGCCCTTGCGCGGAGTCTTCGCACTCGCGGTGCATGCTGAGCCTGCCGGAGATATTCCGTTGACCGAGGGACGTCCGAGGCAGGAAAGTGTCGCCCTGGTCGGGACCAACGGCATATGGGGGACGGTGAGCGGTGGCTGGCTCGGACATGGCCCATGACCTGCACGTCAAGGAGACCTCGTCCGATCTGCCGCTGTGGACAACGGACTTCCGGCTGTTCTTCGCCGCCCGCACCACCTCTCTGCTGGGCGACGCGATGCTCCCCGTCGCGATCACGGCCGCCGTGATCCGGGCGGGATACGGGACAAGCGGGGTGGGCTATGCGCTGGCCGCGCTCGTAGCACCGTTCGCGGCACTGATCATCTTCGGTGGGGTGCTGTCCGACCGCTTCGGCGCCCGACGACTGATGGTCATCTCGGACACGGCCCGGCTGTGTTTCCAGGCAGCGCTTGCCCTGCTGTTCCTGCTGGGTACGCCGCAGCTGTGGCAGATCCTGGTGCTGCTGGCCCTGGTCGGGGCAGGCAGCGCGCTCTTCCAGCCCGGAGTCGCCAGCATCACCCCGCGCATGGCCCAGGACGTGCTGAAGGCCAACGCCACCCTGCGCATCTCGGAGTCCGTCACCGCCGTCATCGGCCCCTCGCTGGCCGGCCTGCTGCTGGTCGTCTCCTCCCCGGCGACGGTGGTCGCCCTCGACGCCTTGACCTATGCGGTCAGCGGCACCTGCCTGCTCCTGCTCCGCTCGGTCCCGATGGGACCGGCCGCGCGGGACGGCGCCTCGTCCTTCCGGGCCGATCTCGTCGAGGGATGGCGGGAGTTCCGGGCCAGAACCTGGCTGTGGAGCGTCATCGTCGTCTTCATGCTCTGGCAGTTGGCGGGGGCCGGTCCCACCATGACTCTCGGCAACAGCACGCTGGTCACCGACTACGGAGCACCGACGTTCGGCCTGGTCATGTCGTCCCTCGGCGCGGGAAGCGTGGTGGGCGGAATCGTCGCGATCAGGCTCCGCCCGCGGCATCCACTCCGGGCCGGCGCCCTCTCCATGCCCCTGTGGGCACTCATGCCGTTGGGGGTCGCTCTCGGCCTTCCCGCGCCGCTCATCGCCGGGTGCTACGGGGTGAGCGGCGTGGGCATGGCATTCTGGATCGTCATGTTCCACACGAGCGTGCAGACGCACGTCCCACAGGCCGTTCTCGGAAGGGTGCATGCGTACGACGCGGCCGGCTCGCTGGTGATGAAGCCGGTCGGGCAGGCGGTGGCAGGGCCGTTCGCGGTCGTCGCAGGGACGGTGCCGCTCCTGTGTGTGTCCGCGTCCATGGCGCTCGTCGCCTGCGCCCTGCTGCTGACGATCCCAGCCGTGCGCGGCCTGAAGAATGTGCAGCGCGTGGAGCGCTGAGCAGCCCATCCGCCCCAACTACTGAACACCAACTACTGAAGCCCCACTACTGAACCCCCACTACTGAACGCGAAATCGACGATCAAGGAGGAGGCATGAAACGCTGCGCGGAATGCGGTGCGTCCATGGACTCACGATCCTGTGACGACCTGTTCGATGTCTTGCTCGCGTTGGACCATGCACGTCAGGCACCGTGGGGGCCGTTGCACGGTGTCTCCGTCTCTTGCTTCCTCTTGCAGCATCCCAGTCGGCTTCCCGCCGACGGGGGTGCGAGGGCCTGGGCCCTCCTGCACGCATATCTCGAAGGCGGCCTCGATGAAGTGAACCAGCTTGTCGGCCAGGCTCGTCGTGGCAATTCCCACCGCGGGAAGAACACCCCCGCACGGGTCGTCCGCGACGCGCCGCTGCCGCGCCGGGACGCGCCACCATCCCGTTTCTCCGTCACGATCGAAGAGGTTGCCGTCGACGGGACGTTCCCCGCCGAAGAGTTCGCGGAACGCGTCAGGGCTTGGGCCGCCGCCACTGTCGACGCATGGAGCCGCAGCACATGACCACAACACCGCGGGCTCACCGAGGAGCGGGCTCAGTCAACGTAGGGCATGGGAAGCAGTGAACGTGCGGTGTTGGGCTCAGTGAACGGACAACCCGCCGTCGACGAAGATCGCCTGGCCGGTGACGTAACCGGATGCACGGCTGGCCAGGAACACCGCCGCTCCGGCGAAGTCCTCGGCCAGGCCGTTGCGCCCGACCATCGTGCGTGCCGCCAGCGCCGCCACCTGCTCCGGGTCGGACGACAACCGTGCGTTGAGCGGGGTCATGACGAAGCCGGGCACCAGCGTGTTGCAGGTGACGCCGTGGGGCGACCACGCCTCGGCCTGAGAGCGGGCCAGCGACTCCAGCGCCCCCTTGGAGACCCCGTAGGCGCCGCTCTGGACGAACGCCCGTCGCGCCTGCTGGGAGGTGATGTGGATGATGCGCCCGAAGCCCCGCTCGGCCATGCCCGGCCCGAACCGCTGGCCCAACAAGTAGGGCGCCTCCAGGTTCACCGCCATCGTGGCGTCCCACACCTCCTCGCCCAGCTCTCCCATCGGCGGCCGCAGGTTGATCCCGGCGCTGTTGACGAGAATGTCGGGCTCGCCGAACACCTCGGCTGCCTGCTCCGCAGCCGCGCGCACTCCGTCGCGGGTGCTCAGGTCCGCGCTCACCCAGGCCGCCCGGCAGCCGTTCGCCGCGAGCTCATCGACCGTGGCGGCCAGTTCCGACTCCTTGCGTGCCACGATCACCACGCTCGCCCCCGCTCGTGCGAGAGCCTCAGCGATCGCTCGGCCAATACCGGAACTGCCGCCCGTCACCACGGCGACCCGGTCGTCCAGCGAGAACAGTTCGGACAGGTAGCTCTGCGAGATCATGCCCGCACTCTAGACGGCGCGTGGTCACAACGGCGGCGAGGGACAGGTCGCCGCTGACGCCGCGGTCGTACGGCATGGATGTGCTGTGCTGGTTCCGGTTGTTGTGGGTGCTCCGGATCGAGTGGGACCGTGCTACCCGGGAGGATGCCCGGGACTTCATGTTGTGGATGAAGGTGGCCAACAAGCCGTTACTCGTGCATTGGCGCCGTCGAGGCAAGGTGCCCTGAGAGATCCCGCCGCCTCGCATGGACAGGCCGGTGCCGGGAACACCGAATCCGGTGACCGGCAAGCCCACCGTCGGAGCGAAGTGCTCGCCGAGAACTCGTGCTCACTGTGAAACGGTGCTGCGGTAGTCCTACGACTTCCATCTGGAGGGGAACGTCGGGGCATTGCTCGTCAACCCGTTTCCGCTGGTTCGCGAACGCCGCTCGGCTCGGCCCGGGTCACAGAGCGATGGTGAGAAAAGGCACCGGAACCGGCGCACGGGCCTCTACCGTCCTACCGCTCCTCAGCAGGTCCCGCGGCGGATCCCCGGCAGCCGCGAATACCAGGAGCTGCCCAGCACCCCGACGCGTTCGTATGACTGCGGCTCTACCAGGAGGATGCCTGGATGAAGGGCATCCCTCGAGGCCGCCACCACCCGCTGTGGTGAACACTGCGGCGCCCTTGGCGACCGCTGGTCATAGCCGTGCGGCCGTGCGGATCAGGCCGGCCAGGGCGAGGGAGCGGCTGTGGGCGGGCCAGGCGATGTGGGTCACGACGGGAGGCGCGTCGGTCAAGGGGACGGCCGTGTGCTCGGCCCACAGCCAGGAGCGGGCGGAGTCGGGGACGACCGCCACGGTGCGTCCGAGGGCGATCAACTGGGCCAGTTGCGTCTGGTTGTGGATCTCGGGGCCCGGTCCGGGTGCGTAGGTGCCGTGGGTGGGCCAGCGGGCGAGCGGCAGATCGGGGACGTCCCTGACATCGGCCAGGGACAAGGTCTCGCGGGCGGCGAGGGGGTGCCCGGCAGGCAGGACGGCAACCTGCCCCTCGGTCGTCAGTGCCTCGCTGTCGAACCCGGCGAGGGAATTCCACGGCGTGTGCATGAGCGCGACATCAGCGCGTCCGTCGCGCAGCAGCTCTTCCTGCTCGGAAATGCCGCACGGCAGCACCTCGATCTCGGCACTGTCGGGCTCGGCCGCGTAGGCGTCGAGAAGTTTCCGCAGCAGTTCGTGGGACGCGGCGGCCTTCACCGCGAGGACCAGCCGACCGCGGGGGCCGCCAGGGCTGTCGGCACCCCCGGCGCGCCGGGTGCGGCGAGCGGCGGCAGCGGTCGCGTCGAGGGCCGCCCGGCCCTCGTGCAGCAGCACCTCTCCGGCACCGGTCAGGCGGACGCCACGGCGGTTGCGCTGCAACAGGCAGACCCCGAGGCGCCGTTCGAGCTGCTGGATCGCCCGCGACAGCGGCGGCTGGGCCATGCCGAGGCGCTCGGCGGCGCGCCCGAAGTGCAGTTCCTCGGCGACGGCCACGAAGTACCTCAGCTCGCGGGTCTCCAGGGTGTCCACGTCCGCAGCATACGCGGTGATACCTGGCAGGTATGACAGGACACCGTATCGGTGTTGGCCGTGCCACTCGTCCGCGAGCCAACATCATCAGCATGAGCGAAACGATGATCGCGCTGGTGACCGGCGCGAACAAGGGCATTGGGTACGAGATCGCGGCCGGGCTGGGCAGGCTCGGGTACCGCGTGGGCGTGGGAGCCCGCGACGCCGCCCGACGCGAAACCGCCGTCGGGAAGCTGCGCGCCGTCGGCGTGGACGCGTTCGGGGTACCGCTGGACGTGACCGACGACCAGAGCGTCACTGATGCCACGGAACTGATCGAACGGCTGGCCGGGCGCCTGGACGCCCTGGTCAACAATGCCGGCATCTCGGGCGAGATGGGCCCGGGGTGGGTGCAGGACCCGACCGCGCTCGACCTGGAGGTGCTCCGCACGGTCGTGGATACCAACGTCATGGGTGTCGTCCGGGTGACCAACGCGATGCTGCCACTGCTGCGGCGCTCGGCCTCGCCACGCATCGTCAACGTCTCCAGCAGCGTCGGCTCCCTGGCCCGGCAGACGGACCCGGACATCGAGCTCCCGATCATGGCGGCCTACGCGCCGTCGAAGTCGTTCCTCAACGCCCTCACCGTGCAGTACGCCCGGCAGTTCGCCGGTACGAACATCCTGATCAACGCCGCCTGTCCGGGCCTGGTCGCGACCGACTTCACGGGCTTCCAAGGGCCCCGCACTCCTGAACAGGGCGCGGCCACAGCGATCCGGCTCGCCACCCTGCCCGACGGCGGCCCGACCGGTTCGTTCTTCGAGGACGACGGCGTCGTCCCCTGGTGATCACGAACCCGCCGTGAATCGACGAGGCTCCGGTAAGTCCATTCACGAAACGGTGGAGAAGGACCTGATTGACTGAGAGAGCGTCAGGCACCTGTCCGACAGGGACCAGACCGACGGGGATCTCCGGCGACGCGGCGTCTCCACCGATCTGGTCGGCGCAGGCAACGGCCCCACTCCCGGACCAGGTCATCGGAGACGGGACAACCCGATCACGGGACGCCCTCGGTAGTTCGGAGAAGACCTAGCGATATGGACCGCGGGTTTGTGCTTCTCAGCGGCGACTTCGAACGAGCCAGATGCCGAGGTTCCAGCGGTGCAGCGGGGCGGGGCTGTTGAAGAGCCACGCGGAGGGCTTCAGCAAGGTCCAACAGGCTCAGCAAGGGCCAGCAAGCCTTCCCGCGGCGTCTCTTCGGTCTGGGGGTGGTGTCATGCGGCGCGCGTCTGGCGTCGATACAGTCCGGGGGCGAGGCCGAATTCCCGCTTGAATGCCTTGGCGAAGGCGAACTCGGAGCCGTACCCGGTCTGTGCCGCCACGGTCGTCAGTGGTGCGTCGGACTGCTGCAGCAGTTGCGCGGCCCTCGTCATGCGCCAGCGGGTCAGGTAGGCCATCGGCGGCTCGCCGACCAGTGCGGTGAAGCGGCGGGCGAAGGCCGCGCGGGACAGGCCGGAGCGGGTGGCCAGGGACTCGACGGTCCACTGCGTCGCGGGTGTCTGGTGGATGGCTGCCAGAGCGGGGGCGACCGCGGCGTCGCGCAGGGCGGCGGCCCAGCCCTGGGTGGTGTCGGTGGGTTGGTCGTCCAGCCAGGCGCGCAGGATGTAGAGCAGCAGTGAGTCGATCAGGCTGGGCACGATGCCTTCGGAGCCGATGCGCGGGTTGTCCAGTTCGGCGCCCAACAGCTGGACGGCGGCGCTGAGTTCGGGATGGCGGCCGTGCCGGGTGGGCAGGTGGATGATCTCCGGAAGCCGCGTGACCAGGGGGTGTGGACGGCCTTGGTCCAGATGGTAGTTGCCGCACAGCAGACTGGTGCGCGGGCCGTCGCCGCCCAGCGAGACGGAGCCGATCGGCATGGAGTCGCTGAACTGCTCGGGGCGGGGCTCCTCGGCCGGTGTCGAGGGGTGGTCGGCGAGGACATGGCCTCGGCCGTCCCGTACGAAGACCACGTCGCCGGGGGCGAGCGGGATCGGCGCGGTGTCGTCCAGCGGGACGAGCCAGCAGGTTCCGTGCAGCACCACGTGGAATCCCGCCCCCGCGACCGGCGGCAGCCGCAGTCCCCATGGTGCGCGGCCGTCGGTGCGGACGGACGCCGGGCTGCCGGTGCGCATGGAGGCCAGTGCCTCGGTGAGGATGTCCACCGCCGCTCCCCCTTCTTCGATGACGAACAATGACGAACGATGAGGAACGATACGGCCGCCCTCGGGGGAGAGAGCGGCCGGTATCCGTATCAGACCGTCAGTACGACCTTGCCCTGCACCCGCCCCGACTCGATCAGCTGATGTGCTTTGCCGGCCTCGGCCAGCGGGAAGGTCTGCTCGACGTGGGGGCGGATCCGGCCGGCGTCCACGAGCGCGGCGATCGCCTCCAGGCTTGCGTAGTCCGGCTCCACGGAGATTCCGGCGAAGCGCCGCCCGGCCGCCGCGACGGTGGCCGCGAGGTCGGGGTCGCCGTGTTCGAGGATGCTGACCAGCACGCCTCCCGGGCGCAGTGCGCGCAGCGAACGTGCGCCTTGGGCGGTGGAATCGAAGACCACGTCCGCGTCCTGTACCGCCTGGGTGAAGTCGGTGGTGTGGTAGTCGATCACCTCGTCCGCTCCCAGCTTGGTCACGAACTCGTGCCTGGCGGCGCTGGCGAGCGCGGTGACGTGCGCGCCGTGCGCCTTGGCGATCTGCACGGCGAGGTGGCCGACGCCGCCGGCCGCCCGGTGGATCAGCACCCGGTCGCCCTCCTTGACGTGTGCCGCGTCCACCAGTCCCTGCCAGGCGGTGAGTGCGGCGAGCGGCAGGGCGGCGGCGTGTACGTGATCGAGGGTGGTGGGCTTGCGGGCGACCTGCCGCGACGGAGCGGCGACGTATTCGGCGTATCCGGTGGCGGCGCGGGGAAAGAACGGCATCCCGTACACCTCGTCGCCCACCGCGAACCGGGCGCCGGGTCCCGCCTCCTCCACGACACCGGAGACATCCCAGCCGACCCCGAACGGCGGTTCGCCCAGGAGCGGGAACGCGCCGGACCTGACGGCGGCGTCGACGGGGTTGACCGCGCTGGCGTGGACCCGGATGAGGACCTCGCCGGAGAGCGGGCGGGGGCGTTCGACCTCGGTGACCTTGAGGACCTCAGGACCGCCGAAGGTGTTCTGGATGACAGCTCGCATCAGGATCTCCCCTGTGTGTTTCGGTGTTGATTCGGTGTGGTGCTATCCAGCGTAGGGAGATCGAATGAGCGCCTGAATGGCTCACAGTCTTGCTCACATGTCTGATCGTCTCGCATGGCGCGCGCCTGAGTCGGACGGCTGTGTGGCCGGGCCGGATGGGGATTTCCACGAGCCTCTTCAGCCGACGCCAGCCATGTCGCCCGGGCGCGTCCGCGCCTGGTACTTAAGGTGGCGCCCGGAGGTGGCGGATGCGAGTGGGGTTGCACGCGCTGGGTATCGGTGAGGGTGCCCGTCCGGAGGTGATCCGTGCGGTGGCCACGGCCGCGGAGACGCACGGTTTCGCGAGGCTGTGGTGCGGTGAGCACGTGGTGCTCGTGGACGCGCCCGCCTCTCGCTACCCCTACTCCGCGGACGGCCGGATCGCTGTGCCCGCGGACGCCGACTGGCTGGACCCGCTGCTTGCCCTGACCTTCGCGGCGGCGGTCACCGACCGGATCGAGCTCGCCTCCGGGATGCTGCTGTTGCCCGAGCACAACCCGGTCCTGGTCGCCAAACAGGCCGCCACACTCGACGTGCTCTGCGCCGGGCGGTTCAGCCTCGGGATCGGCGTCGGCTGGTCGGCCGAGGAATTCGCGGCGCTGGGAGTCCCTTTCGCCAGGCGTGGGCGGCGCACCGAGGAGTATCTCGCCGCGATGCGCGTCCTGTGGGCGGAGGATCCGGCGTCCTTCACAGGGGAGTTCACTCGCTTCGAGGCGATCCGGGTCAACCCCAAGCCGCTGCGCGGCGGTCGGCTGCCGGTCGTGGTCGGCGGCAACAGCGATGCCGCCTTGCGCCGCGCGGCCAGGCTCGCCGACGGCTGGTACGGCTTCAACGTTGCGGCGGCCGATGTGCCGGGGCGCATCGCCGTTCTTGCCGAGGAGTGCGCCCGCCATGGTCGCGCTGTGGAGGAGCTGACGGTTGCGGTGGCGCTGAGCGACGGCGTTCCCGAGCAGCTGCCGGCACTTGGTGCGGCGGGGGTCACCGAACTCGTCGTTGTCGGTGCGCCGCCGCCCGGTCCGGATGCGGCGGCTGCCTGGGTGGCGGAACGTGCCAGGACCTGGATCCGCCCGGAGGAATAGCCAGGCCGCGGAGCGTCGGTGGCGTGCCCGCCGGGGCATGCGCGCCTGGTGCTCGCCCGCAGTGAGGACGGTGCCCGGACTTCTGGAAGGCGCTGGCCGAGATGCCCCTGAGAGCCGCGGGCAAAAGGTTGCGTTCACAAAGCGGCCAAAGTCTTCACCTCCCCCCCTGAGCCGGCGCCGCCGGGCGGGAAGGAAGCCGTCGGCGGGGATCTGCAACGCCGAGGACCGCGGCCGCGCCCAGGCGGCGTTCACCACGTTTGCCCAGGTCCACGGCGTGAGGTCGCCCCGGGCCGGCAAGGAACTCACCGATGGCCAGGGCGAGTTGGCGGCGTTCTGGGACGTGCCTGCTGTGCTCTGGGTCCCCTTGCGCACCACGTTCCCCATGGAGTCGTCGGCGTTCCCCACCGTCGGGCTGCGGACGGTGGTGGAGGTCGACGGCGGCCCCGGCTCCTGCACCGCCGCGCTGGCCATGGGGTTCAAGGGTGTTCCCGCGCGTGGAGTCCACCCCGTCGCGGGTCGGATGCTGTCTGGGGCCGGTGGGCTGGCAGACGTCCGATTCCTGCCCTTCCGCGTTCCTTGCGGGTCAATTAAACATGCCTGTGGCACAGGACCATGACGCCCTTCCCACGCTTCCTTACGTATGCAGCGCAGTCCCACACGTGTGCACCGCAGTCCCACTCAGACCTTTCCGCGACTGGCGGAGATCGGTGGTTTCTCCATGCCCTTTCTGCACGATCTGCTGACCAACCAGGCACGGACGGACGGGGAAGGGATCGCCGCTCTCCTCGGCGACGACACCCTGGCCTTCGGACAGGCCGAGACCGGTGCCGACCGGGTCGCGGCCGGATTGGTGTCGCTGGGCGTGCGGCCCGGTGACCGCGTGGGCCTGCATCTGACGCGGTCCCTGCAGTTGTGGCCGGCCCTGTTCGGCCTGCTGCGCGCCGGCGCGGTCTGTGTGCCCGTCGACCCGGAGGATCCGGCCGAGCGGCGCCGGACGATCCTGGAGTTCTCCCGGGCCCGCGTCGTGCTCACCGAACGCGCCCTGATCGATGCGTCCTGGCCGTCCGGTGTGCGTGCCGTCGCCGTCGAGGACCTGCTGCACGAGGGCGCGGCACCGCTCGCCGCACCCGTACGCCTGGCCGACGACGCCCTCGCGTTCATCTTCTACACCTCCGGCTCCACGGGCACTCCCAAGGGCGTCATGCTCACCCACCGCGCCCTGCTCAGCGGACAACAGTGGCTGCAGCGGACGTTCCCCCTGGAGCGCGGTGACCGGCACCTGCTGCGGACCACACTCAGCATCACCAACCTGGTGCGGGAGGTCTTCTGGCCGATGCTCTCCGGCGGCACCGCCGTGGTCGTGCCGCCGGGTGAGCACAAGGATCCGGACCGGCTCGTCGAATGGCTCGACGCGGGCCGGGTGACGACGCTGATGGTGGTGCCGGCGCTGCTCTCCGGCATGCTGGACAACCCCCGCTTCGCATCCCTCTCCTCGCTGAAGTACGTCTTCTGCAGCAGTGACGCGATGCCCGGATCGCTGCCGGAGGCGTTCTTCTCCGTCGGTCTGCCGGCCCGGCTGTTCAACGTCTACGGCCTGACGGAAGCGTTGTACGCCGGCTACTGGGAATGCCGGCCCGGCGCCACGTACGACGGTTTCGTGCCGGTCGGGAGGCCGGCCGAGCTCACGCCGCTGATCCTGGACGAGGAGCTGCGCCCGGTCCCCGACGGCGAGACCGGGGAACTCTGCCTCACGGGCGCCGGCATGGCCGAGGGGTACGACCGCCTGCCCGAGCTGACGCAGGCGAAGTTCACCGACAGCCCGCACGGCCGGCTGTTCCGCACCGGCGACCTGGGCCGGCTGGCGGCCGACGGCCGCCTGGAACTGCTCGGCCGTCTGGACGACCAGGTCAAGATCGCCGGCTACCGGGTGGAACTGGGCGAAGTGGAGGCCCGATTACGCGAGGTCCCCGGGGTCAGCGCGGCCGTCGCCGTGGGTCGCCGGGGCGCGGGCGGCCACCAGCGCCTGATCGCCTACCTCACGTGCGACGGCACACCACCGACCGCGGCCGACATCCGCGCCCGCCTCGTGGGACTGCTGCCCGACTACATGATCCCTGCCGCGTTCACGGTCGTCGACGCCATCCCGCTCACGCACAACGGCAAGGTGGACCGCCGGGCGCTGGCCGACCGGGACGGGGTCCGGCTGGAGCTGTCGGAGGAGTACCACCCGCCGCGCAACGCGCTGGAGCAGTACCTGTGCGGGCTGTGGGAGGAGGTGCTGGGCCTGCCGCGGGTCGGCATCCACGACGACTTCCTCGCGCTCGGCGGCGACTCCATCCAAGGCTTCCTCATCAGCGCGAAGGCCAATACGAAGGGACTGGGGCTGAGTTCCACCCAGTTCTTCGCCACACCAACGATCGCGGAGACCGCGGCCGTCGTCGAGGAACGGCGCCATGACCGCGGGGACCTCGACGGCGCATTCGTCGCCGCGCCCTTCACCGTGGCCGACGAGGACCTCCAGGTCGTACGGCGGATCGCCGCCGAGCCCGATGGCATCGCCACGGTGCACCCGGTCACCGAGATGCAGAAGGGCATGCTCTTCCACTCGTTGCTCGACCCCGACTCCGGTGTCTACGTCGAGCAGTTCCTCTACACCCTCGAAGGCGAACTCGATCTCGACGCCTACCACCGGGCCTGGCAGGAGGTCGTCGACCGGCACGAGATCCTGCGGTCGTGGATCGCGGCGAACGGTTTGGCGGAACCCTTGCAGGTCGTCCAGCGGCAGGCCGCGTTGGAGTGGACCGTTCTTGACTGGTCGAGCATGCCTGAGGGGCGGCAACCCGGCCTGCTGGACGCCCACCTCGCCGAGGACCGGCGCCGCGGCTTCGCCTACGAACAGGCCCCGCTGTTCCGGCTGGCCGTCATCCGCACCGGCCCCGACCGGCACCGGCTCGTCATGAGCTACCACCACCTCATCCTGGATGTCTGGTCGCTCTTCCTGCTCCTGCGCGACTCCCTGGAGATCTACCACGCCCGCCGCCGCGGCACCCCGCCCCACCTGCCGGCCACCCGCCCCTTCAGCGACTACGTCGCCTTCGTCCGCGCCCAGGACGGCCGTGCCTCACGGGACTACTGGACCGGGCACCTCGCGGGCTTCGAGGGGCCGACCACGATCGGCCGCACGGCCCGGCCCGGCCTGTCCGCCAGTCCCCAGGAGATGCACGCGGGCGCGGCCTACCCCGTCGGGACCGACCTGACCGGCAGGCTGACGGCCTACGCACGGGCCCACCGGCTCACCCTCAACTCGCTCATCCAGGGCGCCTGGGCGACGGTGATCTCCGGGCTCAGCGCACAGCACGACGTGTGCTTCGGGATGACCATCACCCACCGGCCCGTCGGCCTGTCCCACATCGAGGACATGGCCGGCATCTTCGTCAACATCCTGCCGATGCGGCTCACCCTGGACCCCGCGCGGCCCGTAGCCGGGTGGCTCCACGATGTCCAGCGCACCCAGGTCACCGCCCGGGCCCACGAGCACTACCCCCTGCCCCTGATCCAGGAACATCCCGACGTCCCCAGCGGCCGCCCCCTCTTCGAATCGCTGCTGATCTTCGAGAACATCCCCCACGGCATCGGGTGGGCCGGCCGCGACGGCATCACCGTCCGGCACGAGCGCAACCTCGGCTGGACCAACTACCCCTTCACCATCGGGGTGATGGCCGAGGACGAGCTGACCTTCCAGGCCGAGTACGACCTCGCCCACTTCGACCGCGAGACCGTCGACCGCGTCATGGGCGCCTTCCGCGACGTCCTGGAGGCCATCGCCGACGGCGGTGGCGAACCCCTGGGCAAACTCCTCGACCGCGTCGCCGGCTGCCTGCCGCCCCGCCCCGCGCACGAGTCGGCACCCACAGCCACGACCCCACGGCCCCTTCCCGGCGGGCCCACCGCGCCACCCGGCACCCCGAATGAGGTGGCCCTGGCCGACATCTGGGCCACCGTGCTGCGCACCGGCAGTGACGCGGTGGACGTGCACACCCCGTTCCTGGAACTGGGCGGCAGCTCCCTGGCGGCGCTCAAGGTCGCCTCGCTCGCCCGCGCGCAAGGATTCTCCTTCGCGCTGCGTGACCTGTTCACCCGCAAGGGCACCGTCCATCACCTCGCCTCCTTCCGCACCGACGAGGAGGGCCGATCCGCGTGACCGGCACCCCCTTGCGGCGGTACCCGCACTACGGGCTGCTCGGCGTGGGCTTCGGCCCGTCCCACCTGTCGCTCGCCGCCGTGTGCGACTCCACCCGCGCCTCGTCCGTACGGGCCCGCCTGCACTGCCTGGAAGCCCGGCCCGCCTTCAGCTGGCATCCCGACATGCTCCTGGACGGCACCCGGATGCAGATCGCCTTCCTGAAGGACCTCGTCAGTCCCCAGGACCCCACCAGCCCGTTCTCCTTCACCAACTACCTGGTGGGCAAGGGACGGCTCGAACAGTTCCTCAACCTCGGCACCCTGCACCCCACCCGACGCGAATACGCCGACTACTTCGGCTGGGCCGCGGACCGGCTCTCCCACCACGTCTCCTACGGCTACCTCGTGGAACGGGTCCGGCCGGTCACCGGTACCGACGGGGGCGTCACCCACCTGGAGGTCGACTACCGCGACCTCACCGGGGACAAGCACACCATCGCCGCCGACCATGTCTCCCTGGCACCCGGCGGCCGGCCCGTCGTTCCGGCCGGAGTCGAGCGCGACGCCCTCGACAGCGGTGTCACCTTCCACAGCAGCACCTTCCTGCCCAGCATCGACCGCTTCCACCAGCGCGGCCGCGACCTGCCGCACCGCTTCCTCGTCGTCGGGGCCGGCCAGAGCGCCGCCGAGGTCTTCCGCTACCTGGCCCGCGAATTCCCCTACGCCGACATCACCCTGGCCCACCGCGGGTTCGCCCTCGTCCCCGCCAACAGCAGCCCGCTGGCCAACGAGATCTTCGACCCGGCGTCCGTCGACCTCTTCCACGCCGCCGACGCCACCCGCCGCCACACCATCCTGGCCGAGCTGCGCACCACCAACTACGCGGCCGTCGACGACGAGGACATCCTCGCCATCGCCGAGCTCCTCTACGACCAGCGCGTCCGCGGCGAGGACCGGCTGCGCCTGTGCCGGTTCACCGAACTGGCGGCCTGCCGGGCCGACGGCCCGACCGCCCTCGTCACCCTGCGCGCCCCCTCCGGCGGGCAGGCCCTCACCAGCCGGTTCGACGCCGTCGTCCTGGCCACCGGCTACGACTTCCGCGAGGCCGGTGACCTGCTGACCGGCCTCGAACCCCTGCTCCTGCGCGCCCCCGACGGCACCCTGCGCATCCGGCGTGACTACTCCGTGGAAACGACCGCCGACTGCCGGCCCCGCATCTTCCTGCACGGCGCCGCCGAGCACTCCCACGGCCTGAGCAGCACCCTGCTGTCCGTCCTCGCCCACCGGTCCGCCCGCATCCTCGACTCCGTCTTCGGTCCCGGCCCCGATCCGGCCGGCCCCGGACGGCTTCCCCTCCCCGACGCCCTCGAAGGAGCCGACGCGTGAGCAGCACCCCCATTCAGCGACGGGCCGACGCCACGACGACACAGGAATACGGCTGCGACTTCCGCCGGATCCTGCCCTGGGGCTCGACGGGCCCGTCCGAGGCCGGGATGGGCGTGTGCACCGTCGCCCCCGCGGCCACCACCACGCCCCATTCCCACGCCGATCACGAGCACTTCTACGTCG
Organism: Streptomyces sp. NPDC107765; assembly: GCF_055657085.1. Lineage (NCBI taxonomy): Bacteria > Bacillati > Actinomycetota > Actinomycetes > Kitasatosporales > Streptomycetaceae > Streptomyces > Streptomyces sp. NPDC107765. Next base: position 50,913 of record NZ_JBVKBL010000009.1, on the reverse strand, counting down.
TGCGCGGCACCGGCCTGCTCCACCTCGACGGTGAGAGCACGGCCATCGGCCCCGGCGACGCCTTCGTCGTCGACTCCAACAGGCGCCACCACTTCGAGAACACCTCCGCCGAGGAGGAACTGGAGATGGTGTCCGTGTGGTCCATGGGCCCCTTCGGGGCCGCCCGATGACCGCCGGGCGCACGGAGCGTCCCCGCTCCTTCCTCGTCACCGCCACGCCCCCGACCACCAACGGCGACCTGCACCTCGGCCACCTCTCGGGCCCCTACCTCGCCGCCGACGTCTTCTGCCGGGCCCAGCGCATGCTGGGCCACACCGCCCTGTACGTCACCGGCGGCGACGACCACCAGAGCTACGTGGTCACCACCGCGCGGCGGCTGGGCGTGGAACCCACCGAACTTGCCGCACGCTGCAACCGCGACATCCGGGAAACCCTCCGCCTCGCCGACATCGCCGTCGACTCCTTCACCACCCCTGACCGGACCTACCGCACCCATGTCGGGGACTTCTTCGCCCAACTCCACCGTGCCGGCCGCCTCGCCCGGCGCACCTGGACCTTCCCCTACGACCCGTCAAGTGGGCACCACCTCCTCGAAGGGTTCGCCGCGGGGCACTGCCCCGAGTGCCTCGCCGAGACCTGCGGTGCGATCTGCGAAACCTGCGGCCATCCCAACGAGCCGGCCACCCTGCTGTACCAGGCGCCCAGCGGCGCCGCCGAGCAGGCCGCCACCGAACCCCGCCGGACCGACATCCTCGTCCTGCCCCTGGAGGACTACCGGGACCGGTTCGAGGCCTACTACACCCGGCACCAGGCAACCATGCGGCCGCACGTGTTGCGTTTCGTCGCGGAGATGCTGGCCCGGCCGCTGCCCGACTTCCCCGTGAGCTACCCCGCCGACTGGGGCATCCCCGTCCCGGTCGACGGCTTCCCCGGCCAGGTCCTCAACGTCTGGGCCGAAATGCTGCCCGGCCTGACCCACATGGCCGCCACCGCCCGCGCCGGCCTCGACCCCGACCAGGCAACACCGGACCTTGGGGCCCGCGACGCCGGTGACGAACTGGTGCAGTTCCTCGGCTACGACAACACCTTCTACTTCGCCTTCGCCCACCTCGGCCTGCGCTTCGCCCACGGCGGCCTGACCGAACCGGCCGCGATCCTCACCAACGAGTTCCTCCACCTGGAGGGCGCCAAGTTCTCCACCAGCCGGGGCCACCTCATCTGGGCCCGCGACCTCGTCACCAAGCACGGCGCCGATGCCGTCCGCTTCCACCTCGCCCTGTCCAACCCCGAACACCAGCCCGCCGACTTCTCGGAGAAGGACTTCCTCACCACCCTCGACACCCGGCTGCAACGCCCCCTCGCCGCACTGCACACCGCCCTGACCGCCTACGACCGGCCCGCCCCACCCGACCCCACCACCACCGAGGTCCTCGGCCGCTACCGCGACCGCATGCTGCGCGCCTACACCCTGGAGACCTTCAGCCTCCGCCAGGCCGCCGAGACCACCGCCCACCTGCTCGCCCTGCTCGCCGGCCGCGCCACCCCCGACCCCGCCCTGGCCCTGCACGGCCTGCGGACCCTCGCCACATGGGCCGCGCCCCTGCTCCCCGGCCTCGCCGGCGAGCTGCGGGAGCGCTACGGCACCACCGGGCAGGACCCTGGGCGCGGGGCGGTGCCCGCCTCGTGGTGACGATCCTCCCCTCCCCCGCACTTTCCCGTTTGCCTTCACCTTCGCCACCGGGCGGCAGGCACGCCGGGGCCACGGCACTGGTGTGCCTGCCCGGCGCCGGCGCCTCGGCCGGCCTGTTCACCGGCTGGGAGGAGGACCTGCCCGCCACCATCGAACCCTTCGCCTACGAACCACCCGGCCACGGCCTGCGCACCGACGAGCAACCCCACACCGACCTCGACACCCTCCTGGCCGACCTCACCGACGCCGTCCGGCCCCACACCGCACGACCCCTGGCCCTGCTCGGCCACAGCTTCGGCGCCGTCCTCGCCTTCGAGCTCGCCCTCCGCCTGGAACGCGAAGGCACGCCCGTGAGCCACCTCTTCCCCATAGCCGCCCGCGCCGCGGCCGGGCGGACGGGATCACCACCGGGGCGCGAGCCCACCGACGCAGAACTCAAGGCCCGACTACGCGCCCTGGGCGGCACCCCGGCCCCCGTCCTCGACAGCGACGAACTGCTGCAACTCCTCCTGCCCGCCGTACGGGCCGACTTCGCCCTCACCGACACCTACCGGCACCGCCCCGGAAGCCTCCTCAACTGCCCGGTCACGGCCTTCGCCGGCGCGGACGACACCGTGGTGGCCTGGGCCTCGGTCCAGGCCTGGGGGGCTTGCACCCGCGGCCGCTTCACCGCCCACCGCGTACCCGGCGGCCACTTCTTCCCGTTCTCGCACCGATCGGCCCGCGCCGACCTCCTGCGCACGATCGCGGAGGAACTGGACCACCGCCCCGACACGGCCCCCGACCGGCCCCACACCCCGGAGCACGGATGACCCCACCGCCCGACCCAACCCCCGCCCCTGCCTCCCCGAGGATCTCCGCGCGCGCCCACGACCGGGAAATCTGGCGCCTTGCCCTGCCCGCGTTCGGCGCGCTCGTGGCCGAACCCCTCTTCCTGCTCACCGACTCCGCCATCGTCGGGCACCTGGGCACCGCTCCCCTCGGCGGCCTCGGTGTCGCCGGGCAGGCGATCGGCACCCTGGTGAACATCTGCATCTTCCTCGCCTACGGCACCACCGCCGCCGTGGCCCGACTGGTCGGCGCCGGCCGGCTCGACCAGGCCATCCGCCAAGGACTCGACGGCATCTGGCTGGCCGTCGGCATCGGCCTGCTGGTCATCCTCGCCGGCTGGCCACTGGCCCCCGCCATCGTCGACGCCTTCGGCGCCTCCGCGGCCGTCACCCCGCACGCCGAGACATACCTGCGCATCAGCCTCTTCGGGGTACCCGGCATGCTCGTGGCCCTGGCCAGCACCGGCGTACTGCGCGGGCTGCAGGACACCCGCACGCCCCTGGCCGTCTCCGTGGCCACCTTCGTGGGCAACGCCGCGCTCAACGCAGCCTTCGTCTACGGCCTCCACTGGGGCATCGCCGGCTCCGCATGGGGCACCGTGATCGCCCAGACCGCCGGCGGCGCCGTCTACGTGGCCACGGTGCTGCGCGCCGCGCACCGCCACGGGGCCCCGCTGCGCCCCGACCTGGCGGGGCTCCGCGCCGCCGCGACGGCCGGGGTGAACCTCGTCGTCCGCACGCTCACCCTGCGCGTCGTCCTGGTCGCCGGTACGGTCGTCGCCACGGCGATGGGCGACGACGAGATCGCCGCCTACCAGGTGGCTTTCCAGGTGTGGTGGTTCCTCGCACTGGCCCTCGACGCCATCGCCATCGCCGGACAGGCGATCACCGGCCGCTGCCTGGGCGCCGGCGACGCGCCCGCGGCCCGTGCGGCGACCTGGCGCATGACCCAGTGGGGTCTCGTCGCCGGCACCGGCGTCGGCCTCCTGCTCCTGGCCGTCCGCCCCTGGCTGCCCGCACTGTTCGGCATGGCGCCGCACGTGCGGTCCCTCCTGCTGAGCGCGCTCGTCGTGGTGGCCGTCCTCCAAGTCGTGGCAGGACCCGTGTTCGTCCTCGACGGGGTACTGATCGGCGCCGGCGACATGCGCTTCCTCGCCGTGGCCGGCGTCCTGACCACCCTCGTCTTCCTCCCGGCCGCCGGCGCGGTCCACCTGGCGGGCGGCGGACTCGTGGCCCTGTGGCTCGCGATCGGCGTATGGATGCTCGCCCGCCTCGCCACACTCGCCTGGCGCGCCCACGGCGAGGCCTGGCTGGTGACGGGGGCGGTACGAAGCTGAGGAACTGCCGCCCTACCTCGTCCGAAGGGTCGGACGGCCCCCCAGGCGAGATGCCGAAGCGATCACTGTGGCACGCACATGTGGGGATGGCTTGGTCGGTGACGGGGCGACCTTCCGTGCTGCGGAGCGGTCGACCGCTCCCCTCGCTGGCCGAAAGCGCACGTCAGGGCGTGCCAGTCGCCGAAAAATCGTCAACGTGTCTTATGGGGGGCCGCTTCGGTCACTTTCGCCAGAACAGGTGGTGCGTCACCCCGCTCGGGCTGGGAACGACCTCCAGGTGGAAACGGTCGAGCAGTTCATCCGGGGACTCCCAGAGTCGTACTCCGGACCCGAGCTTCACCGGCGAGACCGCCACGTGCAGGGTGTCGACGAGATCGGCGTCGAGAAACTGCCGGATGGTGCTCACCCCGCCGCCGAGCCGGACGTCCTTGCCTTGCGCCGCCTTCCGGGCCTGATCGAGGACCGTGGCCGGATCCCCGTCGACGAAGTGGAACGTGGTGTCGGAAAGAGTGAGCGAAGGACGCTTGTGGTGGGTCAGGACGAATACCGGGGTGCGGAACGGGGGCTCGTCGCCCCACCAGCCCTGCCACTCATGGTTGCGCCAGGGCCCGCGCTGAGGCCCGAACTTGTTGCGGCCCATGATCTCTGCACCGATGTTGCGGGCGTAGTCCCGCGTGAAGTAGTCGTCCAGGCCCCGGCTCCCCCCGGGGTCGGTGCGCATGGGCCAACTCGCCGTGGCGCCGGCCCAGGCAAACAGCCTCTCGGGCTCGACATGACCGAATGGCCTCTCGAGGGTCTGGTCCTCACCGGCACCGATTCCGTCACTCGAGACGTTGAAATTCTGAACTCTCAGTAGCTGGGCCACGTGTTCCTCCTGTGCTGGCGACAACGGTGGTGAGACGTGCCGGACCGGGAAAACTCATCGCTGCGTCCGTGACCGGTCAGAGACTGGCTGACCCCGTCAGAACGCCTGCTGGTGCCGGGAAAGGTAGCGCGCCGAGGGTACAGGTGGCGTGGGCATACCGGGGCCTGGACGAGGCAACCCGTGGGCCGGGAGTGAATCGTCGTGAAGGCGGGCGTAAGGCGGCCGGCCCTCCCCGTACCTCTGGGTGGGCGCCCCGAGGGACGCGTCGTCACCCATCGCTCCGCGCATGGTCGCTTCGCAGACTCGCTGGTTCGCCCGCGTTGTCCGACCGGCGGGCACGGAGTATGGCGAGAGCCATGACGAGGCTCCACGCGTCCAGGGCCCAGGCCGCGATACGTTCCAGGCCGCCCAGTCCGATTCCGGGGTCGTGCTGACCGAAGAACATCCATGCCGCGAGCACCGCGGCGACAGCTATCGAGAGGGTTACGCTCCGCAGTCCGCCGAAGAGTGAGTCTCGGGACGAAAATCCGGTGAGGAGAAGCCCGAGATTTCCCAACCCCATGATGAGAAGTGCGCCCCCTACATGCAGATTCTCTTCGACGTCTGCCGGAACAAAGCCGACCAGAACCCACCCGCCAGCCCCAATGGCGAGCAGAATTCGGGAACTTGTCGCTATCCCACCGCGGCCCCAGCAGGCTCCGGCCAGCAGCACGCCGGCGAGCAGCAGGACACCGTGGACGGCGAAGCTGACGTTCATAGCGGCGTGCAGCGGCGAGCACACATATCGAGGCCGGGAGTCGTCCCAGATCCGGCAGCCGACATTGCCGAGATCGCTGATGTTGTTCTCCGCCCAGCTGTAGGGAGTGCGCCAGCCGGTCTCCACGACAAGTTGGACGACGAAGAACTGCACGGTGGCTACGATCCATGCGGCCGCACCAATCCTTGCTGTCGCGGAGGTGCGGTATGCGGAGTGCGACGCGGATCTCGTTTTCATCACGGCCTTTCAGGCGCCGAATCGGTCACTTGTTGCCGTCAACGTTCTCAGTCGAGGGTGTTCCTGCGCATCGCTGCGACGGGGGAATTCGGAGGCCCGGGTACTGGCTCTTTCGGGGGAGGCACGCCGAGGCGCCCGAGGGTACGGTGCAGGCCGTGATCACGATGATGCGTTCGCCCTTCGGCAGAGCGGCCTGCCGGAGTGGGATTTACGCCTGGATCGGGGCGGTCATGAGCCTGCCGCCGATGGCCCTGGCGCTCGTCTCGGCGTCGCCGAAGTGGCCGGCTGCGCTACGTGTCGTGGGATTCAGCTGCGCGCTGTGCGCGGCGCTGGTGGCCATGGGCGCTCCTCGTGCGGCGCGCCGGGGATGCGTTCGGCTGGCCAACCGGCTGTTGGACACTGCTCTTTCCGCCCCGCCGCAATCGCCGGCCTCTCCCTGGGTGGACCGGCTCCGCACCACGGTGTACTTGACCGCACATCTGGCGGTCGGTGTGGCGGTGACCGCCGTGACCTGCCTCTCGGTCTTCGTGGCCCTGGTGTTCCTCTCGGTCTGGCTGAGCGGTGGTGGTCCGGTGACGACCGGCGCGTGGACCCTCCACGTGGAGCCCGGGTGGCAGGGTCTGTGGGTGGCGGTCGCCTTCGCCGGATGCCTGGCGCTCGCCGGATACGTCGCCGTGGGTGGCGCGGCAGTCATGCGTCTGCTCGCCCCGCTCCTCCTCGGTCCGCGGCCTGCCGACCTGCTGGCCGCTGTGGAAGCGCAGCGGGATCTTCTGGCCCAACGCAACAGACTGGCTCAGGAATTGCACGACTCGATCGGGCATACCCTCACGGCATCCACCATCCAGGCTGCGGTCGCCGCGGAACTGATGGAAAGCGATCCGCAGGCGGCCCGACGCGCCCTCAGCAGCATCGAGGAGACCTCCCGGGCCGCGATGGACGACCTCGACCATGTGCTCGGTGTCCTGCGGGCAGGGCAGACGTCCACCACACCGCAGCGCACCCTCGCCGACCTCGGCCCCTTGACCGAGCGGGTCCGGCAAGCCGGCGCTGTGCTGCGCGTGGAGACCGCCGGAAACCTCGCGGACGTACCGGCCACCGTGTCGCGGGAGGCGTACCGCATCGTTCAAGAGGGCCTGACCAACTCCTTGCGGCACAGCGAGACGGCAGAGATGAGTCTGCGGGTCGCCGTACGTGACGGCTGGCTGGAGGTGGAGCTCATCAACCCGCTCGACGGCACCGTGCCGTTCCGCCCGGGTCGCAAGCAGGGGCACGGGCTGACCGGAATCGCCGAGCGGGTGCGGCTGCTGCGTGGTGAGGTGTCCGCGGGGCCCACAGACAAGCACGGGACAAGCTGGCGGCTGGCTGCTCGGATTCCGCTACGTTCGGCACTGTGAACGTGAGCATCGGCCCCACTCAGGCACCAGGCCCCACCCTGGCCCCCGACCCGCCCATCACTGTTCTCGTCGTCGATGACGACGAGCTCACACGTACCGGGCTGCGGGCCCTGCTGGCCGCCAAATCCGACCTGGACGTCGTCGGCGAGGCCGCGGACGGCGCCGATGTGCTTCCCATGGTCGAACGGCTACGCCCCGACGTCGTGCTGATGGACATACGGATGCCGTGTGTGGACGGTATCGAGGCGACCCGGCGGCTGCGGTCCGCACTGCCCGACCCACCGAAGGTCATCGTGATCACCACATTCGAGAACGACGAACACGTCTATGACGCCCTGCGGGTCGGCGCCAGTGGTTTCATCCGAAAGCGGGCGCCTGCCCAGCAGATCGCGCACGCCATCCGGTTGGTGGCCACCGGCGATTCCGTACTGTTTCCGGAAGCAGTTCGCCGCCTCGCTGCTGACAGGCCCGTTCTCGACAAGACATCCCGCGCCCGGACAGCCGCCCTCACCAGCCGCGAGACCGAGATTCTGCGACTCATGGCGAAGGGCCATTCCAACCAGGAAGCCGCCGCGCAGCTGCGGGTGAGCCTGGAGACCGTCAAAACCCATGTGGGCAATGTGCTGGCCAAGCTGGGCGCAAGCAACCGTACTCAGGCCGTCGTTCTGGCCTACGAAGGGGGCCTGATCGGCCCCGGCGCCGGCAACTGGTGACCTGAGTCAGGCGTTGGCCGTCAAGTGGCTGCCGGCCCGCATCGTGATGGCGGCAGGGCGCGACCGTGTCGCGTAGCACCGGCTTCCTGCGCACGGCCATTGCGTCTGACGGCCCGTCACCTTACACTCCCCGCACCCCCACCGCACCGGGGCGCTCGTACGGTCTCACTCCTACGATCCCGTGCGCGGTGCAGCGGGGCGGCGCGCCGCGTGCCGGAGGGACAGCCATGTCCGATGACAGCGCTCGAAGAACTTCCCTCACCCGCCGCACGCTCCTGACCGCGACCGCCGCTGCAGGGCTCGCCGCGGCAGCAGGTCTACAGCCCGCGCATCGCATCCCCGCGGGCAGCGCCGCGGCCACCCTCACCCCACCGCCCGGCTTCCCCGCCGGCATCCCCCTCTCCCAACAGGCCTTCCGCAACTGGTCGTTGGAGATCGTCGTCGAGGACGTCTGGACCGCTTCGGCCCGTACCCCCGACGACGTGGTGACCCTGGCCAACTGGGCCCACGAGCACGGTTACCGTCTCCGCGCCCGGGGCAAGGGCCACACCTGGTCGCCGCTGGTGGTACCCGCCGGCGCCGACACCTCCCGCACCGTCATCGTCGACACCACCTCCCACCTCACCGCGGTCAGCGTCCGCGGCGGCAACCCCGGGAGCGTCACCGCGCAGGCCGGGGCGACCCTCGACACCATCCTCGCCCGCCTGGAGGACTCGGGACTCGGCCTCGCCGCGACCACTGCACCCGGCGACCTCACCATCGGCGGGGTCCTCGCCATCGGTGGCCACGGCACCGGCCTGCCCACCGCCGGCGAACGCCCGCCCGCCGGCTCCGGCTTCGGCACCCTGAGCTCTCTGGTCACCTCACTCACAGCCGTGGTGTGGAACGCGGCGGAAAACCGCTACGCGCTCAGGACCTTCACTCGCTCCGACCCCGACATCCGTGCCTTCCTCGTCCACCTGGGCCGCGCCTTCCTCACCGAAGTCACCATGACCGCCGCGGCCAACACGCGCCTGCGCTGCCGTAACTGGTACGACGTCAACATCGCCACCGTCTTCGGTCCCCCCGGCACCGGCGGCCGGACGATCAGCTCCTATCTGGACGGCACCGGACGCGTCGAGGCGATCTGGTTCCCGTTCACCGATGTGCCGTGGCTGAAGGTGTGGAGTGTGGCACCGACCAAGCCCTGGCTGGCCAAACAGCTCGACGCGCCCTACCCCTACTCCTTCGCCAACCGCGTCACCGAGGACATGTCGAAGTTGCTCGGCGAGATCGCCGCCGGCGGGGGCGACAAGACACCCGACTTCACCAAGCTCGCCATGTCCATCGTCGGCTCCGGGCTGATCGTCACCGGCACGTGGGACGTCTGGGGCTGGTCGAAGAACAGTCTGCTGTACGTCGAACCCACGACACTGCGCATCGTCGAAGCCGGCTGGGCGGTACTGACCTCCCGGGCGAATGTGCAGCGAGTGGTGAACGACTTCTACGGTCACTACAAGAGCGTGCTGGCAGCGCACCAGAGTCGCGGCTCCTACCCCGTCAACGGCCCGATCGAGCTCCGCATCACCGGCACCGACCCGCACGACGGCCCCCTCCTCTCGCCGGCCCTCGCCCGTCCCGACCACCCTGAATGGGACACCGTGGTGTGGCTCGACTTCGCCACCTACCCCGGCACTCCCGGCGCGGCCCCCTTCTTCCGCGAAATGGAGCAATGGATCTGGCAGACCTACACCGGCTCGTACGCGACCGTACGTCCCGAATGGTCCAAGGGCTGGGCCTACACGGACAGCGGCCCCTGGACGGACCCTTCCACGCTGGGCACCACGGTCCCGGCCGCGTTCAGCGACTGGCGCACCGCCCAGAACACACTGAACTCCTACGACCCGGCCCGGGTCTTCTCCAACACCTTCCTCGACACGCTGCTGCCTTGATCCACGGCCGCCACACTGCGCGTATGCGTGCAAGAGCGTGAGCGCCTCCCCACGTCCGAGCCGGGGCCTTCCAGTCGCCGCCCCGGCTCGTCCGAACGCCATCTCACGGCCGGACATCGACCGCGTTGAGGGAGAAGCATGGAACTGCCGTCGGTTCCGGCCAGTGTCAGCACAGTGATCACCTCCGGGAAGCTGCCGCCGGAATTCAGGGCGTTCTTCACCTCTGCCGGAGAGCTCACCGACGGCACGGGCGCCCCGGCCGCCTGACGGCCGGAGAACACCACCGTCGACACCTCCACGGTGCAGGCCCCAACGTTCCGCCCGGACCGCACATCGCCGCATGCGTTTAGTGATCGTTTATTGAGGTTCAGCAGGATGTGAAGTGTCGGGAAGGATCCTTCACAGGGGACGGTATGGCCAAGCTGTATCTGGAGAAGCTCAAGTGCGTCACGACTGAGGGCTGGAGCGGCTTCGATGAGCCGAGGCTTGTGCTCCAGGACCGCGGCACCGTGTGGAACGGAACGGTGCTGGGAGACCGGATGTACACCGTCAAGTACGACTGCGACTTCACGGGAAGGATCGCTGTCTCCCTCGGGGAGGACGACGGCCCGGATGCGGATGACAAGCTCGGGAAGCACTGGATCACGGATACGCCTGGTGAGCGCAGTCTGCACTTCACGGCGCATGGCGCTGAGTACAGGCTGCTCTATGCGGTGGAGTAGTGCGCTGCCCCGCAAGGGGCTCAGCGGCGAACTACTTCACGCACGCCCCTGAAACGCGTCGACCGGCCGCGGAGACTCCGCGGCTGGTCATCGGCGATCTTCGGGGGTCACTGCCCCTGATAGGGCGGCTGTTGTGGCGGTGGGGCGCCCTACGGTCCGGGGTGCTGCGGTGGGGCACCGTACGGGCCGGGCTGCTGCGGTGGCTGCCCGGGAGGGGTGGCCGGCGGATACGCCTGCGCGCCCGGCTGCTGCGCCGGCGGGTACCACTGGCCGGGCTGCTGGGCGGGCGGATACGGTGCCTGGTTCGGCATGCCCGGACCCGTACCCCAACTCCCGGGAGCGACCTGCGGCTGCGCGTTTCTTTCCCGCTTGCTCACCGCCACGACGACGGCGACCAACGCGGCCAATATGGCCAAGCCCACCAACAGCAAAAGCAACGACAAGCCCATCTGCCCCTCCCATGCTTCACGGCCCGTGCGGACGCGCCACGGCATTGACCCACCACGACCTTACAAGGGCAGGCACGACAGCAACCTCGAGTTCACCACTCGCTGTGGTCGGCCCGTCGAGCCGCGGAATCCGTACCGGTCCTTGCAGCGGGTCTCGTCGTCAGCGGGTCTGGCCATGTTCATGCACATAGCGGGACGGGTCGGGGCAGGCCGCTCGACTCCTGCCATTCGGTGCGCGCAGTGTGCGCACCTCTGGCCGCCGGTGTCCGGTGTGGGCCCGCGTGGCCGTGCCCTCGGTCGCGCGCCGGAGTGCGGCGTCGCCCGGAGTGCGCTGGTCCTTTCGAGTGATATCGAACGCGGAGTGTTGCCGCCGTTGTCGTCGGAATGGCTTTCTGACATCGTCCGATTCCGGCGGGCCGCCCATCCTTTCCGGGGGAGTGGAAGGCGTCCTGCCGTTTTCGGTGCCTGGTGCTGACGAGGTGTCCCGAGCGCGCTCCTCCGTTGAGGCATGCAGGTCAGGGCCGTTCGGCGCCCCGCGTGCGTCGAACGGTGCGACAGGCCCGCGCGCTGGCCTGGAGCCGTCATGCATGCAGTCCGTCATGTTCGTGCCGTGTCCCTCACCGGCCTGTGCCACACGGTCGTGGCCGTGGTCGTCAGAGGCTGCCGGCTCCCGGTGCTGACCGCCGCGCCTCCCATGCAGGGACGCCCCGTGGGAGGCGTCGATGCGGTCGCCGGAGTGACCACCCGGGCGAGGACGGTCGCATGCTGACGCCGGAGCGCCCGAACGGGGCTTTTCTGATCACCGACCGGGACGGGAACTGCCTCGCCGTCATCGACCCGGCCTCCCGCAAGGCCCTGCCCACCCTGAACACACCGGTGCCGCTCGCCGTGCGCGGCGCGGCCGACCAGTTGGTGCTGCGCACCTCCGCGGACCGCGCCGACCTGCCGCGGGCGCTCGACAGCGGCACCCTGCTGCACGGCCTGCCCGGGCTGCTGAACCGGCCGGTCGCCGCTTTGGCGTCGCTGCGGCGGACCGACCTCACCGGCCGGGCCGCGGCGCCCGGCCTGCAGAGCCTGTCCGGGGTCTTCCCCGACCAGGGCCCGTACAGCGGCGGCACGTTGGTGACCCTCGTCGGGCGCCGCTTCACCGGCACCACCGCGGTGTACTTCGGCACCCGGCGGGCCGCGAGCTTCGCCGTGCTCGACGACCGGACCATCGTGGCGGTGACTCCCCCGGGCACCGGCGCGGTCCCGGTCACCGTCACCACTCCCGGCGGCAGCGCCCGCATCGGGTACTTCTTCTACCTGTACAGGCCCAGCATTGCGCGGCTGATCCCCACCACCGGCCCGGTCGGCGGAGGCAATGTGGTGGAGCTGATGGGCGTCAACCTGCGCACCGCGCTGCTGGTGCGCTTCGGGGACGCGGTGGCCTTCCCCACCGCGGTCTCCGACAGCCAGCTGCTGGTGACCGCTCCGCCCGTCGCGGGCCCCGGCACCGTCCCGGTCTCCGTGACCACCCTCGGCGGGGTGAGCAACCGGCTGCTCTACACCTATGTCGCGGCGCCCTCGGTGTCCGGCGTCAGCCCGAGCACCGGGCCGATCGAGGGCGGCACCACCCTGGTGGTGAGCGGCACCGGCCTCAGCCGGGTCACCGCGGTCACTGTCGACGGGGTGCCCGCGGTGTCCTTCCGGGCGTTCTCCGACACCCTGCTCCTGGTGGTGACGCCGCCGGGCACGCCGGGCCCGGCCGACCTCGTCATCACCACGCCGGGCGGCAGTGTGACCGTGTCCGGCGGCTTCGGCTACCAGGCATCCACCCGCACCACCGTCAGCTCCGCGCCGGCTCCCTCCGTGGTGGGGCAAGCGGTCGCCTTCACCGCGGTGGTGACGGGGGTTCCGCCCACCACCGGCACCCCGTCGGGCACCGTCACCTTCGACTTCGGCGACGGCTCGGCACCCGTGCCGGCGGCCCTCACCGACGGCACCGCGAAGGTCAGCCACGTCTACACCGACGCCGCCGAGACCCCCTACCAGGTCACCGCCTCCTACGGCGGCGACGTCTTCTTCACCGCGTCCACCGGCACCGAAAGCCAGCTGGTCGGGGCGGCGTCGACCACCACCTCCGTGCGGTCCGCCCCCGATCCGTCGCTCGCCGGGCAGTCCGTCACCCTCGTCGCGCGGGTGACCCCCGTACCGCCGGGGGCCGGGGCGCCGACCGGGACGGCGACCTTCGACTTCGGCGACGGCACCCCCACCGTCACCGCCCCGCTGGTCGGCGGCGCCGCCACGGTCGGCCACACCTACACCGACGCCACCGAGACGCCCTACGCGATCACCGCCGCCTACAGCGGGGACGCCGACTTCACCGCCTCGACGGGCACCGACACCCAGACCGTGCAACAGGCCGCCTCCGCCGTGGGCGTGACCGTCGCCCCGAACCCGACCGTGGCCGGCCAGCCGGTCACCGCCACCGCGACGGTCACCGCCGTCCCGCCCGGTGCGGGCACCCCCACCGGCACCGTCACCTTCGACTTCGGCGACGGCACCCCCGGCGTCACCACCCCGCTGACGGGCGGGACGGCGTCCGTCGACCACGCCTACGCCGACGCGTCCGCCACCCCGTACACCGTCACCGTCACCTACAGCGGCGACGGCGACATCGCCGCGTCGACGGGGACGGCCACCCAGACCGTGGGCCCGGCCTCCTCGACGACGGCCGTCATCGTGACGCCCGATCCCGCGACGGTGGGCGAGCCGGTGACCATCGGGGCGACGGTCACCGCCACCCCGCCCGGCGCGGCCACCCCCACCGGGACGGTCACCTTCGACTTCGGCGACGACACCCCCACCGTCACCGCCCCCCTCGCCGACGGAGCCGCCGCCACCGCGCACACCTATACCGGTGCCGCGCAGAGCCCGTACACCGTCACCGTCACGTACAACGGCGACGCCGACGTCACCCCGTCCGCGCAGACCGTCATCCTGGTGGTGCAGCCGGCCGGCACCACCACCGCCGTGGTCTCCGCGCCCGACCCCTCCGCGGTGGGCCAGGAGGTGACGTTCAGCGCGGCAGTCACCACCGTTGTGCCCGGCGCGGGCACCCCCACCGGGACGATCACCTTCGACTTCGGCGACGGCACCCCCACCCTCACCGAGGCCCTCACCGGCGGCACCGCGCAGACCACCCATATCTACGCCGCCGCCGCGGAGACCCCCTACCAGGTCACCGCCACCTACCAGGGCGGTGCCGACTTCACCGCGTCCAGCGGCACCGACGCCCAGACCGTCGAGCCGGCCGACACCACCACGGCCCTGACGTCGGTGCCCGACCCCTCCTCGGTGGGCCAGTCGACGACCTTCGTCGCCAGAATCACCCCCGAGGCACCGGCCGCCGGTTCGCCCACGGGCACCGTGACCTTCGAGTTCAGCGACGACAGCCCGCCGGTGACCGCGCCGGTCGCGGGCGGCACGGCGACGGTGAGCCACACCAACCCCGAGGTGTCGGCCAGCCCGTACACGGTCGCAGCGACGTACAGCGGCGACGACAACTTCAACCCTTCGGCGGGGGCGGACAGTCAGGTGGTCGCCAAGGCCGTCTCGACGACGACATTCCGCGCGACACCGTTCCGCTCGGTGACCGGACAGACCGTCACCTTCGACGCCACCGTGCAGGGCGCTCCGGCGTCCTCGGTCACCCCGACCGGCACCGTCACCTTCGACTTCGGCGACGGCAGCGCACCGGTCACGCTGCCCCTGACCGGCGGCAGCGCCAGCACCACCCACGCCTACACCAACGCCTCGCAGAGCCCGTACGCGGTGACCGTCAGCTACAGCGGCGACGCCAACTTCACCGACTCCCGCGGGAGTTCGCTGCACAGCGTGGAGCAGTCGGCCACCGTCACCACCGTCACGGCCACACCTGACCCGTCGGTGACCGGTGAAGCGGTGACGGTCACCGTCTCCCCGGTCGCACCCGGTGCCGGCATTCCGACCGGCGAGGCCACCTTGGACTTCGGCGACGGCAGTCCGGTCCTCACCGCCCGGCTGGTCGACGGCTCGGCCACCGTCACCCACGTCTACACCAGCGCCGCCAACAGCCCCTACACCATCGCCGCCCACTACAGCGGCGACGGCGACTTCGCCCCGTCGGACGACACCCTGGTGCACACCGTGGCACCGGCCGCGACCACCACCACGGTGACCTCGTCGGCCTCGCCCTCGGCGGTGGGCCAGACCGTGACGCTGATCGCGCGGGTGACGCCGGTGCCGCCGGGC
Source organism: Streptomyces sp. NPDC107765 (assembly GCF_055657085.1). NCBI lineage: Bacteria > Bacillati > Actinomycetota > Actinomycetes > Kitasatosporales > Streptomycetaceae > Streptomyces > Streptomyces sp. NPDC107765. Next base: position 35,713 of record NZ_JBVKBL010000009.1, on the reverse strand, counting down.
GCCGGTGCCCCCACGGGGTCGGTCACCTTCGACTTCGGGGACGGCTCCCCGACCGTCACCGCACCGGTCTCCGGCAATCTCGCCATCGCGACCCACGCCTGGACCAGCACCGAGGGCAGCCCCTACACCGTCACCGCCTCCTACGCCGGGGACGGGGACTTCGCGGCCTCGGTGGGCACGGCCGTGCAGAGCGTGGCGATGACCGTCTCGACCACCTCCACGACGGTCAGCTCGTCACCCGACCCGTCGCTCGTCGGCGGGCCGGTGACCTTCACCGCGGCGGTCGCGGTGATCCCGCCCGCCTCGGGAACCCCGACCGGAACCGTCACCTTCGAGTTCGGCGACGGCTCCCCGACGGTCGCGGTCCCGCTGGCCGGCGGTACGGCGACGGCCACCCACGCCTACGCCGCCGCCGGCTCCTACTCGGTGACCGCGGTCTACAGTGGCGACGCCGACTTCGCAGGGTCGTCCGGGCTGGACACCCAGACCGTCGACCGGGCCGATTCGACGACGCTGGTGTCCGCGCCGGACCCCTCGACGACCGGCGAACCGGTCACCTTCACGGCGACCGTCGGGTCCGCCGCGGCCGGCGCCGGCACCCCCGCCGGGTACGTCACCTTCGACTTCGGCGACGGCTCGCCGGCGGTCCGGGCACCGCTCGCCGACGGCACCGCGGTCGCCGTCCACCCGTACACCAGCACCGCCGGCAGTCCCTACACCGTCACCGCCACCTATTACGGCGACGCGAACTTCACCGGATCCTCCGGCACCGACACCCAGACGGTGAACGCCGCGGCCACCGCCACCACGGTGGTCGCCTCGCCCCACCCGTCGTCGGTGGGCCAGCCGGTCACCCTGACCGCGGCGGTCTCCACGGTCGCCGCGACGACGGGGGAGCCGACCGGCACGGTCACCTTCGACTTCGGCGACGGCTCCCCGACCGAGACCACCGCCACGGTGGCCGGACTGGCGACCGTGGTGCACGCGTACACCACCACCGGAGGAAGCCCCTACACCGTCACGGCCACCTACAACGGCACCGGCGACTTCCAGCCCTCCACGGTCACCCTCACACAGGCCGTGCTGCAGACCGCGGCCACCCTCACGGTCTCCGCCGGTGCGGGCCCGTCGGTGGTGGGCGAGCCGGTGACCGTCGCGGTGACGGCCGCGGCGGTGCCGCCGGGGGCGGGTGTGCCGACCGGCACCGTCACCGTCGACTTCGGCGACGGCACGCCCCCCGCCACGGCGGCGCTGACCGGCGGCTCCGCGCTGTTCACCCACGCCTGGACCAGCAGCCTCGGCAGTCCCTACGCGATCAGCGCCGTCTACAACGGCAGCGGCGACTTCACCACCGCGGTGGCCGGCACCACCCGGACGGTCCTGCCGGCCGCCACCACTACCACGGTCGCCGACGGGCCGGAGCCGTCGGTCGCCGGCCAGCCGGTCACCTTCACCGCGACGGTCGCACCCGCGGCGCCGGGCGCCGGCACCCCGACCGGTACCCTGACGTTCGACTTCGGCGACGGCACCACACCGGTCGCGGTGCCCGTGGTGGCCGGGGTGGCCACCGCCCAGCACGCCTTCGCCGACACCGCCGGCAGCCCCTACACCGTCACCGCGACCTACGGCGGCGCCCCCGACTTCACCGCCTCCGCCGGCACCACCGGCCACGCCGTCGGCCGGGCGGCGTCCGGGATGGTGATCACCGAAGGGCCGGACCCCTCGGTCTCCGGCCAGCCGGTCACCGTGACCGCGACGGTCACCCCGACCGCGCCGGGCGACGGCACCCCGACCGGCACCGTCACCGTGGACTTCGGCGACGGCACCGCACCGGTCGCGGTGCCGCTCGTCGGCGAGGCCGCGACCGTCACCCACACCTGGGCCGGTGCCGCCGGCAGCCCGTACGTCGTCACCGCGACCTACGGCGGGGACGCCGACTTCGGGCCCACCACGGCGACCGCCGGGCACACCGTGACCCCGGCCGCGAGCACCACCTCGATCGCCTCCGCCCCGAACCCGGCGGTGCCCGGCCAGCCGGTCGCCGTCACCGCGACGGTCGCCGCGGTCGCCCCCGGCGGCGGCACCCCGACCGGCACCGTCACCTTCGACTTCGGCGACGGCTCCCCCTCGGTCACCGCCCCCCTGACGAACGGCACGGCGACCACCAGCCACGCCTGGACCAGCACCGCCGGCAGCCCCTACACCCTGACCGCCACCTACAACGGCGACGCCGACTTCACCGCGTCCGGCGGCACCAGCTCCCTGACCGTCGGCCCGGGCGCGAGCACCACCACCGTCACCGACCTCCCGGAGCCGTCGGTGACCGGCGGTCAGGTGTCGTTCTTCGCCCGGGTGAGGCCGGATGCGCCGGGCGCCGGGGTACCGACCGGGACGGTCACCTTCGACTTCGGCGACGGCACCGCACCGGTCGTCGCGTCCCTGTCCCAGGGTCTGGCGACGGCCACGCACACCTTCACGGGGGCGGCCGGCCCGTACACGGTCACCGCCCACTACAGCGGCGACGACGACTTCACCGCCTCGGCGGGGGTCGAAATTCACACCGTTCAACCGGCGTTGACGACGACGGTGGTCGACTCCTCGCCCGACCCGTCGGTGTCCGGGCAGCCGGTGACGGTGACCGCCACCGTCACGGCGGTGGCACCGGGCGCCGGGACGCCGACCGGGACCGTGACGTTCGCCTTCGGCGACGGCAGCGCGCCGGTGGCGGTGCCGCTGACCGGCGGCACCGCCACCGTCCCGCACACCTGGACCACCACCGCCGGCAGCCCCTACCCCGTCACCGCCACCTACGGCGGGGACGCCGGGTTCACCGCGTCGAGCGGCACCGGCACCCAGACCGTCACCCCGGCGGCCACCGCCACCACCCTGACCTCCTCCCCCGACCCCTCGGTGCCCGGCCGGTCCGTCGACCTCACCGCCACCGTGGCACCGGTCGCCCCGGGCGCGGGCACCCCCACCGGCACCGTCACCTTCACCTTCGGCGACGGCGCCCCCTCGGTCACCGTGCCGCTGACCGGCGGCACCGCGACCACCCCGCACACCTGGACCACCACCGCCGGCAGCCCCTACGCGCTGACCGCCACCTACCACGACACCGACGACGGCGACTTCGACGCGTCCACCGGCACCGACACCCAGACCGTGGCCCCGGTGACCGCGGCGATGACGCTGTTCTCCTCCCCGGCCCCGTCCACCGCGGGCCAGCCCGTCACCTTCACCGCGCGGATCTCCGCGGTTCCTCCGGGCGCGGGCACCCCCACCGGGACCGTCACCTTCGACTTCGGCGACGGCACCGCGCCGGTCACCGCCCCGGTCCAGGGCGGGATCGCGACGACCGACCACGCCTACGCCACCACGTCGGGCAGCCCGTACCAGGTCACCGCCTCCTACAGCGGGGACCCCAACTTCACCACCGCCGCCGCCACCGCGCCGCACACCGTGACGGCCAGCGCCGCCACCACCTCGACGACGGTGACCTCCTCGCCCGACCCCACGGTGACCGGCCAGCCGGTGACCTTCACCGCCACCGTGGCCCCCACGCCGAACGGCGGCGGGGTGCCCACCGGCACCGTGACCTTCGACTTCGGCGACGGCACGGCGGCCGTCACGGCACCGCTGGCCGGCGGCGTGGTGACCGTCGCTCACACCTACACCCGGGCCACCGGCAGCCCGTACGGGATCACCGCCCGGTACAACGGCGACGCCAACTTCAGCGCCTCCTCGGGCGCCGACACCCAGACCGTGCTGCCGGCGGCGACCACCACCACGCTGGTCACCACCCCGGACCCCTCGGTGACCGGTCAACCGGTGACCCTCACCGCGACGGTGGCGCCGGTCGGTCCGGGGGCCGGCGTGCCGACCGGCACCGTGACCTTCGACTTCGGCGACGGCACCCCGGCCGCGTCGGCGGTGCTGTCCGGCGGGGTGGCCCGGATCGGCCACACCTACTCCAGCGAGGGCGGGCCGTACACCGTGACGGCGAGCTACAACGGGGACACCAGCTTCACCGTGTCGGCCGGCACCGACACCCAGAACGTCGGCAAGGCCGCCACCACCACCGCCGTGGTCTCCTCCCCCGACCCCACCGTCGTCGGCCAACCCACCACCCTCACCGCCACGGTGACCCCGATCGCCCCCAGCACCGGCACCCCGACCGGCACGGTCACCTTCGACTTCGGCGACGGCAGCCCCACGGTGACCGCACCCCTCAGCAACGGCCTGGCCACCACCACGCACACCTACACCGCCACGTCCGGGAGCCCCTACGCGTTCACCGGCACCTACAGCGGCGACACCAACTACACGACGTCGACCGGCACCGACACCCAGACCGTCAGCAAGGCCGCCACCACCACCGCCGTGGTCTCCTCCCCCGACCCCACCGTCGTCGGCCAACCCACCACCCTCACCGCCACGGTGACCCCGATCGCCCCCGGCACCGGCACCCCGACCGGCACGGTCACCTTCGACTTCGGCGACGGGACGAGCCCCGCCACGGCCCCCCTCTCCGGCGGCGTCGCGACCCTTACCCACACCTACACCGGCACCTCCGGGAGCCCCCACACCCTCACCGGCACCTACAACGGCGACACCAACTACACGACGTCCCACGGCGCCGACACCCAGACCGTCGGCAGGGCCGCCACCACGACGTCACTGGTCTCCGCGCCCGACCCCGGTGTGGTGGGCCAATCCGTCACCCTCACCGCGACGGTGGCGCCGGTCGCCCCGGGGGCGGGCACCCCGACCGGCACGGTGACCTTCTCCTTCGGCGACGGCACGGGCCCGGCCACCGCCACCCTCTCCGGCGGCGTCGCCACCGTCACCCACACCTGGACCACCCGCACCGGCAGCCCGTTCACCGTCACCGCCGCCTACAACGGCGACGCCAACTTCACGACTTCCACCGGCACCGACGCCCAGACGGTCGACAAGGCGGCGACCACGACCACCGTGACCTCCGTCCCCGACCCCTCCGTCACCGGACAGAGCGTCACGCTGACGGCCACGGTCGACGCGCAGGCCCCCGGGGCGGGCACCCCCACCGGCACGGTGACCTTCTCCTTCGACGACGGCACGGGCCCGGCCACCGCCACCCTCTCCGGCGGCGTCGCCAGCCTCACCCACACCTACGCCGGGGCCTCCGGCAGCCCGTTCACCGTCACCGCCACCTACAACGGTGACCCCAACTACGCGACGTCGAGCGGCACCGACGCCCAGGCGGTCAACAAGGCGGCGACCACGACCACCGTGACCTCCGCCCCCGACCCGTCGACCGCCGGGCAGAGCGTCACCCTCACCGCCACGGTGGCGCCGGTCGCCCCCGGGGCCGGCACCCCCACCGGCACCGTCACCTTCACCTTTGGCGACGGCACCGGCTCCGCCACCGCACCGGTGTCCGGCGGCATCGCCACCGTCGCCCACACCTGGACCACCCGCACCGGCAGCCCGTTCACCGTCACCGCCACCTACAACGGCGACCCCAACTTCACGACCTCCACCGGCACCGACACCCAGACCCTCAGCAAGGCGCCGACCACCACCACGGTGACCTCGACCCCCGACCCCTCCGTGTCCGGCCAGCCGGTCACCATCAGGGCGACGGTGTCCGCCACGTCCGGCACCCCCACCGGCACCGTCACCTTCACCTTCGGCGACGGCACCGGCTCCGCCACCGCACCGGTGTCCGGCGGGATCGCCACGATCACCCACACCTACAGCGGCACCACGGGCAGCCCGTTCACCGTCTCGGCCGCCTACGGCGGGGACGCCAGCTTCGCCGCGTCGACCGGCACCGACCCCCAGACCGTCAACCGGGCCACCACCTCCACGGTCGTGGTCTCCACGCCGAACCCCTCGACGACGGGCGAGCCGGTGACCGTCACCGCGACGGTCACCGCGGTGGTCCCCGGCGCGGGCACCCCCACCGGCACCGTCGCCCTCGCCATCACCGGGCGCACCCCGCAGATCGTCACCCTGGTCAACGGCCGGGCCAGCGCGCAGTTCAACCCCCTGCCGAAGGGGACACACCAGGTCACCGGCACCTACAACGGCGACGTCAGCTTCGCCCCGTCCAGCGGATCCACCCTCCAGACGGCCACCAACTGACGCCCTGGAAAGGCCGTCGGCCAGCGTCCCCGCCACGGTTCGCTGCCTTCACCCTGCGCGCTTGGACGTCCTGGCCGCCGGCGCTCCGGTCGGCGTTAGCCGGATGTCAGCGGAGCGACAGTCTGGCGATAGTGGCGCCGGTCAGAGTGGGTGACGTACCGAGGAATCCACGACACCGACTGTCCGGGGGGACCGAAATGAGCTCCACCACCACTGTCCGCACCGCTCGTCGCCGCACCCTGCGCATTGCCGCCGCGGCCCTGACCGCAGCCGCAGCCCTCACCCTGACCGCCTGCTCCGACCCCGCCGCCGACGGCCCGAAGCCCGCGGGCCGGGCGGCCATGGGCAAGACCGCTGCCGAGTCCAGCGGCACGGGCTCCGCCACCGCAGCGCAGGCCGCCGATGCCCAGGCGGGCCCCGGTACCGAGGCCGGCACCCAGGCGGGTACCGGCGCCAAAACCCACCACGCCCCAGCGGGCGCTGCGGGCAAGCAGTCGGGCAGCGCGCACGGCGGCGCGGCCAAGGGGGCATCCCCGGTCCGTACCCAGCCCCTCCCGGACGGCAGCAAGGCCGAGATCTACCGGCTCGGAGCCCAGCACTACCGTGCCAAGATCGTCCACGGTGGTGCGGTCCTGGCCACCCTGGAGGCGAAGGAGCACGACGCCGGGCTCGACGCCAACGACATGTTCATCGTGCTCACGCTGGACGGCCGGGTCCACTCCTGGATGGGCGGCGGACACCAGGGACCAGGCACGTTCAAGCTCGCGGGCGGTTGGACGGCCAAGGTCACGAAGATCGGCGAACTCCGGTACCGCGCCCAGATCCTGGGGCACGACGGCGCGGTGTACGGCACGCTGGAGACGAACCAGCACGACACCGGGCTCGACGCCAACGGCGTATACATCGTGCTCAGCAACGGCGGTGTGATCAGCGCCCACCTGTAAGTGCCCGCCAGGCTGCGCCGTGGAGCACGGTGAGCGGAGAGCCGGCACGGTGAGTGCAGACCGAAGTCGGGGCCCGACCCACCCGCACGCCCCGCCGGAACCGCCCGCCCCCTGTGGTCGTCTTGTGCGCTGACTGTGGACGAAGCAGGAATGTGGGGGACATTGTGACGCGGAACGTGACGAAGGCCGGTCTCATGGCGGTGGCCATGGCGACGGTGCTCGGGGCCTCGGCCTGCGGCGGGCAGGCCGGTGCGGCGGCCGGAGGGAGCGGCGGGACGCTCCCCGCGCACGGGAAGGCGGAGTCCCCGGCGCCCTCCGGGGACGGGGCGTCGTCCCGCGGGGACGGGACGTCGTCCAGCTCGGTGCCGGTGTCTCCCGGCACCCTGGGGAAGTCGTCCGGGATCACGCGGACCACGGCGCCGCCCCTCACCCGGCACGTGCCGTGGAACCTGGACATCCTGGACCAGCGGTCGCGGCCGCTGAACGGGAAGTTCACCACCACCGCCACGGGCAAGGGCGTGCACGTCTATGTGATCGACACCGGGATGGACATCGCCCACAAGGAGTTCGGCGGACGGGCCCGCCTCGGCGCCGACTTCGTGGGCCCGAAGGACTCCGGTGACTGCTTCAGCGAGGCGGGGATGGGCCACGGCACGTTCGTCGCGGGCATCATCGGCGGGGCGAGGTACGGGGTGGCGCCCAAGGCGGAGCTCGTACGGGTCCAGGGCATCCAGTGCGAGAGCGAGGGCGGCGGCTCCCCGGCGGCGGCCGAGGCCGCCTTGGTGAAGTCGGTCAAGTGGGTCACCGCGCACGCGCAGAAGCCCGCGGTGGTGAACATGTCACTCAACCTCGACCACCGGTCGGCGACCCTGGAGTCCGCTGTGAAGACGATGGTCGATGCCGGGATCCCTACGGTGGTGTCGGCCGGCAACTTCCATGACGATGCCTGCAAGCACTCCCCGGCCGGCGTCCCCGGCACGATCGTCGTGGCGGCCTCCACCTCGAACGACCGCGCGTGGAGCGACGGTGGCTCGTACGGTTCCGGTTATGGACGGTGCGTGGACCTGTACGCCCCCGGCCAGAAGGTGACCGCCGCCCTCGCCGGCGGCGGTACGACCACGGACAACGACGGCGCGACGTCCTGGGCCGCGCCGCACGCGACCGGCGTGATCGCGCTGTACCTGTCGGCACACCCCCACGCCACGGCCAACGAGGTCCACGTCTGGCTCGACCACACGGCCACCCGCGGTGTCGTGCGCGGCGTCCCCTCCGACACTCCCAACCGGCTGCTCAACACCGGCGGCCTCTGAGCTGCCCCGACTGCCCCGGTCGCACGGTCCCCCGAGCGCCGTGTCTCACCGGAATGGCGGACGCAGGTGGACACTGGAACCGGGCGACTGCGTCCTGCTCTACACCGACGGTGTCGTGGAGGCTCGCGACGCCGGCGGTGCGGAGTTCGGCCTCGACCGGTTCACCGACTTCATCATCCGCTCCTCCGCCGCCGGTCAGCTCCCGGTCGAGGTACTGCGGCTGCTCATCCACGCCATCCTCGATTACCAGCACAATCAACTGCGGGACGACGCGACCATCCTGCTCTTCGAATGGCGCCCGCAGCACCGGTGAAGCGGTGTGGCACCGAGCCTCGCGGTGCTCGACGGCGGGCCTGGAACGAGCCCACGCCGAGAAGGCGACACCGTCAGCACTCGGGTACCCGGTCGGGGGACACCGCGCCTTTGTCGCTCATGATGGAAGTGCTTGCGTCGATGTAGCCGGATCCGCCGTCGTAGGAGATCTTGTACGTCGCGCCGTAGCCGAATCCGGTCGCATCCGCTTTGCCTGGCGTGTAGCACTCGACCGTTACCGGTGTGAGCGTGGTCAGATCGGCGATCGGGCTCTGGCCCCGGGGATCGGCGTCCGGCCAGACGGAGACCTTGTCGTAGTTCCCGATCTTTCCATCGACGCCGCACCCTGCCAGCACAACCGTGGCCAACCCGGCCGCTACGACCGACACCACCACGCTCCGTTTGCGATTCACTCGTGCCCCCGTCCTTCCGCCCGCGCGGAATCCGTTGTGTGAAACAACTGCGAGTTCGCTGCCCTGCTAGTCGCCCCCTCCCCCGCCACAGGAAGAGCCGCACGACGAGCCACAGGACGGACTGGAACAGCCGCCACCGGGATGGGGCCGCCCTGCACCTCGCCCCCGTCGCCACCAGTGCGCTCGGCGGCACCGTCCACAGTTCCGTGTCCGCGCTGAACCCTGCCTCCTCGATCAGGGCCACGGTCCGCAGGTGTGCACCCGGGTCGTGATCGGCGGTGTCCGGCGCGTCGGGGTGGTGGTGTACGAAGTGCCCGAGCCGGGCGCACAGCTTGGCGTACAGCGCCGTGTGCAGAATGAGGGCGTGCCACCCCTCGTCGACCATGCGCGAGGGCCGGATGGAGGTCGCCGGGAACTTCGCGGCGGCCACGACGAACTTGACGGCTTCTTCCACGACGCGCCTGGCCGTAGGCTCGTCCATGCCTGGGTTGTTGTCCAAGACCGTTGCGACGACACCCCTGAACGCGTCAGGAGCGAGCAAGTCACGTACTGCGTGCATGTCGTGTCTTCCTTCCTGGTGTGTGTCCTTTGGCACCCGCCTCGGCCGTTCGACCTGCCAAAATCCACCCGGCCGGGGCGGGAGTCGCCTCCTGGGTCAGCCCACCTGCCGATCACTGCGCCGCGAGGTGTCCGCCACGCCGGTGCGGGGTGACTCCAGATGGTGCTTGAGGCGCTGCAGTGTGGTGCCGATGTGGGTGTGGTTGGCGCCGATGCGGTCGAAGACCCCGGTGATCAAGACGGCGAGGGGAAGGAACCACAGCGGGACCCGCATCCAGGTGGTCTCGGTGACGGTGCAGCCCGTTGCTGTGGGGGCGATGTCGTACTGCCAGCGGGAGATGGGGACTCCGAGCGGCGCCGTCACCTCGTAGGCGAAGCGCCGGCCCGGATCGGCATCCGTGATACGGCAGGTGGTGGCCCAGCGACGCAGGCCGTTGCGGTTGTGGCCGCGGAAGCGGGCGCCCACCGCCGGTGCAGTGGCTCCGCCCAACCAGTGGGCACGGTGGGCCTCTTCGGCGAGACGGATCATGACGGGCGGATCACTGACGACGCGATACGCATCAGCCGGGGTCGCCCTGACGGCCACCGTGCCCGTGGCGGCGGGGTCCGGGAATCGCGGAATGCGCGACAGGCGCGGCACGGGCATCGCAGCCTCCTCGACTGATGTAATCACTGATTACATCAGCGCGCGGAGGGGCGGTCAAGGCCCTGCGGAACCCGCTCAGTTGGCGATGCCGAAGCCCAAGGTGTCCAGAACCTGCACGGCCAGCTGCTCCGCCCGATTCGGCGGCAGATACCCGTCCACGATCATCTGGGACAGGCCGTAGACGATCGCCTGACCCGCGAGACCCACCAGTGCGGGATCGCCGGGACGCAGTACACCGGCTTCCTGGTCGGCGACGATGATGTCGGCGAAGGCCCGCTCGATGTCAGACAGACGCTGTTGCAGTTCGGCGGGCCGACTGGCGCTGAACACCCTGGTTTTGAGCAGTTCGAAGCGGCGCGGGTAGCGGATCGCGTAACGGACGAAGCCCAGGCCGAACGCACGCATCTTGGAACCCTCGGCGTCTGCGACCGTGCCGCGCTGCCACTCCCCGAAGTCGGCGAGGATGCGGTCGGCGACCGCGGTCAGCAGCGCCTGACGGTCCGCGAAATGCCGAAACGGCGCTCCTGGCGACACCCCTGCCCGGCGCGCGACTTCCCGTACGGTCACCTGCTCCGTCCCGCGCTCGTCCAGGAGCTCGATGGCCGCCGCGGTGAGCGCGGCGGGGAGGTCGCCATGGTGATAACCAGCGCGTTCGGTGGACTTGCCCTTCATGCACGCAGTGCTACCACACAGGTGATCGCGACTGACCGGCGCCCTGGACCGGACCGAGGCGAGCACTCCGCAACAACGGCAGCGGATCGCCGTGTCGGAGGCCCGGCGACGCCTGGTTCGTCCGACTGGAGGCCGAGGACCGCCCTGGCTCCGGTACGCGCCGCCGCAGCCCGGGGAGACCGCCACCTCCGGCCACGGACCGCTGCCCGTCGGGGCCCTCGCGGACCGCTGGAGACCGCCGGGCCGCGCGGCCCGGGCAAGGTTCTGGGGTGCGGGTTCACCGTGCCGGTGACGGGCGGCGAGGCGGAGGTCCGGTACGGGGAGAGGGGCCGGTCTGCGAGCGTCGGCCGGGACGGGGAAACGGGGCATCGGCGCCCCCTGATCGTGCCAGGATGGCAGCGGCCACCTGCCGTGGCCACCGCTCTGCGGGAGACGGATGGGGCTGTGGGGAGATGCCGCCATGGGGGAACTGACACTGACCGTCGATGCGCCGGACGCCGAAGCGGGCTTACGGGCGCTGCACCAATGGCTGTCGGCCGACGACGAGCTGCGCGGCCGGGTGCACCGGCGGCACACTCCGCCGCCGCCCGGCCACATGGGCGGCGGCGCGGACGCGCTGACCGTCATCCTGGGCTCGGGCGGCATCGTGGGGCTGGTCGCCCCGCTGTGTGCCTGGCTCACCAGCCGTCGCAGCGACGTCGCCGTCACATTGGAGGCGGGCGACGGCCGTAAGGTCACCCTCGACGTCAAACGCGCCACCGACGAACGGGCGGTGATCCGCGAGGCGCAGGAGGTGTTCCGTTCGCTCGCCGAACGGCCCGAAGCGCCCCCTGGCGGGCAGGGGGCCGGCGCGCACCCCGCGGGGCGGGGAGAATGAGCGGGCAGACGGCCGGTCCGAGACTTCCGCACGGTCCCACCAGCCGGGCCGTGCTCATCGGAACCAGCCGCTTCAGCAGCGCCGAACTGCCCGACATGCCCGCCGTGGAGGCGAACCTCCGGGCGCTCCAGGCCGCGCTGACGCACCCCGCGCACGGTCTGCTGGCCCCCGAACACTGCCGCGTGGTGTCCGACCCCGCGGACCAGGCCACTGTCGGCGCGGCGCTGAGGTGGGCGGTACGCGAGGCGGACGACCTCCTGCTGGTCTACTACGCCGGGCACGGGGTGCTGGACGACGACGGGCTGCTGCACCTGGGCCTGCGGCACACCGACATCGACCAGGCCGGCTTCTCCGCCGTGCCGATCGAGCTGGTCAAACGCAATGTGAGCGAGGCGCGTGCCGCCTACCGGGTGCTCCTGCTGGACTGCTGCTTCTCCGGGCGGGCGATCTCCGCGATGTCCTCGCCGGCCGGACTGGCCCTCGGGCAGCTGGAGATGGCCGGTACGTATCTGCTGACCGCTTCCACGAAGACGACACCGGCCCACGCCCCCCAGGGCGCCGCCCACACCGCGTTCACCGGCTCCCTGCTGACCGCCCTGGCCCGCCCGGCGCCGCTGACCCTCGACGAGGTCCACGCCCATGTCGACCGCGAACTGCACGGCCGGGGGCTGCCGCGGCCGCAGCGGCGGGCGGCGGGGAACGCGGGTGCGCTGGCGCTGGTACGGGGATGGTCGGAGCGGGCGGCGGGGCCACCGCGGCCCGAGGCCCCTCCCCGGCCGTCGGCGCCGCCCCCGCCCCCTCCCCCGCGGCACCACCCGGAGGCGGGGGTGTTCCACCTCGGCCCGCCAACTCCCGCTCCCGTACGCCCCCGGCGCCGCGGCGCGGTGGTCGCAGCCGCCCTGGCCGGTGCGGCGACGGTGCTCCTGGCGGTGTCGCTGGTCAAGTGGCTGCCGGGCGCCTTCGGGGACGAGGACCGCGAGGGCGGGGGCAAGGCGGGGCCGCAGGGCACTCCGACCGCCCAGCACGGCACGGCGCCGTCCCCCCAGGGTGAGAAGACGCCGATCGCGGCGTCGCCCAGCACCCAGCCGTCCCACCGCCCACCGTCCGAGCCGAAGGCGGTGTACCGCAACAAGCACCTGGTGGTCCCGGGCCCGTCGTGCGGCTTCGGCGGCGATCAGCTCCTCGATCTGGACAACGCCACGGTGGCGCAGGGAGACACCTACAGCAGTGCGAACGCCAACGTCGATCTGGTCTACGGCGGTTGTCTCGGCCAGGGCGGCGGCACTGCCGGCGGCATCAAGCTCAACGACGCGTCCACGGTGGCCCGGCTGGGCCAGGCCGACCCCGGCACCTCCACGGCGACTGCCTGCCGGGCCGCGGCCAACGAACGCGCCGTCCCGCTGCCCGTCTCCTCCAAGGACCTCACCGCCGGGACGATCTGGTGCCTGATCACCACGGACGACCGGGTGGCCAAGCTGACCATCACCAGGGCCGGCGAGAGGTACGGCCAGGGCTTCCCCGGCAGCGGGGTGGGCAATCCCACGCTGGAGCTGACCGCCACGTTGTGGGAAAAGGAAACGGGCTGAGGATGCCCCGCTCACGGCTCTGCCGTCGCGAATTGCTCGTCCTTTCCCGACCGCACCACCTGAAACCAAGCACCCTTCGGAAACATTGAGCCAACCGGGTGATTTCTCCGTGGGTTACACGTGACTTACCTGGGCCTATCGAATCGTCCCTTTTCCGGGACAGGCGAAAGTCGTGACAAGTCCAGCACGCAAACGCGACACTCGTCTTATCCATCCGCACCACTCCGAAGGAGTAACCCATGTCCTGTCCTCCCCCTCCGGTCGATGCCCGAAAAGCGTTAGATTTCCTGCGGACGAGCGGACTTGTCGACCTCCGCATTCCGCTGGAGCAAGTCGTCGACCAGGTCAGCCAACTCGACGACGTGGCCGGCTACGTGCTCGCCTGGGAGCGGTATGTCCTTGTGGTCGCCAACCAGGCCGCGGAGTGCGACGACGGCGCTGCGGGCAACTGAGCCATTGACCGCGCCGACCGCCGGGAGGCATCCGATGGACACGACGCAACCCGGTGACGGCTCGTCACAAAGGCGCGCGGTGGAGACCCGGGCAATCGCCTGGCTCGCTGCGCGCCGGGGCCTCATCAATCCGGCCGAAGCCGCCACCGGCCGGGTTCTCTTCGCCCGTAAAGCCCTTATCGAGACCGCGTTCCTTGTGGGGCTTCGGGCACGCCTCGACCCGGAACCCTTGGACGGCCATTACACGGCCCTGCTGGATCAGGTCGAGGAGATCGCGGCTCGTCCCTCCTATCGGGAACTGATCGCCCGGGACGAAGCTGCCCTTCTGCTGTACGCCGGGACCTATGCGGCATTGCGGCTCTGCGGACGCGACGATCCGGAGTTCCGGGAACTCCTCACTCAGGCCGCTGCCGGAGGGTACGCGACGGTCTTCGAGCGTATCCCGTACCGGCAGCTCGATCTGCTGCACACCCTGGAGTTGTGCGGTGTCCGGCACTCGCTGCCGGCCGTGGACGAGGTTCTGCCGTTCACCTTGCTCTGCAACAAGCCGAATGTCGTCAAACTCGCCGACCGCGACATCTACGCCATCACCCACACGATCTTCTATGCCACGGATTTCGGTCTGCGCGAGCCGCGTTGGCCCCGGGACTTCGTTCCGGGCGAGGCGGTGGAACTGCTCGAAGCACTCCTCGTTCTCACCCTTGACCAGGGGAATGCCGACCTGGTGGGAGAACTTCTGTGCTGTCTGTTGTGCCTCGGGGTGAGAGACTCCGAGGAAGCCCGCCGGGCATGGGAGTTCCTCGCGACGGCACAAGAGGCCGACGGGCGGGTCAACGGACCACCCGGCGTGGTCCACCCCGGACTCGCCGACGGTGACGACGCGTACCGGCACTGGGCCACCGGCTACCACACCACCATCGTCGCGGCCCTGGCCGCGCTCCTGGACCGCAGCCCCAAGGTGATCCGCCGGCAGCGACCGTCCGCACCGCAGCCCCGCCTCAGCGTGGAGCAGCCGCTGCGGCGGGCGGTGGTGTGGCTGGCGGACACCGGTCGGCGCAACGACCCGGCCGGATGTCTGCCGGCCGCAGCGGCTGTCGCGCATGCGGCCGAGGCTCTTGGCGAACCCGAGCTCGCTCGTCCCCTGCTCCTCGATTTCTCCGAACGTCTCGCGGACGCGGAAACGGACGTGTGGCAGGGACACGGGATGGAGGTCGTGGGTGAATTCGCGTTCGGCCTGCGGGCGCACGGCCTCACCTGCCCGTCACTCGACAGGTTCTTCAAGTCCACCGCCGCCGCCGTCGCACTCCTCGACAAGGTTCCGCCACAGGCGGCGCACAACGTCCAACGCCTCGCCGGACTGGGGCTGATCGCTCCTCAGCGTGCGGCCGCGCTGATCGACGCCGGAGCCGACGGGCCGCCTTCCGTGCCGGAAACGTCCGCCGCTGAATTGCTCGTTGCCTGCAAGAACTACCACCTGGGGCACATCGCCGGCATCGTCCGGGACTCGGCCCGTGCCGGGCGGGCGCAGCACCGCGTCACCCGCGACGCGCTCGCCTTTCTTCTCGCCCAGCAGGGCTCATGCGGTGCCTTCGGCCGGCCGGCCTGCGACGATCCGGCGCTCCGCGAACGCACGATGCTGTCGTGGACCCAGAGCGTGGTCACCGCCCTGGCCACCGTGCACACAGCCTGCGGTACGGCCGTCGCCGGACCCCAGAGCCGCCGCCCCTGACTGGGGAAACCCGGGCGGCGCTCCGCGAGCACGCCACTGACGTCGGGGGACTTCTGCGGCCGCAGCACCCGGCGGCGGTCGAGGTCACGCCGCGTCTCGGACCAGAACCGCCGGCGTCGTGGCACATCAACTGCTTGATCGCAGCTCCCTCTCCGCGACGTCGCGAAAGCTGCGCGCGGGCCGCCCGGTGATGCGCCGGACGGAGTCGGTGACCCGGTCCTCCGTGCCCTCGGCGATCGCCCGGTCCATGCCGGCCAGCAGCACGGCGAACTCCTCGGGCATCAGCTCGGCGAGCCGGTCGCGCATCTCCTCGTAGGACAGCGGACGGTGGACGACTGGCCGGCCGGTGACCTCGGTGACGACCGTGGCGATGTCGTCGTAGCTCAGCGCCTCGGGCCCGGTGAGGACGAGATCGTTGTTGGGGCTGTGCTCGTCGGTCAGGGCGCGGACGGCGACGGCGGCTATGTCGTCGGCGTCGACGAAGCCGACCCGGCCGCTTCCGGTGGCAGTCCAGAGGGTGCCGTCGGTCCGGATGCTGAGGGCGTGCAGGTGGCTGCCGGTGAAGTTCTGCATGAACCAGGACGGCCGCAGCACCGCCCACTCGTCGAAGATGCCCGGCAGTGCCTGGTGCACCAGGCCCACGGCCGGCCCGCCTTTCGGGATGGAGGAGGCGCTCAGGAGCACCGCGCGCTGTACGCCGGCGGTGCGGGCCCGACGCAGGAAGGGCAGGACGACGGCCGCGGGGTCAGGCTCGCCCACGGGCGGGATCACATAGACGCGCTCGACGCCGTCGAGGGCGGCGTCATGGGTGTCGGCGTCGTACCAATCGAAGACGACCGGTTCGGCGCCGGGCACCGGTGTGGCCCCGCGGCTGGCCGCCTTGACCGCGTGACCGGCGGACGTCAGCGCGGCGGCGGTGCGGCTGCCGGTGGTGCCGGTGGCACCGATGACCAGCGTGGTACCGGTGAGTTGAGTGGTGCCTGTGGCGCTCATCGGCTGCTCCCGGCGAAGTCGATGCCGGGTTCGAGGACGGCGAGGGGGTTCCAGTAGTCGCGGTAGGAGGTGATGCGTCCGCCCTCGACGGTGACGACGGCGATGTACGTCATGTCGAAGGGGCCGTCGGTCTCCACCAGCCGGCCGACACCGCGCATCTCGACCACGAGGGTCCGCGGATCAGCGGTTTCGTGGATCCGCAGGTCGGCTTCGGGGAAGTCGTACAGGTCGATCCGGTCGGGGTAGGGGCCCATGTAGCCGGCGATGGCCGCCCTCCCCTCCAGGCGCGTGGGCCAGCCGGCGGGCGCGAACGGAAACTCCATCACGCCGTCCTCGGCCCACAGGCCGACCCAGCCGGGGATGTCCTTGTCGAGCAGGAGTCGCAGGCTGTGGCGGAACAGCTCCGCGGGCGAAATCGAAGCGGGTAGGGGCACGGGTATCCTCCGTCTCATGGAATACGGACCCTGGGTCCGGTTCGACGATACGGACTCCGGGTCCGCTTTTCAATGGAGGAGCCACGTGGCCGAGCGCAAACCCCGCAAGGACGCCGCCCGTAACCGAAAAGCCGTCCTCGAAGCCGCCGATGTCCTCTTCGCCGGCGCCGAGCGCCCTGAGGACCTCACCATGGCCGACATCGCGGCGGCGGCCGGGGTCGGCAAGGGAACGCTCTTCCGCGCCTTCGGCGACCGCGCCGGCCTGCTCCGCGCGCTGTACGAGGCCCGACTCGAACCGCTCAGGGAGGCTGCGGATGCGGGCCCGCCACCCCTCGGGCCCGCCACCCCGCCGCAGGAACGCGTACCCGCCCTGCTCGACGCCATCCTGTGCTTCAAGCTCGACAACCGGCGCCTCGCGCTGGCCCTGGAGGAAAGCGGGAGCAACAGCCTCTACCAGGCGGAGCACTACGAGCGGTGGCACGGCCTGCTCCGCTCCACGCTGGAGCAGATCCCGGGCCTGAACGACGCCGCGTTCACCGCTCACGCCCTGCTCGCCGCCACCCGTGCCGACCTCGTGGAGCGCCTGGCCGACCAGGAGGGCACGCCGCGCGAGCGGCTGCGGCACCAACTGGCACGCTTCGCCGCCAGAGTTGTGGCCTCCCACCCGGCCACCGACCGCGACGACTGATCAGCCGGGATCCCCTCGTGGCCGTAGTCACGGTCGGTCTGCGAGCAGTGCGTTGCACCCTTGTCCGGGGCGGCCGACCGTGCCCCGGTAAATGGGGTGCGCGCTAAATGGGTTGGGCCCACCGAGCCCCGCTGGTACCGTCTGGGCAGCCGTGAAAGATCGCGAGGAGGTGAGACCCATGAAGGCTGTATCCCTGTGGGTGCTCCCCCTTGCCGTCACGGTGGGCGATTGACGTAGGTGTCGCCGGGAGCGCCTCAGACAAGGCACTCCTGAGAGGCAACACCTATGAACTTTGCGCATTCCACTTCGGGCACGGGCCACCGCGCGGTCGTGGTCACGCGGGCTTCGGACCTGCAGTGGCTGGCCGTGGAGGACGACCGGGAGGTCGGCCGCGGCGACGCTTCGCGCCGACCCGACGGCCGGCTCTTCCTCAGCATCGACGCGTGGCACGGCGCGGTCTTCGACCGCATCGCCGAGGCAATGCTGGCGGACCTGCCGACACCGCTGTACTCCGTCGTCGACGAGGCCGATCACGACTCGCGGTCCGCCTGGGAGCGGGCCGGCTTCGTCGCCGCACGTCGCGAGTGGGGCTACCGCGTGCCCACCGCCCCGGAGGTCACCGGGCTCGGCTCGGTACAGCCCCCCTCAGACGTCACGATCGTGCCCGCCGGCCAGGCGGAGGAGGGCCCGCTGCGCGCCCTGGACCGCATCATCCGCGAGGAGGTCGAGGCCACCGTCGGTTGGCAGACGATGCCGGCCGAGGTGCTGCCCCGTCCGGTGGGGACGACCGTGGTCGACCCGTCGAAGTACGCGGTGGCGCGGCACTGTGACCAGTACGTGGGACTGGTCCGGGTGGCGCCGCTGCCCCGGCAGCCACGGATCGGCCTGATCGCCGTCCGCGCCGACAGCCACCGTCGCGGCATCGCCCGGGCGTTGCTGGCCCACACGCTGGGTGCGATGCACCGCACCGGGACCGCTTCGGCATGGGCCGAGGTGGATGAGTCCAACGCGGCGGCCACCGCCCTGTTCGAAAGCACTGGTTCCCGGCGCGCGGCCAGCACCCTGGAGCTCGTCCGCCGCTGACGCTCCGTCATATCGCGGCGAGCGGCCCAGCCGAGCCCGAAGCGGACCCGATGGCAGCGCGCCCGACCGCACCGCACTTGTTTCCCGCTGAATACACCGCCACAGAACGAGAGAAGTGAGAGACCATGACGAAAACAGCAGGGGGCGTAGAAGTCGAAGGCACCGTCATCGAGTGTCTGCGCAATGCCACCTTCAAGGTGGAGCTCCAGAACGGGCACACGGTGCTCGCGCACATCAGCGGAAAGATCCGCAAGAACTACATCAAGATACTCCCCTACGACCGGGTGCTCGTGGAACTCAGCCCCTATGACCTCACCCGCGGCCGGATCCGCTACCGCTACCGCGCCTAGCGAAAAGGCCGGCCGGATCAACCCGTAGCGACGCGCCCGCGCTGGACGGCCGACACCGTCCGGCCGGGCCGTCCGCAAGCGCGTCCGCGAAGGAGGAGACCATCGGACGCGCGGGACTCGCGGCGGCGCGGGGGTGAACGGACCTGGCGCTGCGCGGCCCGTCACGGCGGTCATCCGAGGAGGTCGCTGACGGTGGTCGTCAAGAGCGCCAGCAGCGACAGGGTGGCCGCAAAGGCCATCCCCGCCCGGCTGACGGCCGCTGCCGGGGATACGCCCTCCCTGCGGGCGAGGAAGCCGGCGGTCACCGCTGCGAGCACGGCGATGATCACGGCAACGGAGACGGCGAGGACAGTGACCGCCACCACGACGGAAATGGGCACGGCAGGCTCCTTTTCGACTGCTTGTACCGGGGGTCGATGCGGCGACTTTGCCCAATCGCGTGTGCAGCAGGGTGCAGCCGTACGAAGATGAACAGATCCGTACGGTGGCTCGGGGGGGGCGACGGGGAATGACGGATGTCGAGGCGGCGGCCGACGACGGTGCGCAGGCGCTGGGCCGCCTGCGACAGATCCTGAAGGCACGCATGGGTGCCCGCTTCAAGGGCTCCACCAGCACCCTGGCCAGGAACGCAGGGCTGGGCAGGACGACGGTCAGCAACGCGCTCAACGACGGCCACCCGCCGCCGTCCTGGCACACGGTCGCGGCCATCGCGAAGGCGCTGGGCTTCAGTGGTGAGTACATCGAGGGAGAACTGCACGAGCTGTGCTCGAGCGCGGCCTCCGCCAGAGCCGCCACTCCACGGAAACCCGATCTCACCGTCCTCGTCAGCAACTTACGTGCGCGCAAATCGGAGCCGTTCATCGGGCGCGTGACGGAGATGGACCGCCTGAAAGCGTTTCCCTGTACCGGCACGGGACTGCCGCCGGTGACCGTGCGCGGCATGGGCGGGGCCGGCAAGACCACGCTGGCCCTCCACCACGCCTGGGCGAAGAGGGCGGCCGGCCAGAACCCCGTGTGGTGGATCGACGCGATCGGCCCCGACGCGATCGAGGCCGGCCTGGCCGGGCTGGCCGGTGAGCTGGACCGGGAGCTCGTGAAGACGTTGCCGGTCTCCGAGGCGGCCGCGTGGGCGGCGCACTGGTTGGAGGCCCGGACGGGCTGGGTGCTGGTCTTCGACAACGTCGCGGACAGCGCTCATCTCAGCCCGTGGCTCGGCAGACTGACGACCGGTCAGGTGCTGATCACCACCCGGCACACCCTGGCCTGGCAGCGGGGCAGCGAATTCCTGGACCTCGGTCCTTTTGACGGCGAGCATGCGGTGGCCCTGCTCAAGGAGCTCACCGGCCGCAACGACAAGGAGGCGGTCGCTGCGCTGACCGAGTTGGCCGCGGACCTGGGTTACCTTCCGCTGGCACTCAGGCAGGCCGGTGCCTTCATGGCGCAGACCGCGATGGAGCCCGGCGCCTACCTCGCCCTGCTGCGCCAGGACCTGGTGGGAATGCTGGCCCAGCAGCTGCCCGTGGACGACGAGCAGGAGAAGACCATCGCCCGTCTGTGGTCGGTGACACTCCTCACGCTCCGGCTCAGCCACCCCGACGCGGTGCTGCTCCTCCGCGTTCTCGCGTACTGCGCACCCAACCCGCTGCCCCGCACGGTGCTCGACGGTGCCCTGCCCTCACGGCTGCGTGTGGCGCTGGCTCTGGGCACGCTCGCCGCCTACAGCCTGGTCACCCTGACCGCCGACGAGGTGACCGTGCACCGGCTGCTCCAGGCGGTCCTGCGCGCCGAAGCGGGCGGCAGCCCGCCTTCTCCTGACCTGGCGGGGACACGTGACGCCAGCGCGCTTGCGGTCGCTCTGCTGGACGACGCGGCGCCCGCCGAGGCGGCCACGGACGACGTCACCGGCTGGCCGCTCTGGGAGCGGATTCTGCCTCATGTGGAAGCCGTCGTCGCCCACCGGGAGGGTCTCGAGCCGCTTCCCGAACTCGCCAACTTGATGGGACGAACGGGAACGTACCTCCACTCCCGCGGGAGCCGCCTCACCCTCGCGCTGGATCTGCGCCACCGTGCCCTGGAACTCTCCCAGCGTCTCCACGGCCCCAGGCACCCCGACACCCTGACCCACATGAACAACCTCGCGGTGACTCTGAGCGAGGCCGGAAAGTATGCCGAGGCCGAGCGCATGCTCCGGACGACGTTGCGGATCCACCAGGAGATCCACGGAGAGCGGCACCTGAGCACGGCGGCCGCACTCGGCAATCTGGGGCACGCGCTGACTCATCTGGGCCGCCACCAAGAGGCTCTCGCCCCCTCCGAGACGGCCTTGGAGATCGTTCGCGACGCGTTGGGCGAGGACCACTTCGAGACCGCCTCCCGCCTGGACAATCTCGCCGCCGTCCACACCGCTCTCGGGCACTACCCACAAGCCCTCGAACTCGGACAACGGGCCCTGGAGATCACACAGACCGCCCTCGGCGACGACCACCCCGACACCGCCATCCGCCTCGGCAACCTCGCCACCGTCCACACCGCCCTCGCGCACTACCAACAGGCCCTCGAACTCGAACGACGGGCCCTGGAGATCACCCAAACCACCTTCGGCGACGACCACCCCGACACCGCACTACGGATGAGCAACCTCGCCACGACCCTCAGGGCGATCGGACGCTACGACGACGCCCTGGGCCACGCAGAGAACGCCTTGCGCATCACGCAGGAGGCATACGGGCCCCACCACCTCAGCACCGCCGTCCGTCTGGGCAATCTGTCCCTCCTGCGCACGGCCAAGGGCGAATACGAACAGGCGCTGGCCCTGGACAGGCAAGCGCTGGACATCACCCGTGACGTGCTGGGCGAGGACCACCCTGACACCGCGCTGCGGCTGAGCAACCTCTCCCAGAGCCTCCGGCGTACCGGGCAGCTTCAGAAAGCTCTGGAACACGGACAGCGGGCGATGGACATCGCCACGGCCACCCTGAAACCCGAGCACCCCGACTTCCCCGTCTTCGCCAACAACCTGGCCACGACCTACGACGAACTCGGCCGACACGAAGACGCGTACCGCCTGAAGATGCAAGCACTGAGAGCAGCCGAAAAAGCCCTCGACCCGGATCACCCCACCTGCGCCAATTACGCCAGCAACCTCGTGTACTCACTGCACCGACTCGGCAGGTTCGAAGAGGCGCTTCCGCACGCTCGACGAGCGGTGGCCCTCACCACGAAGGCGCTGGGCGAAAACCACGCAGAGCTGGCAGTACGTCTGCACAACCTCGCCCAGACCCTGCTCTCCCTGCACCAACGTCAAGAAGGGCTGGCCCTGCAGCGGCAGGCCCTGGAGCTCGCCGAGCCGGCCCTCGGCCCCACGCACCCCACGACTGAGCACATCCGCCGCAGGCTCGACGCCGCGACCAACGACGAACCAACGCCCTGAGACAGCACTGACCACAGGCCAGGTTGCGGCCCCGTGTCCC
The DNA here is from genome assembly GCF_055657085.1 of Streptomyces sp. NPDC107765. Classification (NCBI taxonomy): domain Bacteria; kingdom Bacillati; phylum Actinomycetota; class Actinomycetes; order Kitasatosporales; family Streptomycetaceae; genus Streptomyces; species Streptomyces sp. NPDC107765. The sequence continues at coordinate 13,067 of NZ_JBVKBL010000009.1, read as the reverse complement.
GCACAGAGCCACAGAGCACAACCGGGGTGCATATCCTCATGGGATGGACCGTTACGAGGGCTTGGCCCAGCTCGCTTGGTGGGCCAATCGCTCCACCTGCCTGGCACAGATCCCTGTCCGGGTCGCTGCCGCATCCGACGGCGACGGCTGGAACGCCGTCGTCTCGCCGCCGCTTGAGCATGACGCACGCGATGCTCTCCAACTGCTGTTGGACAGCGATCCGGTCTTCACCCTTCGTACCGCAGACGGCTTCGTCGCGACAGTCACGGTGGAGCACTCCGGCGACATCACCCGTCTCCGGCTGAGCAGCGTTCCTGAATCCTGACAAGCCGAGAACCCGCCGACCCGGGCTCCGGGCGGGCGGATAGTCTGGGCCCGTCAGTAAAGATCACAGGAGGGCGGAGCACATGGCAGACATCGTGGAGACGGCGGCGCGCAAGGTCTTCGAGCGCTATGACGTCGACGGGGACGGCCAGGTCACCGCCGAGGAATACCGCAAGGTCGTCGCGGAGTTGGAGGGCACGGAGATCACCGAGTCGCAGGCGCAGGAACTGATCGACTCGCTCGACACCAACGGCGATCGCCAGATGTCCTTCGAGGAGTTCTGGGCGGCCATGAATGGCTGACACCGCCGGGTCCGGCACACACAACCTGCCGGACCCGGTCCGTCACCCCACCGAGTCCCGTGCGTGGTAATCCATCCTCAACAGGGGACGGTCCCGAACGCAACGGCCTGGCAGGCAAGTTCTCTTCGAAACGCGGAGCGGGAAGTCACCCCCAGGGCGTGCGGCGCCGGTCGGCGGCCCCGCCCGCCGGTGGGTCGCGGATCGCGGCCGAGTTTCCCGCCCCCGCACCTTAAAACGATTATCGGAATTACCCCGAGACCTTTAAACGCTTTCCCAGGAAGGGTACTCTCCGTTTGCGTGTGTATTAGCCGGCCAGATTCATGGCCGGTTGACTGCTCGCTGTTTGCCCATGCGGCGGAGCAGACATTTCCATGTGCGGGACAAAGATCGTCCCGCCTGTTTTGGGGAGTGTCATGTTCGGCTTAGCTTTACGACCTCCGGAACCTGCCCGGACACCCGGCTCGACATTGAATGCCGCGTTTGCTGCAGGTGCTGTTATTCCCGTGGGAAACACCCCCGAGGGAATTACCCTCGCCCCGGACGGGGCCCACCTCTACGTGGCCAACCGGGGCTCGAACACCGTGAGTGTGATCGACACCGCCACGAACACCGTCACCGACACCATCGCCACAGGAGCGGGTCCCACCGACGTGGCGATCAGCCCTGACGGCACCCGGGCCTACGTGACCGTCTACGACGACGGTCTGGTCAGCGTGTTCGACCTCGCCTCGGACACCCTCGTCACGGACATCCCCGTAGGCGCCGGAGTGACGATGGCGGCGGTCACCCCGGACGGGACGCGCGTTTATGCGACGCGGCAGACCACTGACACGGTGAGTGTGATCGACACCGCCACCAACACCGTGACCGGCACCATCACGGTCGGGGCCGGGGCGACCGGTGTCGTGATCACTCCGGACGGGAGCCGCGCCTATGTCGCGAGCTTCTCGGGTTCCGTCAGCGTGATCGACACCGCCACGAACACCGTCACCGACACGATCATCGCCGGCGACGTCCCCATCCTGCTGACGGTCAGCTCCGACGGGGCCCGCGTCTACGTCACCAACGCCGGCAGCTCCTCGGTGAGCGTGATCGACACCGCCACGAACACCGTCACCGACACGATCGGCGTCAGCGGCCAGCCGCGTTTCCCGGCACTGAGCCCCGACGGCGCCCATCTGTACGTGGGCAATGCCGAACCCGACACGGTGAGTGTGATCGACACCGCCACCCGCACCGTCGTCGAGAACATGAGCGCGGGAGACGGCCCCACCGGCATCGCCGTCTTCCCCGACGGGACACGCGCCTATGTGGGCAACGCCAATGCCGGGACCGTCGGGGTCATGATGACGACCGTGATCCCCGACCAGGGGCCCACGTCAGGCGGCACCACCGTGACGCTGACCGGTCATCACCTGGCCAACGCCAGCGCCGTGCGCTTCGGCACCGCCCGAGCCGTCATCACCGCCAACACGGCGACATCGGTGACCGTCACCGCCCCCGCCGGCTCCGGTGCCGTCCCCGTGACGGTCACCACCCCGGGCGGCACCGGCACCCTCGGATCCTTCTACTACGCGCCGGTGCCCACCCTCACCGGCATCAGCCCCGACGCCGGTCCCGTCTCGGGCAGCGACCAGGAGATCGTCCTCACCGGCCGCAACCTCGCCGGAGCGATCGACGTGTACTTCGGCACCACCCGAGCCGTCATCCAACGCGTCTCCGACACCCAGGTCACCGTCAGGGCCGCCCGCGCCCCGGCCCCGGGCGGCGTCGCCGTCACCGTACGCACCAGCGGCGGGAGCGCCGACGGCCTGACCTACAGCTACGTCGACCAGTCCACCGTCACGGGCATCAGCCCCAACATGGGACCGACCAGCGGCGGCACCGAGGTGACGATCACGGGCACCGGTCTGAGCCACACCGAACGGGTCACCTTCCACGGCAATCCGGCGCCCTTCGCGGTCATCTCCGACACCACCGTGACCGCCACGTCCCCGCCCAGCGCCACCGAGGGCACCTTCGACGTCACCCTCACCACCCCCGGCGGCACTCCCGCCGGCGCGTTCACCTACGTTTCCGGACCCGGCATCTGACCCGCCCGCGCCCGCCGTCCGGGCGGACGCCGCAGCCGGTCCGGCACGGCGAGATCCCGGTCGGCCGGGCGCTCGATCGCCCGACCTCAGGCCCTTGAGCCGCGTCGCCATGCCGACCACTCGATACCGGTCCCGGCATGAAAAACCCTCAGGACACCTTCACGCACCTAGCCACATGCATTTCCCTTCCAGTCCCACAGGAGAAATCGTGCGTCACTTCAGCTTCAAGCGCATCACCCTGGTTGCGGCCACCGGATTCGCGGCCCTTCTTCTCTGCCCGCACCCGGCGTCGGCCGCGGCCGGTACCAGCAGCGGCCACTACCCTCCGAGAGAGGAAGTGTTCCAGCTGACCGCGCAGCAAACGCAGGGCAGTTTCATCGACGTGGACGGGTCGTCCGGGCCCAGCCAGGGGGACGAATTCGTCATCAGCGGCAATCTCCTGCGCGGCAGCGTCACGGTGGGCACCTACAGCGAGATCTGCACGCTGACCCGCACCGCCCCCGCCGATGAGTTCGACCTGCAGTGCGCGGGCGATCTCGCCCTCCCCTTGGGACAGCTCACCATTCAGGGCCGGTTCACCGTCACGTCCGCCGGCCCCGGCGACATCGACCTCGCCATCACCGGAGGTACGGGGCGCTACCGCACAGCGCACGGCACCGTCCACGGCGACGTCGTCAGTGACACGGAGACGCACCTCACCGTGCATCTGATCCGCTGACCGGGCAGCAGGCACCCCTGGGCGGCTCCGGACAACTCCGGGGCCGCCCACGGGCGTTGGGGACTTCACTGGGCGCACCGGGGGCTCTCCCCGCGATCCGGCCATGGCTCCGGCGGGGCCTGCCGGACAGTGCCTAGGGCTGGCCCTGCGGCACGGGCTGAAGGTGCTGGGCGGCCTCGGCGGCGGTGTAGGAGGAGGCGAAGGTGAACGCGCGCGGGGACGGCCCGTTGGCCCGCAGGTCCGCCAGCCGTTCCAGAGCCTCGCCGACGGTCGGGAGGTGACCGGCGGGGACCCACCAGAGCACCAGGTGTGCCTCGACGTGCCGTTCGAACCATTCGCGGCGCCGCCGCATCACCTCCAGGTGCCCGCTGCGGTAGGTGAAGTCCCACAGCGCCTCCGGGGTCTCCCACACCGTCAGGTTGACGATGACGTCCTCGCCCGCCGGACGCAGGGCGGTGGCGTCGGCCGCGCCTTCCTCCACGAGCCGCCACACGAAGCCGGGCGCGCCGTCGGCGGCGGTGTTGACCGGATCGAGCATCTCGACGAACGGCGCGATGCGCGGGTCATCGAGGGGGTGCAGCAGCGTGGCGACGTTGAGCTGGGCGAGGTGGGCGGCATGCACGGATGCAGTCATGGCCACATCCCAGCACTGGCCCACTTTCTATGTCAACTAAAATTGTTTTTAGAACTCTCGACCACCACGCAGCACTCCCCCGGCCGGGCGTCCATGCGGGCGCGGACGGGACCGTCCGTGCCGAACAGCCCCTCCAGCAGCGCGAGATTCATGCCGCAGACGAGCGGCGGGAAGCGTTCCGCGACGGCGTGGAAGGGGCAGTTGCGCATACGCACCACCGCCGCGGTTTCTCCGGTCGCCTCTTTGGCGCCTTCGGCGTCCGGGATGCCCGCGGTGCTTTCCAGGTGCGGTTCGTAGCCGCGGGCGGCCAGCATCGCCATGGCCTCTTCGAGGCCGCCGCAGGGCGCCGCCGAGCCGCGCAGGGCCTCGCCCCGGCGGCGCGCGGCCGCGCAGAGCCCGGCGTCGAGCCCGGCCTGCTCGGCGGCCTCGGCGAGGAGTTCGGCGGCCGTGCGGTAGTCGCGGGCGGGCAAGGACACCGCCCGTTCGGCCCGCGCCCGCGTGTACACCTTGGCGGGACGGCCCGCTCCCGGCCCCGAGCGGCCCGTCAGCCGGCGGCTGCCGCTCTCCAGCAGCCCGGCCTCGGTCAGCCTGTCCAGGTGGTGCGCGGCGAGCGTGCGCGCCACCCCGGCCGCCTCGGCGGCCTCGTTGCGGCCGACCTCACGCCCCTGTGCCACCACGTACTCGTACAGACGGCGCCGGACCGGATCCTGCAACGCCGCGATCGCGTCGATGTCCTCCACCCGACCATTCTAGGAACAACGCAGGTAAGAGATAGAAGGGCCGGACGCAGCCTCCGCCGGGCCGCACTCGACCGTCGCGGGGGGGGAGCGGGACGTTGAGGTGAGTTGCAGTGGGTTGCGTGAGTTGTGGTGCGTCATGCGGCCGGGATCTCTGCGGCCGACACGGTGGGTTCGAGGGCGGAGAAGTGTGTCCGTTGGGGGAGCAGGAGCGGGGTGGCGAGCAGGAGGACGCCGGAGAGGGTGATCGCGGCCAGGGGGCTGGTGAGTGTGGCGAGGATGCCCCAGGTCACCATGAGAGCGGCCTGGACGAGTTTGCTGCTGACACTCCATGTGCTGAGGACTCGGGCGGCATGATCCGCGGGAGTCCGTTGCAGGCGTTCCGTGGCGTAGATCGGGTTGAAGATGCCCATACAGGTGATCAACAGACCCTCGACGATGATCACGGTGAGGAGTCCGGGGATGCCGGGACGGATGAACGCGAGACCGAGCGGGAAGAGCGACCGCAGCCAGCCGGAGGCGGTCATGACGCGGTGCCGGCCGTAACGCTGCACGAGGCGTGCGGAGAGGCGGGCGCCCACGAAGCCGCCGAGTGCCGGGATGCCGAAGGCAAGACCGTACTGCCAGGCCGGGAAGTGGTATGCGCCCAGCAGGAGGACGGCAAGGAGCGGGACGGTGGCCATGATGAGGCCGCTGACCAGGATGGAGTTGAGGAACAGGCGCCGAAGTGCGCGGTCGTGGAGGATGAACCGCCAGCCGCCAAGAAGGTCGGCTCCGCGCGCCCTGGCGGCCGGGTCGCGGGGTGCCGCGACGTCGCCGCCGCGGATGCGCAGGACCGCGAGCGCGGACAGCAGGTAGCTGAGGGCGTCGGCCATGACCGTGATGACCGGGCCGAGCAGCCCGACGAGCGCGCCGCCGAGGGGCGGGCCGGCCGCGGTCGCCACCCAGCTCGTGCCCTCGAATCTCCCGTTCGCGGAAAGGAGGTGCTCGCTGCGGACGAGGTATTTCAGGTACGCGCCGGATGCGGCGGTGAAGGCGATGCCCGCGGTGCCGGAGATGACCGAGACGACCAGCAGGTGGCCGTAGGACAGCAAGCCGAGGAAGTAGGCGATCGGGACACTCGCCATCGCGAGGAACCGAGTCAGGTCCATCGCGATCATCACCGGCCGCTTGGCCCGGTGCTCGACCCACGGCCCGAGCGGGAACGCAACGATCGCCGCGACGGCAAGCCCGGCTGCCTCCAGTAGCGAAACCGCGAACGCCGGCGAGTGCAGCACTCGGACCGCGATGAGCGGAAACGCTCCGAAGGCTATCCACGTGCCGTACGTGCTGACGGCGTACGCCGACCACAGCCAGCCGAAACCGGACCCCCATGTCACGCGCACTACACTCCTCCGCAACAACCGATGTTTGGGTCCGTGCATCACATCGGCTACAAGGGCGCAGGATCAAACAACCGCCTTCCGTCGAGCCACAACGATCGGTTGGGTGGGCCTAGGCTGGACCCATGGATACCGAGGCAGTGCGATCGTTCGTCCGGGCGGCCGAGCTCGGACAGTTGCAGCACGCGGCCGACGAGCTGGGCGTGACCCAACAAGCGGTCTCGAAGCGGATCGCCGCCCTGGAGCGCGAGCTGGAGGTCCGCCTGTTCACCCGTACCGCCCGAGGGGTTCAACTGACCCTCGACGGCCAGGCGTTCCTGTCGCACGCACGGAGTATCGTCGCGGGGGTCGATCGCGCCGTCACCGCGGTCACGCCGGGCTCGCGGGCCCTTCGGATCGACGTTCTCGGCTTCCGGACCGCGCAGGCCGTCCTTCTGCACGACTATTGGCGGTCGCATCCCGAAACCGACCTCGACGTGGTGACCCTCAGGGTCAACGACCCCCACGAGGTGGCCGCCGCCGTCCAGGCAGGCGAACTCGACGCCTCGTTCCGCACCGTCACCGATCCGGCCACGCTGCCGCGCGACGTGCGCATGATCCACGCCTTCGACTCCCCACTGGAACTCCTCGTCGGCCCCAGACATCCGCTCGCCTCCGCACGCACCCTGACACCACCCCAACTGCGCAAGCTCCGGATCTGGGTGCCTGGTATCGCGCCCCGAAGCGAATGGGGAGAGTTCTACGACCAGCTCGCCACCGGATTCGACCTCCGCATCGACGCGGCGGGCCCGAACTTCGGTAACGAGGTACTCCTCGACGCCCTCGCGGACTCCGCCGACGTGGCCACCCTCGTCAGCGCGCGCGACCGGTACATCTGGCCGACGACTTACGACCTACGCCGCATCCCGATCGTGAACCCGACGCTCGCCTACCCGCTCTCCCTCATGTTCCCCAGAACGAATCCGCACCCGGGGCTTCAGGCGATCATCAACCACTTCGCCACCCTGACGCCCGTCCCCGAGCCGGCCTGGCGTCCGTCCTGGGCAACGGCACCACGCCGCGGCGCCGACGACGCACGCACCCGCCACTGACTGAAGCAAGGAGGTCTCCGGGGAAGGATGGACCAGGGGCCCCGGGCCCGTCCGACGGTCAATCTCCAGCCGGAACAAACGACTGTCTTCCATCGGTCACATTTCTCCGCCGCGATCCGTCAGGGCAGTGACAGCAACACGAAAGCCCTAAGGAGACGGCGATGGAAACGCGTTCGATCACGGCGGAGGTCCCGATGGTTCCGCGGATGACTGAGGACCCTGCGGAGCTCGTGCCCGAGCTGGCGGCGGTGTCGGCGGCGCTGTTCAAGGTCACCGGGAACGGTTCGGTACCGCGCTCCACGATCAGTCTGGTCCAGCTGCGTGCCGGCCAGATCGTCGGCAGCACTTACCTGACGGTTCTGCACACGGGCTTCCTGCGCAAGGCCGGGGAGTCGGAGGAGCGCATCACGTCGGTGGCTTCCTGGCAGGACTCGCCGTACTTCACCGGTGCCGAGCGTGCCGCGCTGGCACTCGTGGAAGCCGTGCTTCAACCGTCCGCGCACGGCGAGAGGGTCTCCGACGAGCTGTATGCCCAGGCAGCGGAACACTATGAGGCCAAGGCGCTCGCCACGCTGATGTTCGCGATCGGCCAGGTCAATTTCTTCATCGCCGTCGCAGTCATCGCCAAGCCGGTGCCCGGCCGGTCGTTCACCGACCCGTGGAATTGAGGCCGCCCGGGTAACGGTCGGCCCGTTCGGATCCCGTGCGGGATCCGAACGGGCCGACCCGCACACCGCGGCGAGGTAGCGGCGGCCGGCGGATCAGGGCCCGGTCAGGTGGCGGGCAGCGGTCGCTGCCCGTGCGGGTGCAGGCGGTCGGTGAGGAAGGCGAGGATCTCGTCGCGGGCCCGGACCGTGGGATGGCCGGCCTCGTCGACGAAGTGGGCGGTGACAACGCTGTGCGGGGTGCCGACCAGGTCGGCGAAGAAGGGCGGCGGGGCCGGGTTGGCGGCGCTGTCCGGGAGGACGCGCCCGTCGAAGGCGTCGCCGAGCAGCGCGCGGTAGGCGGCGAAGCGCTGCCCCGTGCACCAGCGGTCGCCCTCGAAGCGGTAGGCGAGGACGGTGAGTCCGTCACGGTGGAGCCGGTCGCGCACCGCGTGCGCGTCCGCCGCGTCGAGTTCGAGTCCGCCGGGGTCGTCGAGCGGCAGCGACGGGTGGTTGACCACCGGGGCGATCACCGCCGGCTCCAGGGCCATGGTGAGGGCGAAGTTGCCGGTGAAGCACAGGCCGATCGCGCCCACCCCCGGCCCACCGCACGCGGTGTGGGCCTGCCGCGCCAGGCCGCGCAGCCACAGCGTCACCGGACTGGTGCCACCCCGGCGAAGGCGCGGAACTCCGCGCTGACACAGGCACGGCGGACGACCTCCCGGCCGCCCTCGACCGTGGGGAAGGCGCCGTCCGACCCGAACAGCGAGGGCACATGGACGGTGAAGCCGGCGTCCCGCACCCAGCGCGCGAGCCGCAGGACGTCGGGACTGATCCCCGGCATCTCGGGCAGCACCACGACGGCGGGCCCGGCCCCGGCCACGTACACCGTCTTCTCCACCCCCTCCACGGACACGCTCCGGCGGGCGAAGTCGGTGATCGGATCGTCGTCGTCGCTCATGGAGCCAGCTTCGTCCCGGCGCCGGCCGCCGGGTGAGGGGCCGGATCGCCAAGGCCAGGGGTAATCTCGCCACCCGCGTGGGAGGCCGGCGGTACGCGGCCGGCGACCCGGGCACGGGGACACCGGGCGGGCCCGGGGCCGGGGACACCAAGGGGGTACGGGAGCGATGGCGGAGGCGGCGCGGCAGGCGGAGGACGGTGGCGGTCCGGACGCCGGACCGGGTGCCTTGCGGGTCGGGCCGGGTGCGCTGCGGGTCGGGGTCCTGGCGTACCCGGACTGCTTCGCGTCCGAAGTATTCGGTGTCCCCGACCTGTTGACGATGGCCGGGCATGTCGCCGGACCGGACGCGCCCCGCTACCAGGTGACGGTCGTCTCGCCCCGCCGCCGGGTCATCGCCTCCGGCGGCGCGACCCTGGAGGTCCGTCCCTTGCGTGCGGTCGACGTCCTCGTGGTGCCCGGTTTCGAACTGCGTCCGGACACGGACCTCGACGCGCGGCTCGCCCGGCTCGCCCCCGAGATCGCGGCGATCCGCGCGCAGGCCGCCGCCGGCACCGCCGTCGTCTCCCTCTGCGTCGGCGCGTTCCTGCTCGCCGAGGCCGGACTCCTCGACCGGCGCCGGGCCACCACCTCCTGGCTGCACGCCGACGAACTGGCCCGGCGCTGCCCGGACGCCGACGTACGGCCCGAGCACCTGGTCGTCACGGACACGGGGGTGACGACCACGGCCGCCTTCAGCGCCATGTACGACTTCGCGCTGGACCTGATCCGCCGGCACAACGGCGCCCAAGTGGCTCGCACCACCGCACGGTTGGCGCTCGTCGACGACGCGCGGACCTCCCAGACCCCGTACGTCGACCCGCGGCTCCTCCCCCAGCCCGGCCGGGAGTTCTCCCAGCGGGTCATGCGACGGCTCGACCAGAACCTCGCCGAGCGGTACGACCTCGCCGCGCTCGCGGACGCCTTCCAGGTCAGCACCCGTACGCTGCTGCGCCGCTTCGCCGAAGAGACCGGACGCAGCCCGCTGGCCCATCTGCAGGCCTCCCGGGTCCGCCGCGCCCGCCACCTTCTGGAGACCACCGACCGCACCGTCGCCGCCGTCGCCGCGGCCGTCGGTTACCAGGACCCCGGCACCTTCGCCGCCCTCTTCGCCCGCCACACCGGCCACCGCCCGAGCGCCTACCGGGCCGCCTTCCGCCGCAGGGCCCGGACGTCCGCCCCGGCCCCTCGAAGCCCGCCTCCTGGAACAGACGCTCCGCAGCCGGCGCAGCCGCATGCCCCTCGACGGGCGGGACTTCCAGCAGCGGCTGACCCACCTCACCGCCTGGTCATGGCTGATGACAACCCTCCCTGACCGTGTCTGGGAACAGTCGCGGCCCGTCGGGCCGGTCAAGGCCGGCAATTGGTTCATGACCCGCCTGCTCGACGCTGTCCCCCACGCTCCGAAGGTCTGCGCAAGCTTCTCCAGCCTGTTCCCCATCACCGCGGGGCCTTGCCCTTGCCCTGGCCGCCCCCCACGCATGCCGGCCCACGTCCTCATCGACCCCGCCCAGGCGGAAGCCGGCGCATCGCCACAGCCTGATCCGCAGGCGTCGAGGGACCCGGAGAACCGTCGGCGAACGCTTCTGTTCAGCTCGCCGGCCGGTTCCCAACCCCCTCCCCGGTTGCCGCAAGCAGGGCTGTCGAAGGAGCGAAGTCCCCGGCTGGACGGGGGTGGCCAGCCGGGGACTGACATCGCGTGTGCCCCTTCAGCGAGCGAGAAAACGCGCCGGCTGACATTCCGGGGTGACTGCGTGGGGCGACGCACGTAGCCGCTCTACGCGACCTTCATGTTCGAGGCGCGCGCGCTGCTCGACTGCTTGCCCGACTGCTGGCTCGCCGCGGTGCCCGCCTTGTCGTCGGCCTTGGCCCTGGGGCCCGCCTGAGCCTCGGAACCCTGCCCTCCGGCGGAGGAGCCCGCGCCGCTGGACTCGGCGGCGGCCGTGCCCGTGTCCGGGTGGCTCGCGGCCTTCGTGCCGCCGGCGTCCGAGCCGGAGCAGGCAGTCAGGGTGAAGCCGGCGGCCGCGGTCAGGGCCACGGCGGCAATGCGCAGGGCGCGGCGGCGAGCGGTGCGGACAGCCGAACCCACACCGAAGTCAGAAGGCCCTCATCTCGTAATGAAGGACCACTCAAGGCAGGTTGCCTGTCACCGACGCCCCGGGACAGCACACCTAGTGCGCCGCGAGCCGCTCCACCAGCCCAATCCCCCGCGCCAGCAACTCCCGCTCCTCCCCCGTCAATTCCGCCTCGATCGCCCGCGCGAGCCAATCCGCCCTGCGCCCCCGCTCCTCCTCCAGCAGCGCCTGCCCCGCAGAGGAGAGCTCGACCAGGCTCTTGCGGCCGTCGGTCGGATGCGCCCGGCGCGTGATCAGCCCCTGCTCCATGAGCAGTCCAACGGCTCGGGCCATGGACTGGGGGCGGACCCGCTGATCGGCCGCCAGTTCGCTGGTCGTCATCGCGCCGCTGCGGTCCAGCGCACCGAGGACGGCCACCTGGCCGTGCGGCATCTGGTCCTCGAGCTTCACGCGCCGCGTGAGCTTTCCCATCGCGGTGCGCAGTTCGGCGGCGACGGCGGCGGATTCCGGAATCGGCATACCGAATTTTAACGCAGCAGAGCTGCACAGCCGAACTGCGCAGCGGGACTGAACAGCAGCACTGAACAGCAAAGCTAAACAGCACAACTGCACAGCACTGCTGTAGAGTCTGCTGTGCCGGGCCCAGCGCCACCGTCGCCGCAGCCGAACCCGGCACGCATGCGACAACGGGAAGGACTCCCATGACCGCCATCACCTCCGTCACCGGCCGCCGCGTCCTCGACAGCAGGGGCAACCCCACCGTCGAAGTGGACGTGGAACTGGCGGACGGATCCATCGGCCGGGCCGCGGTCCCCTCCGGCGCCTCGACCGGCGCCCGCGAGGCCGTCGAACTCCGCGACGGCGACCCGGCCCGCTGGCACGGCAAGGGCGTCGACCACGCGGTACGCCACGTCAACACGGAGCTCGCAGCCGCCGTCACCGGTCGCGAGGCCGAGGACCAGGCCGGCCTCGACGCCGTCCTCATCGCCACGGACGGCACCCCCACCAAGTCCAGGCTCGGCGCCAACGCGATCCTCGGGGTCTCCCTGGCCACCGCCAAGGCCGCAGCCGCCGCCCACCGCCTGCCGCTCTACCGCTACCTCGGCGGCTCCGACGCCCGGCTGATGCCCGTACCGATGATGAACATCGTCAACGGGGGCGCGCACGCCGACAATCCCCTGGACTTCCAGGAGTTCATGATCGCCCCGATCGGCGCGGAAACCTTCGCCGAAGCCGTGCGGATGGGGTCCGAGATCTTCCACACCCTGCGCCGCGACCTCCTCACCGCCGGGCACTCCACGGGCGTGGGCGACGAAGGCGGCTTCGCCCCCGCCCTGCGCACCGCCGAGGAGGCCCTCGACTTCGTGGTGACCGCCGTCGAGCGCACGGGCTACCGCCCGGGCACGGACATCGGCCTGGTCATGGACCCGGCGTCGTCCGAGTTCTTCCGCGAAGGCGTCTACGACTACACCGGGGAAGGAGTGCGGCGCACCCCCGCCGAACACGCCGACTACCTGGTCAAGTTGATCGACGCCTACCCCATCGTGTCGATCGAGGACCCGATGGCCGAGGACGACCTGACGGGGTGGCGGGACCTGACCTCGCGGGTCGGTGCGCGCTGCCAGCTCACCGGTGACGACGTGTTCTGCACGAACGAGACCCTCCTGCGCGAAGGCATCGGCTCCGGCGTCGCCAACTCGGTGCTGGTGAAGGTCAATCAGATCGGCACGCTGACGGAGGCCCTGGCCACCGTCAACGCCGCCCACCGGGCGGGCTACACCGTCGTCATGTCGCACCGCTCGGGAGAGACGGAGGACACGACGATCGCGGACCTGGCGGTGGCCACCGGCTGCGGCCAGATCAAGACCGGATCACTGTCCCGTTCCGACCGCACCGCCAAGTACAACCAACTCATCCGCATCGAGGAGCAGTTGGGCGGCAGCGCCCAGTACGCCGGTGCGGAAGCGCTGCGCCGCTAGTGACCTGAGTCGGAGATTCGTCGTTGGTTGGGTATGAGTCGTCCGGGTCCGAAGATTCCGCCGTTGTCGGTGACCGATGCCCAGCGGGCTG